>NZ_SZWE01000001.1:645000-967500 GCF_009669325.1 Roseovarius bejariae
AAAGGCCATCCTGACGATACGATTCCATTGACAGGAGAGCGACATGCCAAAGGTCACACCCACCCCGATCCGCTACCGCCCCGACGGCTCAATCGACACGGCATGGCACATGCAGGTCGGTCGCCACATGCGCAGCCTGAAAGCCCATGAGTTGATGGGGCGGGGGCGTCCTCGCAAAACGCCTTCCAAGCCTGCGTATATTCACTGGCTTACCCTGTTGCTACGCCCCCTGTCGCTGCACTGAACCCTTGCGCACGGGACTGGCCGGCCACATCCCCGTGCGCAAGGGGGACCCGGCGGCACCGAAAAGCCCGGCTTGGGGTTTCTGCGGTGTCGCCGGGCGGCCCCCGCTGGCCCCTTCCCCCATGCCACAAACAATTCATGTGATAGTTTCGTGACATACGCCGTCACAGCCACTATCTAGGAGGCAAATAGCGAGACCGGGATTCGGAGCTGCCCCTTGTCCAAGCATATGCCCCCCGCCCATCCTTTTGACGACGACAAACTCAAGGAAGAATGTGGCGTCTTCGGCGTGATCGGCGTGACCGATGCGGCGAACTTCGTGGCCCTAGGCCTTCATGCCCTGCAACACCGTGGCCAAGAGGCCGGTGGCATCGTCTGCCATCACCGTGACCACGGGTTCAACAGCGCCCGTCGTTTCGGCTATGTGCGCGATAACTTTACCAAGCAATCGCTGATGGAAACCCTGCCCGGGCCGCTGGCCATCGGGCACGTGCGCTATTCCACCGCCGGGTCGAAAGGTCCCGCGCAAATCCGCGATGTGCAGCCCTTCTTTGGTGAATTTGCCATGGGCGGCGCGGCGATTGCCCATAACGGCAACATTACCAACGCCGAGGCCCTGCGCCGCGAGTTGATCGAACGCGGGTCGATCTTCCAGTCAAGCTCGGACAGCGAATGCATCATTCACCTGATGGCCCGCTCCCTGCAACGCACGATCCCCGAACGCATGGAAGACGCGCTGCGCCGTGTTGAAGGCGCATTTTCGGTTGTCGCCATGACCCGCACCAAGTTGATCGGTGTGCGCGACCCGCTCGGCGTCCGCCCGTTGGTTCTGGGGCAAGTGGCCGATGGCTGGGTGCTCAGCTCGGAAACCTGCGCTTTGGACATCATCGGCGCGCGTTTCGTGCGTGAGGTCGAACCGGGCGAAATGGTTGTTATCACGGATAAAGGTGTGGAAAGCCACTACCCCTTCCGGCGCCAGAAATCGCGGTTCTGCATCTTTGAACACGTCTATTTCTCGCGCCCCGATTCGATCATCGGCGGCCAGTCGGTTTACGAAACCCGCCGCCAGATCGGCGTGGAACTGGCCAAGGAAAGCCATGTGGATGCCGATCTTGTCTGCCCTGTCCCGGACAGCGGGACACCGGCGGCCATCGGGTTCAGCCAGCAATCGGGTATTCCCTATGCCATGGGGATCATCCGCAACCAATACATGGGCCGGACCTTTATTGAGCCGACAGAGCAGATCCGCAACATGGGCGTTCGCCTCAAGCTCAACGTCAACCGCGCCCTGATCGAAGGCAAGCGTGTGATCCTTGTTGACGATAGCGTCGTGCGCGGCACAACATCGCGTAAAATCAAGGAGATGATCCTTGATGCCGGCGCCAAGGAGGTGCACTTCCGCATCGCTTCACCGCCCACGGCATGGCCTTGTTTTTATGGCGTCGACACGCCGCAGCGGGAGAAACTTCTGGCTGCGACCATGAGCGAGGACGAGATGCGCGAGCATCTGGCGGTGGACAGCCTTAAGTTCATCTCGTTGGACGGTCTGTACCGCGCCGTGGGGGAGGCCGGGGGCCGCAAGAACGACTGCCCTCAGTATTGCGATGCCTGTTTCTCGGGGGAATACCCGGTAGTCCCCTCGGATATGGTCGAAAAAGGCTTCGAGATCAAAGCGGCGGAGTGATGCCGCCGGTACGTTTCAGGCCCCATCATTTCCTTTGTTCTCAAGGGTTTAAGGGTAAAGGCTATTCCGAGGGCTTTACCCGGAACATGACGCGCATCGTGGTCGATGGCCTGCGCGCGCCGGATGGCGACGCCACCGAAATCGAGGTCGTGGGCAGCTTGGACGACATCTGCGCCCCCTGCCCCAAGCGGCGCGGAGACCTATGCCAAGCCCAAGAAAAGATTGAAGAAATCGACGCACGCCATGCCGAGGCCCTGTCTCTGCGGCCCGGTGACCGCCTGACATGGGGCGAGGCCAAGGCGCGCATGAAAAGCAGCGTGAAACCGGGTGACCTGACCCGGCTTTGCAAGGGCTGCCAGTGGCTTGAACTTGGGCTATGCGAGGCCGCACTCAGGGATTTGTTACAAGAGGATTAGCAGGCCGCGCTGTCGTACGACTCGTACGCTCAAGGGGGTATTTTCGTACGAAAATCCGGGGGCTGGCGAAAAGTTTCGTACGAGTCGTACGAAACACGGGTCGGTTGCGGCACGGGGCGACATTGTGCGCCATGGCTGCAACACGGTTCTGCAGCGCTGAAAATGGCAGCGTTGAGCCCAACTTGCATTTTTTTTGCGATGCAGCGAATATCGGTTAGCGCGTCGAAGAGCGAATTGGCTGGTCAATCGGTAAAGCACCTAGGCGTAATCGGAACCACGAGAAACCCTAGGTAATTGATGGGCTTTTCCGGTTGCGGAAAACTCAATAACGACTCTGAGCGATGTTTAGAGCAGGGAAGGTCAAAGGCTTGGCGCTCGAATGGCTGACAGGCAGTTTAATCTATAGCGCGGTCAAGGACTCGGTTGGCGGCCTACTTCGCTATTTCAAGCCGATGCCGCCGCAGCAAAAGATTGAATTGAGGCAGAAGTGGAAACCTCGGTTTGAGGATCATATCAGGGATCATTTTGCCAAGAAGCTTCGATCAGATGTAATAATTCGCGATGTAAAGCGCGTGGATCAGTATCCGGAGACCAAAGAGAAGGAGAAAGGTATCTCAGCTTGGTTCCGCCTCGGCCTAGTCGGCACGTATCATCGCGGTATCTTGGTTGCTTTTGATTGGAATCGGCTGGTTGACGTAGGGGAAGGTGAGTTTCGATTCCTCGATTACGATAACGATGATCAGCAGACCAAAGACGAAGCCCTCAAAGTCTTACAAATTGGAATGATACCTTTTGAAAACATCGAAGATGTCGATTTTGAAGGCGACGAATATTATGGCTACCCTCACATTTACTGCCACTTCGCAAACCGGGGCGAACCCTATGAGCGTGTCGCCTACTTCACACAAAATCAGCTTTTTGACGACTCCTTGCCGTACCATACCGAAGTTGTAGAAGCGAAAGCTGTTCGAGCAACGAGCCGAAAGCTTGGCGTGAACAGTCCATACATTTGATCCAAGTAGGTCTAGCGTGGCTTTGTGGCGACCCCTAGGTTGTCCGCATAACGCAGTAGCATACCGAAAGCCTCGATGCCGACATTGGGTTTACCGAATTTAATGGCGGCTCCGTCCCGCCCTCCGGTCGCTCGTTCAATCAATCGCGTAGGTCTGCTTGCCGATCGGCGCCGGGCGCACTCTGTGCACCCTCGCACAGCGCCTAGGCAAATGCCGCCCTTGGCCTGTCGCGCAACACACCCCACCTTTGACGAAACCAAGCATGGAGCTTTTCACATGACCTTCAGGCCCGTCACCGCCACCAGCACCGCGCAACCCCATATCGAAGGGGCGGGCGTTCACCTGAACCGGGTTTTCGGGTTCGAAGACCCGTCGCTGACCGATCCGTTCCTGATGATGGATGATTTCCGCAATGACGACCCGCGGCTTTATTCCAAGGGGTTCCCGTGGCATCCGCATCGCGGGATCGAGACCATCACCTATGTTTTGGAAGGTGAGGTCGAGCATGCGGACTCCTTGGGCAACCGGGGGCAGCTTGGGCCGGGCAGCGTGCAATGGATGACCGCCGGGTCCGGCATCGTGCATCAGGAAATGCCCTCGGGCGATGCGCAGGGCCGGATGCACGGGTTTCAGCTTTGGGCGAACCTGCCCAAGTCACTGAAGATGACGACCCCGCGCTATCAGGACATCACGCAAGGCGACATTCCCATTGAGGGCGATGAGGATGGCACCACCGTCAAGGTGATCATTGGCTCGTTCTGGGGCAAGACCGGCCCGGTAGACGGGATCGCGGCAAACCCGATGCTGCTGGATATTTCCATCCCGGCGGGGCGGCGCAAGACCTTTCCGGTGGATACGCGGGCCAATGCACTGGCCTATGTCTTTGCCGGGTCCGGGCGCTTTCGCGATGCCAGTGCGCCCATGGGGATCAAGGTTGAAAAAGAGTATCGCGGCGAGGAGCTGAACATCCGCGACATGAGCGGCAACCGGACGCTGATCCGCTTTGGCGAAGGCGATGAGATCACCGTTCAGGCCGGGGATGAGGGGGTGCGGTTCCTGCTGATGACGGGCCGCCCCATTCAGGAACCCGTGGCGTGGCATGGCCCGATCGTGATGAACACCCAAGACGAGTTGCGCGAAGCATTCAAAGAGTTGCGCAACGGCACCTTCATCAAGGTAGGTTGAGCGCATCGCCCTCCCGCAACGAAAAACGCCGCCTCAAACAGAGGCGGCGTTTCTATTTCCAAGCGTTACGCAGGGCTTAGCCGCGGCGCGCCTCAAGGGCTTTCCAGCCGCCCCAGACGACCATGGCCGCCAGAACCGCCTTCAGGGCATCGCCCAGAAGGAAGGGCGACATCCAGTATGACCACAGCTCGGGCATGGATTTGCCCAGAACCGCTGCCGGCCATGCCAGACCGGGGATGTAAAGTGCCGCCGAAATCACCATGCCGACCAGCGCGGTCGAGACGATGCCACGGGCAAGGCCCTTTTCCACGGCCAGACCGGCAAGGAAGGCCATGCCGACGAAACCGTAAAGGAAACCGGCAGTCGGGCCGACAAGCGCCAGCGTGCTTGCACCATTGGCGAAGACGGGCAGGCCCATCGCGCCCTCGGCCAGATAGGCCAGCAGGGTCACCGCACCAAGGCGCGACCCGAAGGTCAGGCCTACGGTCAGGATCGCCAGCGTTTGCAGCGAGATCGGCACCGGCCAGCCAAAGCTGACCTGCGCGGCCATGGCGATGAAGAGCGAGCCGCCCAGCACAAGGGCCGCCTGCTTGAGAAGAGTGTCCTGACCGATCACGGCCCGGCTGAGAACTTTATCGCGCATGGTTTCGCGTCCTTTCCGTGGTTTTCCTGTTTCTTGCCCGACTTTTTCGCTGCACATCGGCAAAAGTCAAGCGAATGCCCTTGATTTATACCCCGTCTGGTGGGATTTGCCAAACATGACCGACACATCAGATACCAAGATCGCCCTTGTCACCGGTGCCTCGCGCGGATTGGGCGCGGCATTGGCCGCGGCCCTGTGCGAAACCCATCATATCGTTGCCGTGGCACGCACCACCGGCGCGCTTGAGGAACTGGATGACCGCATTCAGGCCAAGGGCGGGCAAGCCACGCTGGCGCCGATGGATATTACCAATAGCGATGCCATGGCGCATCTGTGCCGCTCGATCTATGACCGCTGGGGTGGTCTTGATCTTTGGGCGCATACCGCTGTCCATGCCGCGCCGCTTTCCCCGGCAAGCCATCTGGATGCCAAGGATTGGGAAAAATCCGTGGCGATGAACGTGACCGCAACCGGGCAGCTTATTCCCTTCATCACCCCGCTTCTGGGCGATACGGGCCGGGCGCTGTTTTTCGACGATCCGAAGGCCGGCGAGAAGTTCTTTGGCAGCTACGGCGCCACAAAGGCCGCGCAGATCGCGCTGGCGCGCAGTTGGCAGGCCGAGACCCAAAAGACCGGGCCGCGGGTGCATATCCTTGAACCACGGGCGATGCCCACGGCCACCCGCGCACGGTTTCACCCCGGCGAGGATCGCAGCGGTCTGGCCGATCCGCGCGCGGAGGCGCGGCGGCTGCTGGATCAGATCACCTGAGGCGCGCGGCGGGGCACAGTCCCTTGTCGGGTCGCCGCCGCGTCGCTACACATCAAGGACGTCAAAGGGCAGGAAAAAAGGGGCAGGACCTTGCGCATTCTCATTACCAACGACGACGGGATCAACGCCCCCGGCCTGAGCGTTCTGCAAGAGATCGCCGAAGAGCTTGCAGGCCCCGACGGCGAGGTCTGGACCGTGGCCCCGGCCTTCGAGCAATCGGGCGTGGGGCACTGCATTTCCTTCACCCGTCCCATGATGGTGTCTAAAATGGGCGAGCGCCGCTATGCCGCCGAGGGAAGCCCCGCCGACTGTGTGCTGGCCGCCCTGCATGACATCATGAAGGATGCGCGCCCCGATCTGGTGTTGTCGGGGGTGAACCGGGGGAACAACTCGGCCGAGAACGCGCTTTATTCCGGCACGCTTGGCGCCGCGATGGAAGCCGCCTTGCAAGGCGTGCGGGCCGTGGCACTGAGCCAGTATTACGGGCCCGCCAACAAGGATCTGGACGATCAGTTCGAAGCGGCGCGCGGTCATGGCCTTGCCACCATGCGCGCGCTTCTGGAACGCGGCGTCTGGACCGAGGATGATTACGGCATCTTCTACAACATCAACTTCCCCCCCGTGCCATCGGCGGATGTGAAGGGCATCAAGGCCGCGCGGCAGGGGTTCCGCCGCGACATGGGCTTTGGTGTGCAGCCGGTCAGCTCCCCCTCCGGGCGGCAATTCCTTTGGGTCACCGGCGCACCGCAGCAACAACCCACCTCGCCCGGCTCGGACGCGGATGTGAACCTTCAGGGGTATATCTCGGTCACGCCGATGCGGGCGGACCTGACGGCGCATGACGTGATGGAGGCCCTCACGGCGATCGAATGACGGGGGATGACGTGGATAGCGCGGAACGCAAGATGCAGTTCCTCTTCGCCCTGCGATCCAAGGGCGTGACGGATGCGCGCGTTCTGACGGCGATGGAAAAGATCGACCGGGGGCCGTTCATCCGGGGCTATTTCGCTGAACGCGCCTATGAGGACATGCCCCTGCCCATCGCCTGCGGGCAGACGATTTCGCAGCCCTCGGTGGTGGGCCTGATGTCCCAGGCGCTCAAGGTCAGCCCGCGGGACAAGGTGCTGGAGGTCGGCACCGGTTCGGGCTATCAGGCGGCGATCCTCAGCCAGCTGGCCCGCCGGGTCTATACCGTGGACCGGCACAAGCGGCTGGTGCGCGAGGCGGGCGAGATTTTCCGCCAGATGGACCTGACCAATATCACCGCCGTCACCGCCGACGGCAGTTTCGGCCTGCCCGATCAGGCCCCCTTTGACCGGATCATCGTGACCGCCGCCGCCGAAGACCCGCCCGGCCCCCTATTGGCGCAATTGAAAATCGGCGGTATCATGGTGGTGCCGGTGGGGCAGTCGGACACCGTGCAAAGCCTGATCCGCGTCACCCGGCACGAGGACGGGTTCGATTACGACGAATTGCGCCCCGTACGGTTCGTGCCGCTGGTCGAAGGGCTGGGGCGCGACAGTTGAGCGACGTAAACGATTGAACAAGGCCCCGGCCAACAAGGGGCAGATGATGAGGACCAGATCGAGATGACCCTTTCCTTTCGCCCCCTGCCCCTATTTGCGGGATCTGCCGCCTGCCTGATGCTGGCCGCCTGTGACGAGCCGCTCGATTTTGACCTGCGCGGCGGGATCGGCGGACGTCTGGACACCGCAGATGCGGCGCGGACGGCCACCGCCGAGCGGCCAGCCGCCGACCAGCGCGGGATCATTTCCTACCCCGGTTACCAGGTGGCCGTCGCCCGGCGCGGTGACACCGTGGCCAGCCTTGCCGCCCGGATCGGCGGCAATGCACAGGACATCGCCCGTTTCAACGGCATTCAGACCGGCGACCGCCTGCGCAAGGGCGAGATCGTCGCCCTGCCCTCGCGGGTGGCCGAGCCTGCGGGCGGACCGATCCAACCGCCCGAGGGCGTCGATATCACCTCGCTTGCCGGGAATGCCATCGACGAGGCCGATGCCCAGCGCGTGGAAAGCAGCACCCTGCCCCCGGCCCAGACCGGGGCGGAACCCGTGCGCCACAAGGTCGAACGCGGCGAGACCGCCTATACCATCGCGCGGCTTTATGACGTATCCGTACGCAGCCTGGCCGAATGGAACGGGCTGGGCAGCGATTTCGCGGTGCGCGAGGGGCAATACCTGCTGATCCCCGTGGCCCTGCCGGGGGAAGAGACAGAACCCTACGAGGAGCCCTCAAGCGCCATCGTGCCCGCCCCGGGCACGGGCTCTCCCACGCCCGAGCCGCCCAGCGCCTCGACGCCTCTGCCCGAGGATAACACCCAACCCGCCGCCAAGCCGGTGGAAACCACCGCCGCCCCCGATCTGGGCACAAGCCAGACCCAGACGGCAAGCAGCGACGCGCGTATGGCCATGCCGGTTCGCGGCGATATCATCCGTGAATATGCCAAGGGCAAGAACGACGGCATCGACATTGCCGCCCGCCCCGGCACATCGGTCAGGTCCGCCGCCGATGGCGTCGTGGCGGCGATCACCGAGGATACCAACGGTATCCCGATCATCGTGGTCAAGCACCCCGACAACCTGCTGACGGTCTATTCCAACGTCGCCAACGTGGCGGTAAAAAAAGGCGACCGCGTGGGGCGCGGCGACAAGCTCGCCGAGATACGCCGCGACGGCACCGCCGCCGTGCACTTCGAAGTGCGCGAGGGCTTCGACTCCGTCGATCCGGCGCCTTATTTGGGGTGAGGCCCGGCATAAGCGGCGGGAATGGCGACGCCCTCTGACGCCGGGCAAGCCGAAATGGATAACCTGCGCCGCCTTAAGCCGATTAACCGGGCTTTGCGTCCGGGCGGCGCGACGGAATCTTTGTCAGTGGCCCGAGGTTGAGCCATTCATCGAAGGCCCTTGTTGCCCAACCGTCTCCGAGCAACTCAAGCCGCCCCGTTCCAAGCGCCGTTGCCGGGGCAAGGTCGCCACGGATGATATAGATCGCGTCCGGTAGCGTGCAGGCGAGGTAGATGTTCACATCTCCGCCCGGATCGTCAACGCAGAGTTCGCAACGGCCTTTCTGATTCAGGAACCACCACCACCGTTTCGCCTTGGGCTGGTCGGTCAGTTCCAACCGGATAAGGCAACGCCTCGGACCGAATGCTTGCGGATTGGATGAACTCTCCAAGCTCCAGACCAGCAGCCCCAGATCGATTTCATGCGCCTTGAGTTCACGGCGGGTCCAGCGTTGCCCCCAGATGCCCAGAGCCTCGACCAGAGGAGCGAATTCCCGACCGGCTTCGGTAAGGGCGTAACCCGAGTGCTTGCCGCCCATACCGTGCCGCGCGACCACGCCTTCTGCGATGAGCCACTTCAACCGCGATGACAGAAGCGACGGGGACATCAGGGGAACCCCCCTTTGCAATTCGGAAAATCGGCGCGGCCCGGACGCCAGATCACGAATGATAAGGGCATTCCAGCGTTCACAAAAAAGTTCGGCCGCTTTGGCGACAGGGCAAAACTGACCATAGGACTTCATGTTTCGTCCCCCAGTTTGCTACAGATTCAAGACTATAACACTACGGGCGGATTGCGTCACGCTGAAGGCGATCTTAACCAAGCTAACGGGTGTCACCATGACAACGAATGCCGCAACTGCCGGGCAGGTTTCCAAATCTGCCGCCGAAATCTATGACGAATTCTTTGTTCCGGCCCTGTTCGGACAATGGGCCGGGCCGCTTTGCGACGCGGCTGACATTCAGCCGGGGCACGACGTGCTGGACGTTGCCTGCGGGACAGGCGCGACAACGCGGGAAGCCGCGAGGCGCATGGCCCGGAAAGGGCGCATTGTCGGCCTCGATCGTAATCAGGGGATGCTCGATGTCGCACGTTCGCGGGCACCGGGGATAGAATGGGTTGAGGCCGTCGCAGAAGGGATTCCTTATGCCGGTGACACATTCCACACGGTCCTTTGCCAGTTCGGCCTGATGTTCTTCGACGACAGGAAAAAAGCACTGGACGAGATGATGCGCGTGCTTCGCCCGGATGGGCGAATAGCCTTATCCGTATGGGATGATGTTGCCAACTCTCCGGGATATGCAGACATGATCGAACTGATCGCAGCCATGTTCGGAAAGGAGGCCGCCGCGGCCTTGCAAGCGCCATTCATCCTTGGGAACAAGCAGGAATTGCGACAGGTTATGGAAGACGGCGGATTGGCCAAAGCGAATGTAACCACAATGACCGGGACAGCGCGATTTGCCTCAATCCGCGATTGGGTGCGCATGGATGTTCGTGGCTGGACCCTTGCCGATTACATCGACGATGCCGGTTTCGAAGCCCTGGTCGCGGCGGCGGAAAAGCAATTGGGCCGGTTCGCCGCAAGCGATGGGTCCGTCGCCTTCCCGGCCCCGGCGCATATGGCCGTCTGGGACAGCAGTCCGTGACAGACAGTCGTGCAAGCGCACCGCGGCAAGCGGCGCCTATTCCACCGGCTGCAAGACCGTCACCCCGACCGAGGCCGCGCGGGCCAGTTCGGGGTCAAGCGACATCGGGATGTATTCGCCCCGCCGCCACAGTTGGGCCATGTCGTCGTAATGACGTGACAGGAAATGCCCCGATTGCCCGGTCGAGGTGATAAAGACGCTACTGTCGGGATCGGCGAAATCATAGACCCCGCGATAGCCCGCGCCATGGACGTTCTGGAACGGATCGGGATCCTGCCCGCTGGTCCGCCCCCGCAACAGGGTGTTGTCGCCGCCCGAGGTGCTTTGCCGGATGTTCACGAAATAGCGCAGCACCGGCACCTCGCCCAGAACCTTATGGTCATGCGTGGCCTGATGCGCATCGCCCCAACGCAGGGATTCCAGCGCCGTGCCATAGTTTTCATTGATCCAGACAAGCGCATCGTCCAGCGCCATGCGCGCAATATCGGTGCAGGTTTCGACGGGTGAGGATTGCTTGACATCGCACCATGCCTCGGCGCCGTCCTTCTGCCGGTAGACCCGTTCGATGAACAGCGGGTCGGGGTGGTTGAACTCATCGGCCAGCGGCCCGAGGTCGTCGCGGATCAGCCGTTCCTGAAGCGCGCGCAGCCATGCGGCATAAATCAGCGGCTCGGGCAGGTGTTCGTTCATCTCGCCGTTCCATTCCGACAGCAGTTCAAGCGCCCGCTGGCGTTGGCGCTGTGGCGTGCCTTCGGGCGCGGCCTCGCCGGTGAACCAAAGGTCGGCCCCGATCAGCGGCAGAAGCGACCGGGCGGTGAAACTGACGGTATCGAGCTGCGCTTCGATGAAACTGTCGCGGGTGTGCACCTCGCGGCTTTGCATCAGGCGGCGCCAACGATAGACGCGCTGTGTATCCCCCCAAAGATAGCTGACGTGCAGAGGAAAGGGCCGGTCGACGGTCTTGTTGTTGGTATTGCCCAACAAGCCCCCCGCCGGGTCGCGGAATTCGGGATTGGCGGAAAACGGGCTGACGCCCTGCCAGCGGTTTTCGCGAATCCAGCCGCGCGAGGGCATACGCCCCCGGCTTTCATGCTCGGCATGGCGCCGCGGCATGGCGCCGATGGTTTTCATCGCGATCTGGTCTTTATCAACCAGCGTGAGGTTCTGCGAGGGCGTCACGTAAAGCCGCCCGGCCTCCAGCGCGTCATCGACCGAGCCCGCCCGCATCAGCCCCATGGCCGCGGTCATGGTGGTGTCGCGCGGCGACAGCGCCGTCCAAGCCAGTGAGGCCACATGCCCCGGCGGCGTGACCTCGGCCAGATCGTAATGCGAGCCGGGCAGGACGGGGCCGTTTTCCGTCCAGCGCAGGGTCAGCGTGACCGGGTCCATATCCTTGATCCGGATGATGGAGCGTTCGGTGCGGAAGGGTTTGTAGCCCTCGGGCGTCAGGTATTCCTGCGGGTTCTCGGGGTTGAGTTTCTCGATATAGAGGTCCTGATCATCCATGTAGGACGAGGTGACCGCCCAACCAACTTTCGCCGAGCGTCCGGTCATGACGGCCGGAACGCCGGGGATGGTGCCGCCGATCACCCCACCTGTCTCCAGCTCCAGCCGCGCCAGATACCAGATCGCGGGCGCGGAAAACCCAAGGTGCGGGTCATTGGCCAAAAGCGTGCCCCCCGAGGCCGAGCGCGCGGGCGCCGCCGCCCAGGCGTTGGAGGCCCCGGCGAAGGCGCGTTTCTTGAACGGAGACAGCGGGTGGTCGGTCACATCTGCCGCCTGCGCCATGCGGGTTTCGCCCGCATGGGGGAACAGCGCGGCATATTCCGGCAGGGCGGCGATGCCGCTTCCGGGGGCGACGGGCATGATGTCTTTCAGCCGCTCAGGATCATCGAGTGCCAGTGAGGCCCGGGCATGCAGCACCTCGTTTTCCAGATGCGAGGACAATTGCACCGCCATCAACTTGATAATGGCGATGGAATCGGCGGGTTGCCACGGGGCCACGGGGGCGTTGAAGATGAACATCTCGGGTGCGCCACGGCCCAGCGCCTCGGTGTTGATCTCTTGCAGGCGGGCGTTGACGCCCGCGGCATAGGCATCGAGCGCGGCGCGGGTCCGGGCATCCTGCGCCTCTACCGATTCGCGCGCCAGACGGTACAGGCCGAACCGGCGCAATGTCTTGTCTATCTTGACGGTCCGGGGGCCGAAGACCTCGGACAGGCGCCCCTGCACCGTGCGGCGCAGCATCACCATCTGCCATAGCCGGTCCTGCGCATGGGCATAGCCGAGGCCATAGAAGGTGTCGCGATCGCTCTGGCCAAAGATATGCGGCACGTTGGCGTTGTCGCGGACGATCTCGACCGGGGCGGTGATCCCCTCGACGCTCAGGGTCTTGTCGTAGTCGGGCAATGAGCGCGACAGAAGAAAATAAAGTACCGCGACCGCCACGACCGCCAAAACGATCATCCCCCCTGCGATCCGCAGCAACCACCGAAAGAGACCAGCCATGCACGCGCCCTTGTTTACCCTTGCATCCCCGTGTGGGATAGTCAGAAATCCGGGGCGAGACAATGAAAAGGGGAGAGATGATGACGAAACTGGCATTCCTTGGCCTTGGCGTGATGGGCTATCCGATGGCGGGCCACCTGCAAGCGGCAGGCCATGACGTCTGTGTTTACAACCGCACCACCGCAAAGGCCGAATCTTGGGTGAAAGAACATGGCGGGCGCATGGCCCCCACCCCGCGTGAGGCCGCCGAGGGCGCCGATTTCGTGATGGCCTGCGTGGGCAATGACGATGACCTGCGCAGCGTCTGCACCGGCGCGGACGGGGCCTTTGACGGGATGACAAAGGGGGCGATCTTTGTCGATCACACCACCGTTTCCGCCAAGGTCACCGAAGAAATGTATACCGCGGCCAAGGCGGCGGGTCTGAATTTCGTCGATGCGCCCATCTCGGGCGGTCAGGCCGGGGCCGAGAACGGCCAGCTTTCGATCATGTGCGGCGGCGATCAGGCGGCCTTCGACGCCGCCCTGCCGGTGATGGAGATCTATGCCAAGCTCTGCCGCCGGATCGGCGAGTCGGGCGCGGGGCAGATGACCAAGATGTGCAACCAGATCGCCATCGGCGGACTGGTACAGGCCCTGTCCGAGGCGCTGCATTTCGCCGAGAAATCGGGGCTGGATGGCCGTGCCGTGGTCGAGGTGATCAGCCAGGGCGCCGCCGGAAGCTGGCAAATGGCGAACCGCTACGAGACCATGCTGGACGATGAATTCGAGCATGGCTTCGCGGTAGACTGGATGCGCAAGGATCTGGGGATTTGCCTTGCCACGGCCAATGAAAACGGCGCGTCGCTGCCTGTCACCGCCTTGGTGGATCAATACTACAAGGACGTCCAGAAGATGGGCGGCGGGCGTTGGGATACGTCAAGCCTGTTCAAACGCCTGCGCAAGCTGGGCTGAGGCCCCGCGCCTTGCGGCCCTGTTCGCACCACTGAAACAACCTGAAGAACGCGCGGTATCATATTGATTCCGCGCGTTTTTCTCAAAGCCCCAGCTTATCGCGCATGAAGGCCAGTGCCACCTGAAGGCCATCGGGGGCGATGCCGTGGCCGGTGCCCTTCATCACATGGGCATAAACATCCTGCCAGCCCGCATCCTGAAGCGCCTCGGCCGCTTCCGGCAAGGATTGCGGTGGCACCACGTCATCGGCATCGCCATGTACCAACAAGACCGGCGGACGGCATTGCAACTCGTCCTTGAGCAATTCAGGCCGCAACAACCGCCCGGAAAAGGCGACGATCCCCGCCACCTCGTCCTCGCGGCGCGGGGCGACGTGCAGGGCCATCATCGTGCCTTGGGAAAATCCGAAGAGAACCACCTGTTCGGGCAGCACATCCTCGTCCACCATCAGCGCGTCGAGATAGGCGTTCAGGTCATCCACCGCGGCCATCATGCCGCGTTCGGATTCCTCCTCGCTCGAGCCGTCGATCCACGGGATCGGGAACCATTGATACCCGCCCGGCATCATCGGGATTTCCTCGGGCGCGTCGGGGGCCACGAAAAGCGTATCGGGCAGGTGCTCGCCCAAGACATCCGCCAGCCCCAGAAGGTCGGCCCCGTTGGCCCCATAGCCGTGCAGGAACACCACCACCGACCGCGTGGTGCCGGAATGCGGGCCCTTGCGCCCCGATTGAAGTACGCGTGTCATCTGATCCCTTCCCTGTCCTTTGCCACATGGTAGTAGGCCCAGAGCTGCCGGGCCGCAACCGATCTCCACGGGCTCCAAACCATCGCCATCTCGCGCAGGTCCTTTTCGCGCGGGCGCTCGGGCAGGTCGTAAAGCAGCCGCGCGGCCTCTTGCAGGGCCAGATCGCCGGGCGCGAAGACATCGGCACGACCAAGGCTGAACATGGCGTAAATCTCGGCGGTCCAGACGCCGATGCCGGGCACCTCGGTCAGGGTTTTCACGACCTCCCCGGTAGGGGCCTCGCGCAGGGCCTTGTAGTCGATCCGCGCCTCGGCCAGCGCCTTGGCATAGCGCGCCTTCTGGCGGCTCAGGCCCGCGCCGCGCAACGCCTCCTCGCTGGCCCAGAGCACCTTGCGCGGCCCCGTCAGGCGGGCGGCCTGCATCTTGCTCCAGATCGCGCGCGCGGCGGCGACGCTTACCTGTTGGCTGACGATCGCGCTCAGCAGTTGGGAAAACCCGTCCGGGCGGCGGCGCAGCGGCAAGGGCCCGGTGAGGTTTTGTGCATGGGCCATCCGGGGACAGGTTGAAGTCAGGTGTGAAAGGCCCTCTGCAACATCCTGATATGAATGGATAATTATTTCCATTACACCGCCTCCGCCCAAGCCAGGGCCTCCTCCACCGTTCTCACTTTGGGGGTATCGGGCTGTGGCGGCCGGTTGATCATGGCAACCTTGATCCCAAGTTCCCGCGCGGCCATGAGTTTCGTGCGCGATGCCGCGCCGCCCGCGTTCTTCGCAATCAGCCACTCCACGCCCAGATCCGTGAACACCCGGACCTCGTCCTCCAGCGAAAACGGCGGTCGCCCGATCAGGAACCGACCATTGGGAAAAGGAAAATCCCGGTCCGGCGGGTCGATCACCCGGCAGATCAGGCGGCACCCGGACAGGTTGGCGAAACGGTCAAGGCCTTGCCGCCCTGTGGCTAGGAAGACGGTTGCGCCCGGCGTGATATGCCCCGCCGCCGCCGCCTCATTCTCCAGAAAGGTCCAGTCGTCCCCCGGTTCGGGCTGCCACTCCGGCCTAAGCACTTGGCAATAGGGAATATTCTTCTCACCACAAATCGTGGCCGTCCGGTGTGAAATGCGGTGCGCGAAAGGGTGCGTGGCGTCCAGAACGGCGGTGATCCCGGCCTCGTCCAGATAGGCGCGAAACCCATCCGCTCCGCCAAACCCGCCAACACGCGTGGGCAGGTCCAAGGCGCGCGGTGACCGGGTCGCCCCCGAAAGCGAGGCGATGGCCGCGATTCCGCGTTCGGCAAGGCCCTTGGCAATGGCCTGTGCCTCGCCCGTCCCGGCCAGCAACAACAGCGTCATACACCCGCCCTTGCGATGATCCGCCCCTCGCGGTCGATCACTACGGTATCGGCCCCGACCCCATCGGGCAGCATGGACCGGACCTGTTCCAGCGCTTCGCGCGCCACCCATTCTACCATGGGTTCTCCAATTTTTTCATAGGCTTGCAAGGCAGTATTCATGTACTTCAACTCGTCATTCCCAAGCGCTTGGGCCAAGGCCGGGAAATCCACCTGACTGCGCCCCGAGTGCAAATCGCGCGCGCCTTGGGCCAGCTTGGTCATCTTGCCGATGCCGCCGCCGATGGTGATCCGCGGCACCGGATGCCTGGCCAGATACTTGAGCAATCCCCCCGCGAAATCGCCCATGTCCAGCATGGCGTGATCGGGCAGATCGTAAAGCGCCTGCACGGTTTTTTCGCTGGTCGCCCCGGTGCAGCCCGCCACATGCCGCAGCCCTTGGGCGCGGGCGACATCAATCCCGCGATGAATGGAGGCGATCCAGGCGGCACAGGAAAAGGGCCGCACGATCCCGGTGGTGCCCAGAATCGATAATCCGCCCTTCACACCAAGACGGGGGTTCCATGTCTGGCGGGCCAGTTCGGCCCCCTTGGGGATGGATATTTCTATCGTGATATTGGCAACCTGCCCCAACTCCTGCGCCAGATCGTGCACGACGCCCTTCATCATCTCGCGCGGCACCGGGTTGATCGCAGGCTCCCCCGGTGGGATCGGCAAGCCCGGCATGGTCACCTGCCCCACGCCCTGACCCGCCTTGAACCGCACGCCACCACCCGAGGCCGAAACCCGCGCGATCACCAAGGCCCCGTGCGTCACATCCGGGTCATCGCCCGCATCCTTGATGACCCCGGCCTCGCACCAATCCGTGCCCTGATCCCAATGGGCCAGTTCGAACACAGGCGTCTCGCCCTTCGGCAGGGTGATCTGCACCGTATCCGGCCGCCCCTGCCCCCAAAGCCCCAAAAGCGCGGCGCGTGTCGCGGCGGTGGCGCAGGCGCCCGTGGTCCAGCCACGGCGTAGGGGGGTATCGGGTTTGCGGGCCATATCAGCCCGGACTATAGGCACGGCACCGGTCATGGCAAACGGCAAATTCGCCCTCTCCCCGTCATGACATCCGACCAACATGACGCGAAATCCGGCGGAATAGGTCGCCCTCGGCCTTCCCCGCTGCAAAGACACGCGGCATAAAAGGGCATGACCGACTCACTCCCCCTTCCCACGGGCCAATGGCCCGAGCTCTTGCCCGGCTGGGTCTGGCTGTGCGGAGCAGGCCCCGGCGACCCGGGGCTTTTGACCCTGCATGCGGTCAATGCCCTGCGGCAGGCGGATGTGGTGATCTATGACGCGCTGGTGCAGGAGGCGATCCTCGAATGGGCCCCGCAGGCCGAGCATATCTATGCCGGCAAACGCGGCGGGAAACCTTCGGCCATTCAGCGCGACATTTCCCTTCGACTGATCGACCTGGCACGCGAAGGCAAACGGGTGCTGCGCCTCAAGGGCGGCGACCCCTTCGTTTTTGGCCGGGGCGGGGAAGAAGCGCAGACATTGGTGCAGCACTCGGTGCCCGTCCGTATCATCCCCGGTATCAGCGCCGGGATCGGCGGGCTGGCCTATGCCGGCATCCCGGTCACCCATCGCGACGTGAACCAGTCGGTGACCTTCGTCACCGGCCATGACCAATCGGGCGAAACGCCCTCTTCCCTCGATTGGGCCTCGATCGCCAAGGGCAGCCAGGTGATCGTGATCTACATGGGCATGAAGCACGTGGAGCGTATCGCCACCTCGCTTCTCGACGCAGGCCGCCCCGCATCCGAACCCTGCGCCGTGGTTTGCGCGGCCACCACCGGCGCGCAGGAGGTTCTGGAAACCACCCTCGGCAGCATGGCCCAAGACATCGCCCAAAGCGGGCTGGAGCCTCCGGCGATCCTCTGTGTCGGTCGCTCGGTCCTGATGCGGCAGGTGCTGGACTGGCAAGGCATGATCGCGGGCGACCCGCCGCGCAACCTTGATCCGCTGGGCCGGGGGCGTCCGGCCGAAAGCGCCTGAGACATGGGCGGGTTGATCTTTGCCGCCCCGGCCTCGGGCAGCGGCAAAACCACCGTCACGCTCGGGCTCCTGCGCGCCGCCGCGCGACGGGGGCTGCCCGTCCGTTCCGCCAAATCCGGCCCCGATTACATCGACCCCCGGTTTCACGCCGCCGCCACCGGGCGGGAGTGCGTAAACCTTGATGCATGGGCCATGACGCCCGACCGCTTGCGCAGCCTTGCGGCGCATGAGCCGGGGGAATGCCTGCTGATCGAAGGGGCCATGGGCCTCTTCGACGGCGCACCGCCCGATGGCAAGGGGTCCTCCGCCGACCTTGCCCGCATCCTTGGCCTGCCGGTGGTCCTGATCATCGACTGCGCCCGCATGGCAGGCTCGGTCGCGGCCATTGTCAAAGGGTTCACCTCACTAGACCCGAAGGTACAGGTGGCCGGTGTCATCCTCAACAATGTGGGCTCCCCCCGGCACGAAGACATGCTGCGCCGCGCCCTGCCCGACACGCCCATCCTTGGCGCCGTGCCGCGCAACAGGGCGCTGAGCCAACCCTCACGCCACCTCGGGCTCGAACAGGCCGAGGAACGCCCTGACCTCGAAACCTTCCTCGACACCGCCGCCGAGACCATGGCCGCGCATCTGGACATGGACGCCCTCCTGCACCTTGCCGCGCAAAGCGCCGTGCCGAAGGGGGCCGCCCTGCCGCTGCCGCCCCCCGCGCAGCGTATCGCCGTGGCCCGCGACCGCGCCTTCGGGTTCTCCTACCCGCATATGCTGTCGGATTGGCGGCAGGCGGGGGCCGAGCTTCTGGTCTTCTCCCCGCTCAATGACGATCCCGTACCGCAGGCCGATTTCATCTTCCTGCCCGGTGGCTACCCGGAGTTGCACGCTGGCACCCTGGCCCAAACGCAAGATTTCCTGCCCTCCCTGCGCAAGGCGGCCGAAACCACGCCGGTCTACGGCGAATGCGGCGGCTACATGGTGCTGGGCGAAGGGCTCATTGACGCCGAGGGCACGCGTCACGCCATGGCCGGCCTGCTGCGGCTGGAAACCTCGTTCGAGCGCCGCAAACTGCACCTCGGCTACCGTCACCTCACGGCCCTGCACGGCCCCTTCCCCGGTGATTACACCGCCCATGAATTCCACTATGCCAGCACCCTGCGCGCCGAGGGCGAACCCCTGTTCACTGCGCATGACGCCACGGGCACGGCCCTCGGCCCCATGGGCCTCAGCCACGGCCATGTCCAAGGCTCCTTCGCGCATATCATCGACCGGGCCACCTGAACCGTCTGGACCATTCGGTTCAGCCGGAGTAAGCCTGCGCCCATGACCGATATCACCGCCCTCCCCGACGACAGCCGCGCCAAGCGCAATGTCACCGTCCTGACCATGGCACAGGCGTTCCTTGGCGCGCAGATGGCGATGATCTTCGTGGTGGGCGGGCTGGCGGGCCAGACATTGGCCAGCAATGCCTGTTTCGCGACCCTGCCGATTTCGCTGATCGTTCTGGGATCGATGCTGGCCGCCAACCCGCTGTCGTGGTTCATGCAACGCGCAGGCCGCAAGGCGGGCTTTTTCGTGGGGGCCGGGGCTGGCGCCACCGGGGCCGCCATCGGGGCCTACGGCCTCTACCTCGCCTCCTTCCCGGTTTTCCTTGCGGGCAGCCTGATCACCGGGGTCTACATGTCGGCACAGGGGTTTTACCGCTTCGCCGCCGCCGACACCGCCTCGGATGCCTTCCGGCCCAAGGCGATCTCCTATGTGATGGCCGGCGGACTGGCCAGCGCGGTCCTCGGCCCGCAATTGGTGAAGGTAACCAGCCAGGCCATGGTGATCCCCTTCATGGGGACCTATATCGCCGTGGTCGTGCTCAACCTCGTCGGCGCGCTTCTGTTTCTCTTCCTCGACATCCCCAAACCGCCCGTCCCTTCCGAGGACGCCCCCAAGGGGCGCTCCCGCTGGGAGCTTCTGACGACCCCGCGCATCGCCGTGGCAGTGATCTGCGCCATGGTCTCCTATGCGCTGATGAACCTCGTGATGACCTCGACTCCGCTGGCCGTGGTCGGCTGCGGGTTCGAAACCGACGATGCCGCCAATATCGTCACCGGGCACGTGCTGGCCATGTTCGCGCCGTCGTTCTTCACCGGCCACCTGATCGCCCGCTTCGGGGTGGAAAAGATCGTCGGCACCGGCCTCGTGATCCTCGCCGCCGCCGGGGCCGTCGCCCTGCAAGGCGTGGCAATCGAAAACTTCTTCATCGCCCTCATCCTGCTCGGGCTGGGCTGGAACTTCGGTTTCATCGGCGCCACCACAATGCTCGCCGGTGCTCATGAGCCGCATGAACGCGGCCGGATGCAGGGCCTCAACGACGTGCTGGTCTTCGGCGGCGTGACCTTGGCCTCGCTGGCGTCGGGCGGGTTGATGAACTGCTCGGGCGGCAACGCGCAGGAAGGCTGGATGTCGGTCAACCTCGCCATGGTGCCTTTCCTCGCCCTGGCAGGCGGGGCGCTGATCTGGCTCATCCTCCGACCGGACGACGCGTAACCCCTCTTCTTCTTTTCCCAAATATCCCGGGGGACGTTGAAAATCCCATTTTCAACGGGGGGCAGCGCCCCTGAATACGGCGCGCGTCAGCGCGCTCATCCTGCCGCGCCGCAGGCGCGCCCTTTTACCAGCGCCCGGTCAGTGCCGCCCGCATGAGGGCCAGCCGCCGCCGGATCGGGGCGGGGTCCAATGTGCCCTCGCCCACACGTGCAGGCCGCGACGCGGCCCGGTGCAACACCGCCTCGGCCTGCGCCACGGGCAAAAGCGCGGGCCGCGCAGCGGGGGGAATGTCGCCTCGCCCCCGGCGGGCCGCTTGCAGGCTGTCCACCCCCTCTTGGGCCAAGGCGCGCACCGCCTGCGCTGTCCCCTCCACAAGCGGGATGCGCCCTGCCGCTTCCAGCGCGGGCACCGCCCGCAGCCAGTTGGCCAACCCCAGCGCAAAGCCCGCCTGCTCCAGCACCTCCGCCGGGGCGGACCGGTCCAGAGCCTGCCCTGCCACCACAAGCAGCCCCCCCGAGGTATCGCGGATGTGCCGCCGAAACGCCGCCATGTCCTCGAAGGGCTCCCGCCCGATATCCCAGCGGCGCGCCAAGATCAGGTCATCCAGCCACTCGGTGTCTTCCGGGCTGAGCAGATGCGCCAGCGGCGTTACCACCTCGTGCCGCCGCACCACCCCGCGTTCGCGGATTTCCTCCAGCGCATCGCGCCACCATTGCAGGCGCATCTCGGCGATCATCGGTTCCTGCGTCACCCAAGGGGCGCGCGAGACCTCGATATTGAAGGCATAGAGCGGGAAAAGCTTCGCCCGCGCCGCCACCGGCGCGGCCATCACGGCAGCAAAGCGCTCGGCGTCCCCCGCTTCCACAAGCGCCGCACAGGCGGTCAGATCGGCATCGAACTCCATGCGCGTCAACTCGGCCCGGTGCCGGGCCGGACCAGCATCAATTCGTATCGTACATGGTCGGGGGCCGCGCGCCACAGCGTGATCTCGCGTTCCGCCTCGGCCAGAACCGGCTCCAGTTCCGCATCGGCCCCGGCCCGCAGGCGCGCCACCCGCGCGGCCAGCGGCATGTAATAAGCCGCCCAGGCGGCGGTGCCCAGCGGGCGGTGATCCACCACCTCGAATCCGGCCGCCTCAACCCGTGCCTTCAGCCCCGCATAGTCGGTGACCTGCGGATAGTCGGCCCAGAACTCCTTGGCCGCTTGCGGGGCGTCGGGGTCCAGCACTGGTTCGGAAAAGGCAATCGCCCCGCCCAGCGCCAGAGATTGCCGCCACAGGCGCAACCCCTCGGTCACGCCCAGGAAATAGATCGCCCCGGCCGACCAGATGAAATCGTAAAAATCGCTCAACGCGCCCATGTCGCCGGTGGTCACCTGGACATTGGTGAAATGCCCCAGCCGCTCGCGCGCTTCATCGGCCAGATGCGGGATTTGCTCGATCCCCTCGATCCGGGCCATGGGCCGCGCCTCGGCCAGGGTTTCCAGGTCGGCCCCCGGCCCGCACCCGGCATCCAGAATGCGCGCCTCGCGGCCCACCTCAAGCCCCTCCAGCGCCCAATGCACATCCTCGGGCAAGCCCGGCCCCTGCCGGGGCAAATCGGCATGCAGGGTCAGGAAGGCCTCCTCCTCGCTCAGGCTCATATCTGCCCCCCGTCGCGGGCCAGCTTCCACATGATCGCGTCCAGAAGCGCCTCGAAACTGGCATCCACGATGTTGGCCGAAACCCCCACGGTGGACCAGCGCCGCCCCTGCCCGTCCTCGCTGTCGATAATGACGCGGGTCACCGCCTCGGTCCCGCCCTGGGTGATCCGCACCTTGAAGTCGACCAGCCGCATATCGTCGATCGCGCCCTGATAGCGGCCCAAATCCTTGGCCAGCGCCTTGGCCAGCGCGTTCACCGGGCCACGGTCGTTGCCCGCCTCGTCCATCGACTCGCTGACCGACAGCTTCTTTTCGCCATCGACCTTCACCACCACCACGGCCTCCGAGAGGCTGACCATCCGGTCATACTTGTTCTTGCGCCGCTCGACGGTCACCTTGTAGCGCTTGACCTCGAAGAACTGTGGCAACTGCCCCAACTCCCGCCGCGCCAGCAATTCGAAACTCGCCTGCGCGCTGTCATAGGTATAGCCACGATCCTCGCGCGCCTTGATCTCCTCCAGGATACGCGGCAGCGCCGGGTCGTCTTTCGCAACCTCGATCCCGGCCTCGGAGAGGCGGCGGCGCAGGTTGGATTGCCCCGCCTGGTTCGACATCGGGATGATACGCGCATTGCCCACGACACCCGGGTCGATATGCTCATAGGTGGACGGATCCTTGAGGATCGCCGAGGCATGCAGCCCCGCCTTGTGCGCAAAGGCCGAGGCCCCCACATAGGCCGCCTGTTTCACCGGCACCCGGTTGAGGATCTCATCCAGCAACCGGCTGGCCTGTGTCAGGGTTTCCAGCGCCGCGCGCGTCACGCCAACCTCGAACCGGCTGGCGAACGGCTCTTTCAACATCAGCGTCGGGATGAGCGTCGTCAGGTTGGCATTGCCACAACGCTCGCCAAGGCCATTGAGCGTGCCCTGCACCTGCCTCGCGCCCGCCTCCACCGCCGCAAGGCTGCCCGCCACGGCGTTCTCGGTGTCGTTGTGAGTGTGAATGCCAAGCCGATCACCGGGAATGCCCGCCTTGATCACCGCGCTGGTGATCTCGCCGATCTCCTGCGGAAGCGTCCCGCCATTGGTATCGCACAAAACGATCCACCGCGCCCCGCCCTCCAGCGCGGCCAGGCAACAGGCCACGGCATACTCGGGGTTGGATTTGTAACCGTCAAAGAAATGCTCGGCATCGAACAGCGCCTCACGCCCCTGCCCCACGATATGGCTGATCGACTGCGCGATATTGGCGGTATTTTCCTCTAGGGAAATGCCCAGCGCGGTCTCCACATGGAAATCATGGCTCTTGCCGACAATACAGACCGATCCCGTCCCGGCATTCAAAACGGCGGCCAGAACATCGTCATTCTCCGCCGACCGCCCCGCGCG
This sequence comes from Roseovarius bejariae, assembly GCF_009669325.1. Lineage (NCBI taxonomy): Bacteria > Pseudomonadati > Pseudomonadota > Alphaproteobacteria > Rhodobacterales > Roseobacteraceae > Roseovarius > Roseovarius bejariae. Next base: position 668,576 of record NZ_SZWE01000001.1, read on the forward strand.
CTTGGTCATGCCAAAGGCGGTCATCTTGGCGCGGGTCGCGGGCGCTGCCTCGAAAAAGGCGCTGTCGGTCGGGTTCGCCCCGGGCCAGCCGCCCTCGATATAATCCACGCCCAAGGCATCCAGCGTTGCCGCGATCTGCTGTTTCTCGGCGGTCGAGAACTGCACGCCTTGGGTCTGCTGCCCATCGCGCAGGGTGGTATCGTAAAGGTAAAGCCTCTCCTTATCCATCACAGACCCCCTGCTTTCTTCTTTTCAAAAATATCCCGGGGAGTGTGAGGGGCTGGCCCCTCACTCCAACAGCGCGGCTTGGCGGTGAGGGTCCTCAACTTCATCCCAACCCCTCCAACTTCGCAGGATCGAACCCCGCGCCGGGGATGAGCTCCACCCCCTCCTTGCTCATCCGCACCTCGACGCCTGCTTCGACCAAGACAGCCTTTAGCCGATCCACTTCTGAGAAATCCTTGGTGTCCATGGCTGCTTGGCGGGCATTGAGAAGTTTCAGCTCCCAATCAGAGATAAGTCCGCTATCTGCTGTCTCACGCAAATTGGCAGATTGCATTTCCACCCACTTGTAAAACTCGGGCGGGTCTATACCGATGAATGCAAGAGAACCATAAAGGGCTTCGTAGTCCCCCTTCCCTGCAAGCTCATGAAGCCGGGAAATAGCCTTGGGCGTATTTAAATCATCTGCCAAGGCCTCAACCACCTGCTCATCAGGGTGGCCGGGGCGGAAATCCTGACTATACGCCATCCACTTGCGCAACGTCGCCTCAGCCTCCCGCGCCTTCTCCGCCGTCCAATCCATCGGCTTCCGATAATGCGTGCTCAAAAACACGAACCGGATCACCTCGCCCGGGTATCCCTGTTCCAGTAAATCATGCACGGTAAAGAAGTTGCCCAAGGATTTGGACATCTTCTTGCCCTCCACCTGCAACATCTCGTTGTGCATCCAGACCTGCGCAAAGCCCCCTTCGGGATGGGCGCAGCAGCTTTGCGCGATCTCGTTTTCGTGGTGCGGGAACATCAGGTCGTTGCCGCCGCCGTGGATGTCGAAGCTTTCGCCCAACAACTCATAGGACATTGCCGAACATTCGATATGCCAGCCGGGCCGCCCGCGGCCCCATGGGCTATCCCACCCCGGCAGGTCGTCACTCGACGGTTTCCACAGCACGAAATCCATCGGGTTGCGTTTGTAAGGCGCCACCTCGACCCGCGCCCCGGCGATCATGTCATCGACCGACCGGCCCGACAAAGCACCGTATTTCTTGTAGCTTTCCACCGAGAACAGCACATGCCCCTCGGCCGCATAGGCGTGGCCATCGGCAATCAGCTTCTCGATCATCTCGATCATCTGGCCGATATACTGCGTGGCGCGCGGCATCTGCGTGGGTTCCAAGGCCCCAAGCGCGCCCATATCGTCCAGAAACCACTGCGTCGTCATCTCGGTGATCCGGGCGATCTCGGCGTTCACATCGCCGCCCTCGCCCACGTTCTCGATGGCCCGCGCGTTGATCTTGTCATCCACGTCGGTGAAGTTGCGCACATAGGTCACATGATCCGGCCCATAGACATGCCTGAGCAACCGGAACAGCACGTCAAAGACGATCACCGGACGCGCATTGCCCAGATGCGCCCGGTCGTAAACCGTGGGGCCGCAGACATACATGCGCACATTGTCTGGATCGAGCGGCTGAAAGACCTCTTTCTTGCGGGTCTTGGTGTTGTGCAGTTTGATCGTCGTCATAAGGCCCTCGCGCGCGCAGCTTCCCTGCGGCGGGCTTTAGCAACTTCATGTCATGGATGGAATAGAAGACCAGCCCGCCTGAGTTGTCTCAGTGGGTAATGCAGCAAATGATGATGCAGGTTCTGGTCATGGCGGGACGATACGCGCGCAAGCCGCCCCACGCAAGGGGGTTGCAGGCCATCAAGGAATATGGAGCGGCCTTACCGGATCACGATCTCGTCGGCGCGCAGCAGGCCCAGCACATCGCGCGCCTGTTGGTCCAACAGGTCCAGATCAAGGTAGCTATCCGACAAGCGATGCGTCAGATTCTCCATCCGCGCAACCTTGTTTTCCAAGGTTGCCAACTGCTCGGCTAATTCGCGGTTCTGGGCGTCGATCTCGGCGCGGCGGAACAACCCATAATCCCCCTGCACGGCGGCAAAGGTGAAATAGGCACAAAGCCCGAAGGCCACGACGGAATAGATCAGAACGCCCAAGGCGGGCCGCTTGCGGGATGTCATCTGCTTTGCCTGTCTTTGCCTCATGCGCCGCCTCTGACGGGCAGTCAGGCCCCAGAATGCCACAAGTGATTCGCAATGTGAATCCCCCTTTCCCTTCAATTGCTTGCCGCGCTACATTTCGCGGTAAAGGAGAGTCGCCCATGCCACATCTGCCGCCCCGCACCCGACTGGCCACCCACGAGGTCGGCAACCAGCCGCCCACCCCCGGCGATCTGGACCTCTGGGCAGGCGATTCCCCCCTTCGCGATCACGCCGCAGCGGCGGGGGCGGATGGCGAAACCCTCGCCCGTTTCGGCGCGCGGATCGGCACCGAGGAGATGCGCACAGCGGGCCGCGAGGCCAACCGGCAGAGGCCCGAGGCCGTGCTTTTCGACGCCGGGGGCCGGCGGCTCGACGAGGTGCGCTTTCACCCTGCCTATCACCAACTTCTGGGCGAAGGCATCAAGGCGGGCTATGCCGCGCTCCCGTGGGAAGGGGCAAAGGGCGGCCACGCCACACATGCCGCGATGGTTTACCTCATGAGCCAAGTGGAACCGGGCGTGTGCTGCCCGATGACCATGACATATGCCTCCGTGCCCGCCCTGCGCGCCGATGAGCGGCTCTTTGGCGAATGGGTGCCGAAACTGACCGCGCGGGCCTATGACGGCGCCGTTCTACCCTTGGCGCACAAGCCCGGCGCCACCATGGGCATGGCGATGACCGAAAAACAGGGCGGGTCCGACGTGCGGGCCAATACCACCCGGGCCGAGGCCGATGGTGACGCCTACCGCCTGACCGGGCATAAATGGTTCTGCTCGGCGCCGATGTCAGACGGATTGCTGACACTGGCCCAGACCGACACGGGCCTGACCTGTTTCCTTGTCCCCCGCTGGCTGGAGGGCGAGCGGAACGCGGTCCAGATTCAACGCCTCAAGGACAAGCTGGGCAATCGCGCCAATGCCAGCGCCGAGATCGAATTCGCAGGCGCCCTTGCCCATCGCCTCGGAGAGGAAGGCGCGGGCATCCGCACGATCATCGAAATGGTGCACCACACGCGGCTGGATACCGCCATGGCCCCGGCGGGGCTGATGCGGGCCGCCCTCGGACACGCCCACCACTGGGCCAGCCACCGCACGACATTCCAGAAACAACTGACCGACCAGCCCTTGATGCAAAGCGTGCTGGCCGACCTGGCGCTGGACTGGGAAGGCACGCTGGCGCTTGGCCTGCATGTCGCCCATACCTTCGATGGCAAATCCGAGGGGGACCGCGCCTATGCCCGCCTTGCCGTGGCGCTGGCGAAATACCTTGGCAACAAGCTCTGCCCCGGGCTGGTTTACGAGGCGATGGAGGCCATCGGCGGCATGGGCTATGTCGAGGACACGCCCCTGCCGCTGCTCTACCGCGAGGCGCCGCTCAACTCGATCTGGGAAGGCTCGGGCAACGTGATCTGCCTTGATATCCTGCGCACCCTGCGGCGCGAACCGCTGGCCGGGGAGCGGCTGAGTACGGAACTGGGCGCGGCCTCGGGGCAATACCGCGGCTACGATGCCGCGCTCAAGGCACATATGGAGCGGTTCCCAAAACTGCCCGAGGAAGGCGCGGCGCGATGGTATGCCGAAAGCCTCGCCACGCTGCTGACCGCCTCGGTGCTGATCCGCCATGCCCCCGCAGAGGTGGCCGAGGGCTATGTCGCCACGCGACTGGCAGGTCAGCGCGGACGCACGGCAGGGGCCATCCAGGCGGTGGATTGCGCGGCACTTGTGGGCCGGATCGGCGGTGCGATGTGACATCCCGGGGAAGATTGGGGGCCTTGCCCCCGACGCCCTGCGGGCGCCTCCCCCAGAGTATTTTTGGAAAGATGAAAAAGGATGAGGGATCACATCGGCAGGTGGATCTTGAAGGCCTTTCGGATTTCCGCATCCAGCATCGGGTTGAACCGGGCGGCGGACGGGGTGGCAAGGATCGCCTCCTTCCGGGCGCGGGCCTTGTCCACCAGATCGGGCTTGCCGTTTTCGGCCCATTCCTTGGGGCTGGTGCGGTCACCCAGTGACGGGTAGACGTGATCGGCCTGCATCCGGCCCAGCGTGGCCGCGGTGCCGAGGTAATGACCCGGGCCGCCAAGGCAAACCTCGCGCATCTGGTCGAGCGCGAGGGTTTCGTCGTCCACCTCGATGCCCCGGACACAGCGCAGCGCCTGCCCGATCATATCATCGCCCAGGATCAGGCTTTCGTGGCAAAACCCCAGAAGCGAGGCATGCATCCCCGCCGCTTCGTAGACCATGTTTAGGCCCGACAGCCCCGCCATGACGTTCGAGCACATCGCTTCCCACCCGGCCTGCATGTCGGGCAGCTTGCTGTCGGCGATACCGCCCACCGCCCCGCCGGGCAGGTCGTAGAAGCGGTGCATCTGGGCGCATCCCGCCGAAAGAAGCGCCTGTTCGCCCGAGCCGCCGGTCATTGCCCCGGTCCGCAGATCAAGGCCGAAGGGCCATGTGCCGAAGATCGCCGGATGCCCGGGCGAGACGGCATTGACATAAACCAACCCGGCCAGGCATTCCGCCACGGCCTGCACGATGGCCCCGGCCACGGTGGAAGGCGCGGTGGCCCCGGCCATGCCCGCCGAGAGCAAAAGCACCGGCATGCCGCCCTCGATGCAGGCCTCCATCACCTGGCAGGATTCGGTGGCGAATTTCATCGGCGGCACGACGAAGCAATTGGAATTGCTGACGAAAGGCCGGTCGCGCCACGCCCCCTCCCCGCCCGCGATCATGTGCAAAAGCCTGATCCCCTCGCGCGCATGGGCCGGGTCGCTGAAGGAGGTGCCGACGTGCTTGGTGGTGCCCGCGCAACAGGCATAGACCGAGTTCACCTCCATCTCGCAGGTGTCCTCGATATCGCGGGCGACCATGGGGCGTTGCAGGAAATGGATGTTCTCCAGCGTCTCGGCAATGCGGGCGGCATCATGCAGGTCTTGCAGGGTGCTGTCGCGATATTGCTTTCCCTCGATATCGACCATATGCACCGCCGCCCCCGCCGTACCGTAATGCACGCGGGTGCCGGAAAGGCGCAGATCATGCGCCGGGTCACGGCCATGCAGGGTGATGCCGCGATTGGCCCGCGCCAGCGTGTCCTCGACAAGCGCACGGGGAAAGCGCAGCCGTCCATCACCGCCAAGCGTCGCCCCAGCGGCAGTCATGTAATCAATGCCGCTTTGCGGGGCATCGGCAAGGCCGATCTGGTCAAGTGCCTCCAGCGCGGCGGCATGGATTTTTTCGATCTGGGCCGGGGTCAGCACGTTGAGCGTGCCACCCTCCATGCCGGGGCGGACGGGGCGCAGGGTGTCGTCAAGCGGGGCGGCACGGCTGGCACGCCGGGCCGCGCGCCCGCCGGAGCGGCGCGAGGTCATCTGGTTCATTGATTGGGTCCTTTGGATGGGGTTTGGCCATGAGGTGAAACACATCACCTGATGGCTGGCCGCCCCCGTGCCGCGCGCCCCCGCGCGGCGCCAATGGTCCTGATGATCAGAACGTGTTTGCAGCTCGGCATCATGGCCGGGCCCTCCTCCCTGAGTGGCCCGATCAAAGCTGATTCTCCTGCGTCCGTCTGTCTCAATCGCGACTCGTGTCGCAAACAGCCCTCAGACCGTCGCCGGCGCCACCAAAGATTGCGCCGTTTCCAGCAATTGCCGCAGTGCCGCTTCAAGGCGGCTGTCCTCGACGGTCAGGGCCGCGCGGACATGGCCCGCCGCCGCCTTGCCGAAGCTTTCGCCGGGCATCACGGCTACGTGGTGCTGATCCAGCAGGCGCAAGGCGAAGTCTTCGCCCGACAGGCCCGTGGCGCGGATATCCAGCATGACGTACATCGCCCCCGCCGCGGGGATCGGGCGCACCACGTCCTGCCCCTTCAAGAGACCCAGAACCAGATCGCGGCGGCGCTCGAAGGGTTCGGCGATCTTCGCCTCGAACTCCGGCCCTTGGTCCAGCGCGAAACAGGCGGCCTCCTGAATGAAACCGGCCACGCCATAGGTGGTATGGGTGGCAAGGTTCGACATATGGGTGATCGCCTTCTCCGGCCCGACGACCCAGCCGATGCGACTTCCGGTCATGGCGTGGCTTTTCGACAATGAGCCGATGACAAGCGTCCGGTCGGCCATACCCTCAAGGCTGCGCGGGGTGATATGGTCTCCGTCCCAGACCTGCGTGTCGTAAACCTCGTCCGAGATCATCCACAGATCATGCGCCCGGCAGACATCGGCCAGCCCGTCCAGTGTCTCGCGGGTATAGTTCACGCCGGTGGGGTTGTTCGGCGTGTTGATCAGCAGGCTCCGCGCGCCCGGGGCGGCCTCGGCCACCTCTGCCGGGTCGGGTTGAAAGGCGCGCTCGGGGCGGGCCTCAATGGCATGGGGCCGTGCGCCGACACCCCGGATGGTGCCGGGATAGGTGGCGTAATAGGGGTCGATGAACAGCGCGGTGTCGCCCTCGTCACAGGCGGCGTGATGGGCGGTGAACAGCCCCGCCTGCCCGCCGGGCACGACCAGCACGTTATCGGGCGTGGTGGGCACGCCGGTCCGCTCGGTCACCCGCGCCGCCACGCGTTCGCGCAGGCCCTTGATGCCGTTGAAGGCGGAATAGCCGGTGATCCCGGCAAGGGTTGCGTCATGCATCGCGTCAAGGATGCTGCGATCGGTGCCGATGTCGTGTTCCCCGATGGTCAGATGGGTGATGTCATGGCCCGCCGCATCCATGGCATTGGCCTTGTAGTAGACGTCCCAGCCGTCCGATCCGCCACCTGTCAGCCCTTTGATCCGCTGTGCCAGCCGCATGTTCTGCCCTCCGAATATCGCGTTTCCGCGCCCAGATGGCCCGGGGCGCACAGGCTTGTCAAACAGGTCGCCCGCGCCTGCACGGACGCACGCAAAAGGCCGCGCCCGAAGGTGCGGCCCTGCAAAAGCATCCCGAAAGGGCAGATCTTACTTGATCTTGCCTTCCTTGTACTCGACGTGCTTGCGCGCGACCGGGTCGTACTTGCGAACGACCATCTTCTCGGTCATGGTGCGTGCGTTTTTCTTGGTCACGTAGAAATGGCCCGTGCCCGCGGTCGAGTTCAGACGGATCTTGATGGTCGTCGGCTTCGCCATTGGTCTTCTCCTGCACCGGGGCGGCGCACATGGCCCTCTGCCCCGTGAAATTCGTCATGAAGCCTGCCTTTTAAAGCTGCGCGCGCCCGAGTCAACCGGAATCTCGCGCAGACCTCAGTTCTGCGACAGGCGGGTCGGCATCTTGTAGAAATGATGCACGCCGATGGTGGCCGTGCGCGGGAAGACACGCGCCCAGCGCGGGTTCACCGCGCGGGTATGATAATGCGTGGCCCCCTTGGTCAGCGGGCGGTCGGCCCCCTTGATCATCATCTTGGCCACCTTGCCCACGCGGGCAAAGGCGCGCGGCTCGGCGACCACTTCCTTGTGACCATCACAGGTATAGGTGAACTGGCACTGGTACTTGCGGCCCGTCCCCTGGTTGACCACACCACAGACACTGTTGGGAAACTCGGCGCTGTCGACACGATTCATGATCACCTCGGCCACGGCGAACTGTCCCTTGACGGTTTCACCGCGGGCCTCGAAATACAGCGCCTCGGTCAGGCATTGCCACTGCGCGCCACCCGATGTCTTGGGCTGCGCATCCAGCCACGCCCGGCTATAGGTCAGGCCCACCTCGGGGCGTTGCAGGTAGCTCAACAGCCGGTTCTGCGAGATCGAGGACAGCGCGCGCGCCTCTTCTTCGACCAGTTGCTTTACCGGGGGTTCGGCCACGGCAGGCCCCGTCAGGGCCACCAGAATCGCCATCGCAAATCTCAACATGCCACCCTCCTTGCGGTTTGACAGGGCATCCGCCCCCTTGGCATTCCGGCGTGGATATAACATTCGATGGGCCCGAGTCTAGCTTGCCGGGTCGGCAAAGACCCGCCACGCAACAAACGACAACGGCGGCCGCCTTTTGGCATACCGGATGTTGTCGAAACCGGGGCAGCCCCTACCCGATCCTGTCTTTCACCGCCAGCTGTGCGGCAGCAAGTCGCGCCACCGGAACCCGGAAAGGCGAGCAACTGACATAGTCAAACCCGGCTTCGCGACAGAACGCGATTGATTCGGGATTGCCACCATGCTCGCCACAGATGGACAGCACAAGGTCATTTTGCGCACTTCGGCCGCGTTCGGCCCCGATCCGCAGAAGTTCCCCCACGCCCTCCACATCCAGCGTATGGAACGGGTCTTCCGGGTAGACCCCCTGCTGCACGTAATCCGACATAAAACGCCCGGCGTCATCGCGGCTCAGACCATAGGTCATCTGCGTCAGGTCGTTGGTGCCGAACGACAGGAACGCCACCTGCGGCGCGATCTCGTCGGCGCGCAGGGCCGCGCGCGGCGTTTCCACCATCACCCCAAGGCGATAGGTGAAATCCTCGCCCGTTTCGGCCCGCACGGCGGCGGCTACCGCATCGATCCGGCCCTTGACCAGCTCCACCTCGCGACAGGCCGAGACCAGCGGGATCATGACCTCGGGCACCACCGGGGCGCCCTCGTGGCTGGCCTCGATGGTGGCCTCGAAAATCGCCCGCGCCTGCATGTCGTAAATCTCGGGCACGGTAATGCCCAAGCGCACCCCGCGCATCCCCAGCATCGGGTTATATTCGCCCAGCGCCTCGACCCGCCGGGTCACATCCGACAAGGGCAGGTCCAGCGCCTCGGCCAGTTCCAGCATCCCGGCCCGGTCCGTGGGCAGGAATTCGTGCAACGGCGGGTCAAACAGGCGAATGCACACCGGCTGTCCCTGCATGATGCGGAACAGGTCAATGAAATCGGCCCGCTGCATCGGCAACAACACCTCCAGCGCCGCCGCGCGATCCTCGCTTGAATCGGCAAAGATCATTTCGCGCATGGGCGTCAGGCGGTCCAGTTCAAAGAACATATGCTCGGTCCGGCACAGCCCGATCCCCTGCGCCCGGAAATTCCGCGCCACCTTGGCATCGGCGGGGGTGTCGGCATTGGCCCGCACCGCGATGTCACGAATGTCATCGGCCCAGTTCATCAAGGTCTGGAAGCTTTCGTCGCGGGCCGCTTCCAACATCGGCGGCTCCCCGGCCAGAACCTCGCCGCTGTTGCCGTCGATGGTGATGACATCCCCTTCCGACAGGATACGCCCGTCGGGAAAGGCCAACTGCCGCTGCTTGCTTCGAAACTCGATATCCGAGGCCCCGACCACGCAAGGCAGGCCGATCCCCCGCCCGATCACCGCCGCGTGGCTGGTCATGCCGCCCCGCTCGGTCAGGATGGCGGCGGCGGCATGCATCCCGCGAATATCCTCGGGGCTGGTCTCGCGCCGGACAAGGATACAGGCCTCGCCGCGCGCCTCGGCCGCCTGCGCCTCGTTCGCGGTGAAAACGATCTTGCCACTGGCCGCGCCGGGGCTGGCCGCAATCCCGCGCGCCAGCACGTCGCGCGGCGCCTCCGGGTCGACCTGCCGGTGCAGCAATTCATTCAGGGCGCGCGGCTCCACCCGCATCAGCGCCTCTTCGCGGGGGATGATCCCATCCTCGGCCAAGGCCACCGAAATCGCCACCGCCGAGCGAGCATTCCGCGCCACGCGCACCCCGTCCAACAGGTAAACCTCGCCATTCTCGATGGTGAATTCGGCCTGCATCTCGGCGCGCAGCTTCTCGCGCATGATATACAGGTAGTCCTTGAGCTTCGCGAAGGCCTCCGGCGCCAGTTCCTCCAACGACGGCCCGCGCGGGTCACGCTCCAGATAGAGCGAATCCGCCCCCTGGCTCAGGGCCTCGCGCCCCTGGCTCTGGCTCAGGTAACGCCCGGTGATTTGCCGCGCGCCCGTGGTACTGTTGACCAGTTGCATCACGCCCGAGCCGCATTCGCCCGTGCCCAGACCATAGGCCATCTCCTGCACCACCAGCCCAAGGCCCGCATCCACCGGCGCGCCCTTGGCCTGCCGCAACAGCCGCGCCGTTGTGCCTTCCCATGCCCGCGCCATGGAGCGCAGCACTTCAAGAAGCTGCACCGCGGTATCCTGCGGAAAGGGCTCCTCGGTTTCCTCTTCATAGGCGCGCAGGGCTTGGCCCAGACCTGCAACAGGGTCTTCGGACACATCATCGAACATATCCGGATCAAGCCGTGCGACGTGAATGGCAAAGGATTGCACGAACCGCATGTAAAGTTCAGCGGCGGACGCCTTGCCGATCCGATCGCTCAGGACGACATAGCTGGCATCGTTCATCCCGATGTTCAGAACCGCCCCCGGACCACCCCAATCGGGGTCTTCCGACGAAGGGCGCACGCACAACAGCGGCTCATCCCCGAAACCGCGCACCAGATCGCCCATATCCGGGGCCTCCCCGGCCGCGATGCGATGCACCGCCTCGAACGACAGGGCCACCGTCCGGGGAACGGGCAGGTCCAGCCGCACCAGACGTTGCAAACACTTCGCCCGCCCACCATGCGTTTCGGTGGTCAAGGGTGCATCGGGGGTGATCAGGGTGATATGCTCTTGGTTATGCTGCACTGCGGCACCTGTGTTGTTCAGGTGCAGCATACGCCCGGTGCGGCACAAGGCAAGGGGAAGAGCGCCGCAGATTACCCCGCCATGGCCCCGTATTTCGTACGAGTCGTACGCTCCCCACACAGTATCCCCAGTTTTTCGTACGAAACCCGGGGTGTGTTCGTACGAGTCGTACGAAAATTCCGGGGCCTACCCCTCCAGCTTGGTCAAATCCGCCGCCTGAAGGCAGATGTCGCGGATTTTCCCAAGCAAGTTCAGCCGGTTACGACGTACGACATCCTTTTCGGTGTTCACTTGCACCGCCTCGAAGAAGGCGTCTATGGGCGCGCGCAATTTCGCCATTGCCTCCATCGCGGCGGTGAAATCCTCGGATGTGTTGGCCTTTGCGATATCCGCCTCGGCGGCCTCGAGTGCGGCAAAAAGCTCTTTTTCTTCAGGGACTTCCGCGTATTTCACATCAGGCCCGAAGGAGTATTCGACGCCATCTTTTTCCTCGGCCTGCGTCAGGATATTGTTGGCCCGCTTGAACCCCTGAACAAGGTTTTCCCCGTCCTCGGTCTTCAAAATCTCGCTGAGGGCTTTCGCCCGGGTGGCAATGAGCCACAGATCATCGCCGCCATCCAGCATCAGGCAAGCGTCGATCACATCATACTTAAGCCCTTGATCTTTAAGGTAAACCTTCAACCGATCATGGAAGAAGGCCAGCAAATCGGTACTCAGATCCGGCACCAGGTCGCCCACGGTGCGCAGCAGACTCCCGTCGCTGGTGTCCGGCGCGCCATCACCGTCTTGCAGCTTGTCCACCACGGCCCGGAACGCCGCCCCGAAAACGCCAAATTCTCCAATCTGATCAAGTACTTCTTCCAAAGTGTCGATCTCGCCTTCGCTGGCTTTTTTGCGGTTCAGGCTGATCTTGTGGCGCAGTAATTGGCTATCGATAAAGCGGTCCAGATGCACCCGAAGGCCATTGTCCAACACGATGCGGATCACCCCCAAGGCCGCACGACGCAGGGCAAAGGGGTCTTTCGATCCCGTAGGCTTTTGATTTATCGCCCAAAATCCGGTCAGCGTGTCGATCTTGTCGGCCAGAGCAACGGTCAGGGAAACCGGCGCCTCGGGCACCGCATCGGACGGCCCGAGCGGCGAATAATGCTCCTCGCAAGCGGCAGCAACTTCGGCGGGCAGACCCGCCGCCTCGGCATAGTAACGCCCCATAAGTCCTTGTAATTCCGGGAATTCATAGACCATCTCGGAACTCAGGTCGGCCTTGGCAACCCGTGCGGCCTGCTCGGCCAGATCGGCATCGGCCCCCACCTTCGGCGCAATCTCCCGCGCCAGTGCCGCGATCCGCGAAATCCGTGCCGCTTGGGTGCCCAACTGCCGCTCGAAGGTGACGTTATCAAGCTGGTCGATCCAAGCCTGCATACCGGCCTTGGCTTCGCGTAAGTCATTCTCCCAAAAGAATTTTGCATCCGCCAGACGCGCCGACAGAACCTTCTGATTGCCCGCCAGAATGGTCGCGCCGTGATCTTCGGTTTCGATATTGGCGACCGTGACAAAACGTTCGATCCGGCCCGTTTTGGGGTTCCTGACCGAGAAAAACTTCTGATGCTCTTTCATCGAGGTTTGCAGCACCTCTGGCGGAAGTTCCAGAAACTCCTCGCCAATCTCGCCCATCAGGACCACGGGCCATTCCACCAGCCCCGCCACTTCGGCCAAAAGCCCTTTGTCTTCAACAACTTCCAACCCGGCGGCGAAGGCCTGATTGGTCGCGTCCTGCCAGATGTGATCGGCCCGTTCCTGCGGGTCAAGGATCACGAAGTCACGCTTCAACTTGGCTTGATAATCCTCGAACCCGGTGACGGCAAAGCGCCCCTTGCCCATGAACCGGTGGCCTTGGGTGGTGTTGCTGGCTTTGATGCCATCAATATCAAGGTCCACCACCGTCGCCTCGCCCGCGTCATCAGTGAGAATGCACAGGATCGAATGCAAGGGCCGCACCCACCGCAGGCTGCCCGCGCCCCAACGCATGGACTTGGGCCATGGGAAATTGCGCACCGTGTCTTCCAGCACTTGGGCCACGATCTCACCTGCCGGGCGGCCCGGTTTGGTGATCTTGGCGAAATAGACCTGACCCTTCTTTTCATCCCTGATTTCAAGGTCTTCACGGGAAACTCCGGCCCCGCGGAGGAAGCCTTCAATCGCCTTTTCCGGCGCATCGACACGGGGGCCCTTGCGCTCCTCGGTGACGGTCGGGCTTTCTGCCAAAACCCCTTCAAGCGCCAGCGTCAGACGCCGCGGGGTCGAGAAGGCCTGTGCATGGGCATAGGTCAGCCCCGCCTCGACCAGCCCGTTGGTCATCTTGGTCTTGAGGTCCTCTGCCGCGCGATGCTGCATGCGGGCGGGGATTTCCTCGGAGAAAAGTTCGATCAGAAGATCAGGCATAGGTCAGTACCCTTCGGGTGGTTCGGGGCAGTTTTCGGGGGCGGGTTCACCATCGAAGACGACTTCGCCGCAGTCGTTGATCTGGTGCCAGACATAACCGCGCCCATCTTCGGTGACGGCGACGATCCGGTCGATACCGTACTGGATATTTTTCTGTCCGAGAAAGGCCAGTGCTCGGCCTTCTTCAAGGGCGGTGCCGACGTCCACGGCATCAAAACAGTCAAACCAGCCGGGGGCGACCAGCGGTTCGGCCCCGTCATAAAGCTCATAGGTTTCGCTGAGCATGGCGTGGCTCATGGTGGTGGTGAAGCAGGCGCGATAGCGGATCGGGGAACTCTCGGCATCGATGGCTTCAAAGTTGTCATAAAGCACGGGTTCCGGCGCGCCGGAGACGAGCGACGTCATCTGCACGTCATCGGTTCCGGTGGCCTTCACCGGTTCGTAATAGGCGTATATCTGTTGGTAATAGAGGAACACGCCCGCGACAATTGCCACAACCACGATCGATCCTCCCAAAATTTTCCCCATCACGCCGCGTGCCCTCCGGCTTCGGTCTGCACGAAGGCATCGGCGCATTTCTTGGCAAGCGCGCGCACCCGCCCGATATAGGCCTGCCGTTCGGTGACCGAGATCACCCCGCGCGCGTCCAGCAAGTTGAACAGATGGCTGGCCTTGATACATTGATCATAGGCCGGGTGTGCCATGACGATGCGTTTGCCGGTTTTAGGGTCTTCATGTTCTTGGCTCAAGATCGCCTCGCACTCCGCCTCGGCCTCCTCGAACTGTTTGAACAGAACATCCGTGTTGGCCACGTCGAAGTTCCAGCGGCTATATTCCTGTTCGGTCTGGCGGAAAACATCGCCATACGACAGGGCAATCGGCGCGTCAGGATCGTTGAAGGGCATGTCCATCACGTGGTCGATGCCCAGAACATACATGGCCAAGCGCTCCAAGCCATAGGTCAGTTCGCCCGACACGGGGTGGCAATCATGCCCGCCGACCTGCTGAAAATAGGTGAACTGGCTGACTTCCATACCGTCGCACCAAACCTCCCAACCAAGACCCCAGGCGCCGAGCGTCGGGCTTTCCCAGTCATCCTCGACAAACCGGATGTCATGCAGGGCGATGTCGATGCCGATGGCCTTGAGGCTGCCAAGGTAAAGCTCTTGCAGGTTCGGCGGGCTGGGTTTGATCAATACTTGGTATTGATAGTAGTGCTGCAACCGGTTGGGGTTTTCGCCGTAACGCCCGTCGGTGGGGCGGCGCGAGGGCTGCACATAGGCCGCGGCCCAAGGTTTCGAGCCCAAGGAACGAAGGGTGGTGGCCGGGTGAAAGGTGCCTGCCCCCACTTCCATGTCATAGGGCTGCATCATGGCGCAGCCCTGTTCGGACCAGTAGGTTTGCAGCCGCAGGATGATCTCCTGAAAGCTGCGGGGTTTTCCGGTTTGTTGTACCATGGGTGTCTCCGGGGCTGGCGCCTGAAATCGCCGCTCTTACCTACGGCCCAGACCCGGCAGGGTCAATTGCACGACGAATGATAATTTGGGTGCATGCAGCCGCAGATTTGCTAAAAGATTCCGAAACAAGTCACATTCATCACAAAGGTACGGGCAATTGGGTCATATGACGCGCATACTAACCGCACTAACACTGGCACTTCTCATGTTGGCCCCTGCGGCACGGGCCCAGGACGATGGGCTTGCCTGGGTGCAGATCGAGGCGCAACCGAGCCTTGCGCAGGCCCGGGAAAGCATTCGTGGCTACGCTGCCGAATTGCAGGACGTGAACGGCTTTTCGCTTGGCGGGAACTGGTATGCCATCGCCCTTGGTCCATATACGCGGCAGGATGCCGAGCAGGTCTTGCGCGTGTTGCGCGCCGAAGGGGTGATCCCGCGCGACAGCTATATCGCCGAAAGCGGGGATTACCGGCAGCAGTTCTGGCCGGTCGGGGCATCGACACTGGCCGATGCCGCGCCCGAGGCGACCGAACCCGCGCCCGAGCCGCAAGAACAACCTGACGAAACGACCGAGATTGCGCCAGCACCCGAACCACAGGCCGTGGAACCGGACGAGACCCCGCGCGAGGCACGGGCAAGTGAGCGCGCATTAAGCCGTGACCAGAGGGCGGAGTTGCAAGAGGCCCTGAAGTGGGCGGGCTTTTACGGTGGGGCCATCGATGCAGCCTTTGGCCGGGGGACCCGTGGGGCCATGGCCCGCTGGCAAGAGGCGAACGCCTATGAGGCCACCGGCATACTGACCACCCGGCAACGTGCCGATTTGCTGCGCCAGTACAACGAAATCCTTGAAGGATTGAATTTGCAACTGGTCAGCGATGTGGATGCAGGCATCGAAATGATCCTGCCCACCGGAGTTGTCAGCTTTGACAAATACGAACCGCCCTTTGCCCACTACAATGCCTCCGGCGACATTGACGCCAAAGTGCTGTTGATCAGCCAGGAAGGCGATGAGGACACGCTGGCCGGTCTTTACGACATCATGCAAACGCTTGAGATCGTGCCGGAAACCGGGCCGCGCACCCTGAACCGCCGGGCCTTTACCCTGATTGGCGAGGGCGCTTTGACGATTTCGCATACGCAGGCGTGGTTGAAAGATGGGCGGGTCAAGGGCTTTACCCTGATCTGGCCCGCAGGCGACGAGGAACGTCGCACGCGCCTTCTGGGGGAAATGCAGGAAAGCTTTACCCGGCTTGACGGGGTGCTTGATCCCTCGGCTGGCCCGGAAACAGAACCCAGCATCGACCTTGTGTCAGGGTTGGAGGTGCGCAAGCCCAAGCTTTCGCGCTCGGGCTTTTATGTGGACGGTTCGGGCACGGTTGTGACGACCGCCGAGGCGACGCAGGGTTGTGGGAAAATCACCATAGACGAAGAATACGAGGCCCAAGTGGCCACGGTAAACGAAGACCTCGGCATCGCCGTCTTGCGCCCCACGGAAACACTGGCACCGATGAGTGTGGCCGCATTCCAGCAGGTCATCCCGCGTCTACAGGCCGATGTGGCCGTAGCGGGCTATTCCTATGGTGGCGTATTGGGGGCGCCGACATTGACCTTCGGCCAATTGGCCGAGTTGCAAGGCCTGAACGGAGAGGACACCCTGAAACGTCTGGCCCTTGCCGCGCTTGAAGGTGACGCGGGCGGTCCGGTGGTGGATGCTGGGGGGGCCGTATTGGGTATGCTGCTGCCCAATCGCGCAAAAGGTCGCCAATTGCCGGAGGGGGTCAGCTTTGCCGCCGATGCCGAGGCCGTGCAGCAGGTTTTGCAGGAAGCCGGCGTTTCGCCCTCGGCCACCAGTGAACAGGATCAGATCGCCCCCGAAGTCCTGACCAATCGCGCCGCGAACATGACGGTGCTGGTCAGTTGCTGGGAGTGACGGTGCGCCGTTAACAATTTGCTAAAACCCGATCCATAAACGGCCCCGCTCGATGCGGGGCCGTTAACATTTTGGCAAGACTTTATAGCCACTTTGAAAACCGTCGCCAGAACGGCAAATCCAACAGAACGTTATGGCCCAGATGTGTTCAGCATAGCGAGGGGCCGCCTTGCCTGCCCCGGGCCGAATGCCTTGAAGAAGGTATAATCCAGTTTCGCAAACAGCGTGGGGGCGCTGCCGGGTGACCGGCCTGTAAACGGAGTTTCATCATGCTCAAATCACCCCGACTCGCCCTTGGACTTGCGGCCATCCTGCTGACCGGTGGTGCAAACGCGCAAAACTATATCACCCCGAAGGGATTTCAGAGCCAAACCGCGGCACGCACCACAGCGACACGACCAGCTGCGGATCATCAGGGACAGTGGTGGACGCATCCCTTGGGCTGCGAATACTCCCGTGCCGGTTTGCCGGGAGAAACCGTTTGGTACATCATCGTCAACACGATGCGGAACGGCTGCCCCCACCGGATCGTGATCGAAAGTCACAGCGGTGTCTACTGACCCTCAGTGCAAGCCCGGCGTCATGTGAATAAGCGTCGGGCGGTCCGCCTTGAAGGCCTGCGCCACCACCTGTGCCAACTCTTCAAGCGAAGACGGGCGCGCGGCATGTGCCCCGTAGGCCCGCGCGACGGCCCCGAAATCAGGATTGCGGGCGATCACGGCATTGGGCGCGATCTGCGCGCCGGTCATGCTGTCTTCGATCGCGCCGAGTTTGCCGTTGTCCCAAAGCAGGATCGGCAAGGACAGCCCCAGCTCGACCGCCGCGCCAAGCTCGGCAATGGTGTACTGGATGCCGTAATCGCCGATGATGCAACAGGTCGGCAAATCGGGCCGCGCCGTGGCCCCGCCAATGGCCGCAGGAAGGCTATAGCCCAAGGTGCCGAAGCCCGTCGGGTGATGCCATTCCCCCGGCCGGTCCAACGGCCAGCTCTCCAAGGCGACATAAGCGAACTGCGTCATGTCGGAATAGACCACGGTCCGCTCTGGCAGGCATTGGCGCAACGTATCGGCCACAGGCAGGACATTGGGCGTTTCGGCATCGACCTGCGCGCGCCAACGGGTTTTCGCGGCGCGGACCTTTTCCGCATCCCATCCGTTTGTCGGCACATGCCCATCGAGCGCGGCGAGAAGGTGTGCGAAGAAGTCAGAGGCGGAAGACAAAACCGGCCATTCGCACTCTGGCAGGAAACCACCCGGATCGATATCAACCTGGATCAAGCGCCCACGAATGCCAGCATCCTCGCGCAGCAGGTCGGATTCGCTCAGTTCGGTTCCCACCAGAACAACGACATCGGCCTGCTCGACAACCGCCTGTGCCTCGGGCCGCGCAAGGTAGCTGCCATAGTTCAAGGCATAGGGCCCGGAAATTCCGCGCCCTGTCTGGGTTTCGAAGCTCGCCGCGCCAAGCGCCGTCAGGGCCTCACGTGCCGAGGTCGCGCAATCCCGCGCGCCTCCACCCAGAATAAAAAGCGGGCGCTTGGCCGACAAGATCGCCTCGGTGACGGCAAAATTCGGCGCGCCCTTGCGCTCAGACGACAGTACCGGGCAAGGACCGGGCGGCGGTGCGAGGGCTTCCAGAACCGAGATCGGGATCTGGATATGCCGGGGGCGCGGTCGCCCGGTGGCCATCTCGGTCAAAGCGCGGTCGATGAGAATATAGGCCGCCTCGGCGGTGCGGGCCTCTTCGGACCACTCACAAACCGTATCTGCCGCCGCGCGTTGATCCAGCATCTGGTGCAACTGGCCGCGGGCGCCCGCCGTTTCATCAAGGCAGGAGGAAATCACCAGCATCGGCACGCTATCGGAATAGGCCTGCCCCATGGGTGTCATGATATTGCACAGGCCAGGACCGGTGATCACATAAGCGACCCCCGGTTTGCCGGTGGCGCGGGCATAGCCATCGGCCATGAAACCGGCCCCCTGTTCGTGACGGGCAAGGACATGGGTGATGCCGGCCTCTTCGATCCCGCGATAGAGTTCCTGGTTGTGAACACCGGGGATGCCAAAGATCACGTCAACGCCCCGATCTTTCAGCATATGCGATATTTGCGCGCCAAGTGGTCTTTGAGTCATCATGCCCTCCAGAAGCTGATGGTGAAAATCGCGTAGACGGCAAGAAGCTCCAGCCGCCCGAGAAGCATCGCCCCGACCAACACCCATTTGGCAGTATCGTTGAGCGAGGCGAAGTTCCCCGCAGGTCCGATAATTTCGCCCAACCCGGGGCCGATATTTCCAAGCGCCGTGGCTGCCCCCGAGACCGAGGTGACGAAGTCGAGGCCCGTAAACCCAAGAACCACACTGATCACGCCAAGGGTAACGATGAAGAGAACGAAGAACGACATAACCGAGTTCAGGACATCATCGGCAATCGGGCGTCCATCGTAACGTGGCGTGAAAACGCCATGCGGTGAATAGATACGTCGCAGTTGTGAGCGGATCGAGGCAAATAGAATTTGATATCGGAAGATCTTGACGGAACAGGCCGTAGACCCCGCGCAACCGCCAATCAGCCCGATAAAGAAGAACAGGGTCACAGGCAGCGACCCCCACCCCATGTAATCGACACTCGCATACCCCGTTCCGGAGATGATCGACGTGATGTTGAAAAGCGCCTCACGAAAGGCCTGCTCGGGATGGTGCGGAAAGACATGAACGAGAAACGCCGCCATACCGAAAACCAACACAAAAATCGTCAGCAAGAAGCCATGAATTTGCGTGTCTTTCCAAAGCGGTTTTGCATTGCCGTTCAAAAGCTGGACATACCGCACGAAGGGAAGTGCCGCGAGCGTCATGAAAATGGATGCAACATATTCCGGCGGGCCACTAAAAGTACCGAAAGAGGCGTCGTAATTTGAGAATCCCCCGGTTGAGACCGTGGTCAGCGCGTGAACAGTCGCATCGAAGGCATGCATGCCGAGCACCATGTAACAAGCAACGCAAGCCAGCGTTATGCCGAGGTAGATAACTGAAATCTGCGATGCGATCGCACTGGCGCGGGGCAGAATTTTACCCATGGTATCAAAAGCCTCAGAGCGGAATATCTGCATCCCACCGACGCGCAGTTCGGGCAAAAACACCATGGCCACAACGATGATACCCACACCGCCGAGCCATTGCAGGATACCGCGCCAGAGCAAGATACCTTTAGGTAATTGCTCCAAGCCCGAAAAGACGGTGGACCCCGTGGTCGTCAGGCCCGACATGGCCTCGAACACGGCGTCGACCATACGCGCCTCGGTGGCCCCCAGAAGAAATGGGATCGCTCCGAAAAACGGCAGCGCAACCCAAACGCCTGTGGTCAACAAGAAGGTCTGCTGGATGGTCAGCCCTTCGCGAACCCCGTTGCGACAGGCAAGCGCGACCAGACCACCGATAAGGGTTGTGATGACCGCGCTTTCGGCAAAAACCGGCCAGTGACCTCGCGCTTCGGCGATGTCCACCAGCATCGGCAACACCATGGCCACCCCGAGGGCCAGCACCATGAGGCCGATCACATATCCCACGGGGCGCAGATCGATCATGGATGGCAGAGTTGGCCCGAGGTCAGCCGGGTGTCAAGCGACAGGCGCGACTTGGGACAGAATGGCCATGCAATGTGCTTTTTCCAAGATCGCCTCTCGCAGCGCCGGGCGTCATGCGGGCAGCGTGTCCCCCATGACATAGGGGATAATCTCTTGGCGGGAGATCCCCAGCAGGGCCAATTCCGGGTCTGTCATGGCATGGAGCCGCATGAGCCGCTCAAAATGCATCCGGCTGAGCATATAACCGTTCATGCCGTGGGCGTGTTCAGCCATGTACAGGTCAAGCGCCTTGCGCCATGTATCGGGGACGAATTCGATCTCGATACCTTGTGTCATCAGGAACCCCTTCCTTATCGAGGGTGGGCTCCTCCCATGTCGAAACAGTAGCACGAATCGTGCGTAAAATCATGGGGCACGACCCGGGCGGCACATGCTGTTGCACTCATGCCGCCCGTAGCGCATGGGATCAGGCGTAAAACAGATCGCGATAGACGTAGTGAACGATCTGTTCGCGCTTCACACCGATTTCGGCAAGTTCCGCGTCGGACTTCGCTTCGAGCGCTTCGATCTGGTCGCGGCGCGAAGCGAAATGTGCGTGCGCTTCGAGCGCGCGGGACAGCGATGTCAGGAAGCTCGCAAAACGGGTGCGCAAACCACGGTCAGTGGTGTGAATGTCTGTGGTCAGTGTCGTCATTGGAAACCTCGTTGCCTTTGGCTGCTACGGTTTGGTTTCCTCCCTGACCTCAAACTAGGTCAGCTAGACTGACATGACCATCGTTCATTCGGCAAAGCCGGGTTGCACCAAGTGCATCCCGGCTTGCAAGGCCCTCAATTCACTGGGGTTTTCGACTTCGGCGCGACGGCCTTGGAGGGGCCCTCCGGCATCGCCGGGGGCTTGGACGGGGCGCGTGGGCGTTTGACTTTTTCGGTGGGCTCTTGTGAATCCTCGACGGTGGGCGTTGTCGATTTGGACTTGTGGGCCGCCGGTTCGGTTGTCTTGGCCATCATACCGGGCTTTTCATTGGCTTCGGCTGAAGGTGTCGTCTTTACCTTGGCCTTGGCGGACTTGGGTGCCTTTGCTTTGGTGACGGGTTTGGCCTTGGCTTTCGGTGCCGGCACCTTTTCCGGGGTTTGGACTTGGGCCTTGAGGCCAGTTCCAACGGAAAAAGGATTGGTCTCAATCGCGGCCTGACCGATGACCTGCGCCACGCGCAGATTGGTTTCCATCATGTACCCGGCCACGCGCCATGCGGCGGCGGATAATTCAAGAGGCGTCGTGACATGTTGCATGAAAAGCTCCTTTCGCAATGCCTATGCTGCGGTAGCAAAGCAGTGTAACAAAGGCATAACTAGCGGCCTAATGGACATCCGCACTGTCTTATCACAGAGACAGCACGTCGCCCAACCCGCACGCGAATTCAGGCAACCTGCCGAAAAAAGAGGCGTTAGACAGAGGCCAAGGCCTATCCTACGTGGAACAATGTTGAGAACAACCGGGGGTCGATGCTGTCCGAGGCGAAGGTTTCACCTTCGGTCAGAATGCTAACGGCATCGTGGCTGTGCAAGCTTTCCTGATGGCTGGCCACCACGCTGAAATCACCCACCCGTGCGTCTTTCTGAAGGTGCTCACAGAAAAGCCGGGCCGCATCCTCCACGAAGATCGGATTGGCGGCATTCAATTCCGCAAAGGCTTGCTCATCCTCGCGCTTGACCATGACTTGAGTTTCCGTGGGAACGGCCCCCCGGGCCATATCGATGAGATCTTCGAACCACAGGACATCACCTTCAACCACCTCCACCGACAGCCGGGCCACCGAGCGTTGCGAATGCGGTGTCGCCAATTGGCCGCGTGCCTGACGCGCGTGTTCGCTTAGTTCAAGCGAGCAGGGGCAGGTCGAGGAGTAGACATAATCGATATGCATGTACTTGCGGCGCACACCGTTCTTCTCGACCAGTTCAAGCGCGATGTCATAATATTGGAACCCTTCCAGCCCCGAGCGCAGGGATTTCACCTTCATCGGGTAGGAAAAACGCATTTGAATCCGGGCATCGATACTATCGAGGTCGGTCATGTAATCGTTGAGCGCGGCCTCGATCACCTCGAAGCTGAAAGTCTTCTCGGCGTGTTTGTAGAAACTGCGCATGATGCGCGACATGTTGATGCCTTTCTTGTCGGCATCAAGGCTGACCGTCCCCGTGACCGAGGTTTCCAGCGTCAGATCGCCATTGTCACGGGTGTGAAAACTGATCGGCAGACGGAAATTGGAGATTCCGACATGCTGCAAGTGCCGTCGCGCCCCCCGGATGAGCGAACTGGGGCCGTTTTGCAGGTCAGGCATCGTGGCCTTATAGGCCGCATCCACCTCGAAATCATGCGGATACTCGCGAGAGAGCGCAGGGTAATTCGATGCCCCCTGCCCCGGCAAAAGACGTGCCACGGCGGGGTCCAGATCGGCCACCTCTTCAGGGCTGGCCGATTTCGCCCAATTGCGCAGCACGTCAAGCGCCGCCTCGGCCTCGTCCCGGTCGGGCGATTGCTCAAGATCGGTCGGTCGGATGTTCATGGCATGCTCCCTCGTCCGTGCTGCCGCACCTATACATAATGCACGCGGCGCAGAATTGCTATTCTCGGTATTGTTTACGCCGAAACCGACGCGACGGATCACTTATTGAGGCTTTCGCGCCGACCATCCCCAAAACCGGGCCATCATGAAAAGGGCTGCAAGGGCAAGGCCCGTGGCCAGCCCGAGCCAGACACCGACGCCGCCCATCTCGAATGTGAACCCCAAGAGGTAACTCGACGGGATACCAATCCCCCAATAAGTTATCGCGGCAATCACCATGGGCACGCGGGTGTCTTGCACCCCGCGTAGAAGCCCAAGGGCGATCACCTGTCCGGCATCGACCAGTTGGAACAAGGCGGCCGCGGCCAAAAGCCCCGTTCCAAGGGCCAAAACAGCGGCGCGGTCCGGCTCGTCGGGGCGCATAAAGGCGCTGATGATCGGTTCGGGCAACACGATGAAAACCAAAACGGTGACAAGGGCCGCCATGGTGGACAAAGCGATCACCACGCTGGCACCTGCGCGCAGGCCCTGCAAATCACCGCGCCCATGGGCATGGCCTGCCCGCACCGTCGCCGCGTTGCTTAGCCCCAGATGCATCATGAAGGCGACCGAGGCCGCCTGAAGCGCGATACCATGGGCCGCCAAGGGTAAGGTGCCAAGCCAGCCCATCATCACCGAGGAGGCGGCGAAAAGGCCCACCTCGGCCAGGTTCGTGACCCCGATAGGCCAACCAAGGCGGAAGACACGACCGAAGGCCTCCGCGTCCGGACGCCAAAGCCTTTGGAACAAGGCGTGTTCCGGGGTCGCGCGGACAACGTAGATGACAAGCGCCACAAGGGAAACAAGATGCACCGTGACCGAGGCCACGGCAGCCCCTCGAATGCCCATCTCGGGCGCGCCGAAGTTGCCGAAGATCAGCATATAGTTAACCAAGGCGTTCACCCCGGCGGCCAAAACCGTGATCCAAAGAACGATGCGCGTTCGCTCCAGTGCGGCCAGGTACGATTTAAGCACCATCACCAGAAGGGCGGGCCAGATGGCCCAGCCGTTGATCAGGTTATACGCGCCTGCAAGGCGTGCGACCTCCTCGGTCTGGCCAAGGGCGCGCAGAATATCATCGGTGAACAGCAATAAAGGCAAAGCGAAGCAGCCAAACAGAACCGAGGCCCAAAGCCCCATGCGGGTGACCCGCCGCACCTGCGCCCCCTCGCCTGCGCCTTGGGCCGCGGCCACCATCGGCATCACGGCCCATGCAAAGCCCGATCCCATGATGAAGAAGACGAAGAACATCTCACCGCCCAAAACACCGGCAGCCAAAGACTCCACGTTGTACCAACCCAGCATCGCCGCATCGGTCAGGGTGATCGCGAACTGCGCCAAATGGCTGCCCACCAAAGGCAATCCAAGGCCAAGGACGGCACGGGCGTGTTGGCGATATGTCAGGGCGTATTGCATGGCTTCGCCATAGGCGGACATGCTGAGCAGGGCAATCGAAATGATGTCAGAGTGCGGCGAGCATGAGTTGCCCCGCGATCAGCGCCACCAGGGCACCTACGGCAACCTCAACGAGAGGCAGGGCCCGGGCGGCCACCCCACCCTGCCCCGCGATCATACGGGCCAGCAGCCCTTCGCGCAGGGTGACGGCGGCAATGGCAACGGCAACAGTCACACTGGCCGTCCCAAGGCCCATGGCAAAGGCCCCCATGATCCCCGCCATATCGACCCCCATGCGCCATGTCAGGATCAGCAGGAACAAGGCCCCGGTGCAGGGCCGAATGGCAACGGCTGCGATAATGGCCAGCCCGTCGCGGACAGAGGTCACTTGGCTGGCCTCGTCTATACTGGGACCATGCTTGTGTCCGCAGCTTGAGCAAACACCATCTTCGGCATGAGGGTGGTCATGCAGGCCCACACGCCGAAAGCGCCGAAAACCACGCATCAACAACCATAGCCCAACAAGTGCGATGGCCCCATAACTGGCAGGGGCCATGATCTTGTCGGCCACCCCTTGCATGGCCTGCCGCGTCAGCCCCAACAGGAAGACACCGGCATAGACAAGCACCACCGCCGTTGCCGCCTGTGCGAGGCTTGAGGCCAAGGCCAGCACCGAGAGGCGCAACACGGGAACACGCGCCCCGACGCCATATCCGCCAATCAGGATCTTGCCATGTCCGGGCCCCGCCGCGTGAAAGAAACCATAGGCGAAACACAAGCCCAGAAGCCCGAGCAACGCCCCAGCCTCGCCTGCACGCAAGCCGCGCAGGTAGCCCGCCATGGATTGCTGTACCTCGCGTTGCCCCTCGGTGGCCCAACGAGCAACGTCAGCAGCCCCGCCAAAGCCCCAAAGCCAGACGGCAAGCGCCAGAATGCCGACCCCGGCGATCAGGAGGATGGCGCGCATGTGACCCTCAATTCGTCTGCATAATAGATGCCCACCTGCACCTCGTCGTAAACGGCTTCCATCCCCACGCCGCCGAGTGTCTCGACCTTTTGATCGGCGGCATCCGTATCGGGTTGGATAAGTTCGGTTTCACAGATCTCTGGCAGCCCTGTGACCTCGACCAGGTCAAGCGCCGCATAGTAGGAAGGATCATAGGGGCGCACCGTAAGGTGCATTGGGGCCAAGGCTTCAACCGGGCGAATATGGCGGGTCACGATCCGCCCGCCTTCCATGGTGGCATGGGTGGCCTTGGGTCCGCCCAAGGCCACTTTTTCACCCTCGTCATAGAGGAATAAAGCCCCTTCGAAACCCGGCTCCCAATACTCAAGATCAAACCCCATAAGAGCCGCCTGTTCCTTTTCGGTCAGTTGCATGTCGCCATCAGGGTCAAGCCCCCGATCTTCCAGAACCAGAAGCGAAAAGAAGTCATCATAGCTCCAGGTCACTTCAACCCCGGTAAGACGCCCTTTCGTATCACTCAAGAACCGCAGGCTTACATCCACAAATACATGCGGGTGCGCGCTTGCTATGGTCGCGGGGATGAGAGCCAAAAGAATGAGAAGTTTACGCAGCATGGCAAATGTTTAGGGCCGCCCTGCCCATTCGGCAAGACGGCCCCGAAACCGTGCGCGATTCCCCGCGCGTCAGCCTTTGCGAACGTCCGGATGCAGGGACTTTCCAAGAATATGATCTGTCTGGTGCAGCACGTGCTGTGCCGTTGACACGATGAGCGGATCAGGCGCCTGCGCGATTTCCGGGTCCTTGCCGGGATAATCCAGCGTGCTCAGGAAATGCTTCATACAATTAAGGCGCGCGCGTTTCTTGTCGTTCGACTTGATCACCGTCCAAGGTGCATCGGCAGTGTCAGTATAAAAGAACATCGCCTCTTTCGCCTCGGTATAGTCATCCCACTTGCCAAGGCTTTCCTTGTCAATCGGGCTAAGCTTCCATTGCTTGAGAGGGTCATTCGCGCGACTGTCGAAGCGGCGCTTTTGTTCTTCCTGGGTGACCGAGAACCAATACTTGTAAAGACGAATGCCAGAGCGCACCAGCATCTGCTCCAAGTCCGGCGTTTGGCGCATGAATTCGAGATATTCCCAAGGCTCGCAGAACCCCATGACGCGCTCGACACCCGCGCGGTTGTACCAAGAGCGGTCGTAAAAGACCATCTCGCCAACGGTCGGCAGATGTTCGATATACCGCTGGAAGAACCACTGGCCTTTCTCTTCCCACGTCGGCTTGTTGAGCGCGACGACACGGGCCTGCCGCGGGTTCAGATGTTCGGTAAAACGCTTGATCGTACCGCCCTTGCCCGCCGCATCGCGGCCTTCGAAGATCAAAACGAATTTCTCACCAGTCTCCTGCGCCCAATGCTGGACTTTCAAAAGCTCGGCCTGAAGCTTGGCCTTTTCTTCCTCGTATGGCTTCTTCTTCAGTTTTTCCTTGTAGGGATATTCACCGTTTTCAAAGGATTTGCGGAGATCCGCGATCTTGTCTTTGGCCTTTACATCCGGCTCGGCCTCGCGTTCGGCCATGGCTGCGGTCGCATGTGTCGAGGTCGTGGCTTTAGAGGCTTGTTGCTTTACTGCACTGGTACGGGTCGTCATGTTTCGCGTCTCCTTCACTGACAATGCGCGAAGGATAACCATTTCGTGAAAATTTCACCTTGATGCGGATCAAAACAGCCCTTGATCCAAGGGGGTTTCGGCCTCGGTGTCACAACACAGACACGGCCAATGCCATGCGTGTTCAAACACCTTCCACAGGTCGCGGATGAAAGATAATTGTGACGATGCCGTCTGGGGTGGTCAGTGGGTCCATGCCCCACGACGACTGGCGGCGAAATTCTCTCCATAGCCACCGGCCCGGATGTTCGGCTTGCGCTTGTGGGGATCCTGCACAACAGCGTCGATACCATGCTCCTGCGCATACTCAAGCGCGGCTTCCTTGCTGGAGAACCGAAGCTTCACCTGAGCCTGCGTATCGCTGGACGATGTCCAACCCATAAGCGGGTCAACATCGCGGGCCGTTTCGGAGACGAATTCCAGAACCCAGTGCTTTGTCTTGGCTGTTCCGGATTGCATGGCGTTCCGCGCGGGCTTGTAAATACGTGCAGGCATCAGGGTCTCCTTACTGACGAGGGTGTTATTCCAAATCTGCGCACCGGGGGCAAGTCGGCAATTGCGCGCGGGTCATTCCACCAGCCCCGGTTGCGCCCCAAGCACCATGTAATCGCCGAAGGCCGAGGCGCGTTCCCCCGCCTGATTGATCATCCCGCGCAAGACATTCACGGCCGCAGGCGAGGTGACCGGCACGAAATGGTTATACCCCTCGCCATCGGCAAGCGCCGTGAAATCAACGACCTTGACGTTCAGCCCTTTCACCTTGTCCGGCCCATCGATCAGGCCCAATCGCTGTTTGCGGCCAGTTATGAAGCCCGCGATCGACAACGCCCTGTCCTGCCGTGAGGTAAAGATGAGGAATGGTTGCGGCAAGGGGCCTATGGCCTCGGCCTGGCGGCGGAACAGGTCGGGGTCGATATCGGGCGACATAAGGACAACGCCACTGATCCGTGACAGAATCTCGGTGTCCCCTTGCAAAGCGGCCTGTCGCAACGCTTCCATCACCAGATGAGACCCCATGGAATGCGCCAGAAGGAACACCCGCTCCCCGGGTCGGGACGTCAGCCCATCCAGCATTTCAACGAAATCATCGCGCGAGAAAAGAACACTGTCGCGGTCATAGGCATAGCCACGCGGATCACCCGCCGAGAGCCATGAAAACAGGATCGTCGGCATTGTGATCTCGAAATCGGATCTGATCTGAGCCAGCCGGTACATGCTGTCCGAAAGGGTGTTGTTGTAGCCGTGCACGAATACAAGCGTTTCCTTGCCGGAATGGGCCCCGCGGACCGAGCGTAACAGCCCGGCCTGCCCCTTCAGAACCTGCGTGTCGGCCACCACGAAATCGGTGGCAGCGTCAGGCGTTTCGTCGGGCCATTCGATCTTGCCTGTCTCGTGCGTCGGCGGAACCGAGATACCGGCGCGAAAAAAGTTCATCCTGCGCGGGCGCTGTTCACCAAAGGCCTGCCCGGTCGAAGAAAGCGATCGCGGCGTGGCCACGAATATCTCTTCGATCTCGGCCGCCGGAACGGGCGCCGCGCGCTTTGCGGTCTGATGCGGGGCACAGGCCGTCAAAAGACCAACACCAACAAACAACGCCACCCGGCCAAGGCGAAACGTCAGGATTCCAATCGCGGCACTCACGGCACTCTCCATAAAAAAACTTCCCCCGGATTTGCGGGGAAAGTTACTTTCATTTTCCGTGATGTCCAAGATCAGGCTGGCGCAAGCATGCCTTTTTCTTGTGCAAGGGTGCGCATCCGTTTTTGCAGCTTCTCGAAGGCGCGCACCTCGATTTGCCGGATACGCTCGCGGCTGACGTCATATTGCCCGCTCAGATCTTCAAGCGTTATGGGCTTATCACTCAGGCGGCGTTGCGTCAGGATGTCCTTTTCACGGTCGTTGAGAACGTCCATGGCCTCGGCCAGAAGCTCACGCCGCGCGTCCAGTTCGTCGCGCTTTTCGTAATCGGCGGCCTGATCGGCGGTTTCATCCTCCAACCAATCCTGCCATTCCATGCTGCCCTCGCCTTCGGTGCCCACCTGGGCATTGAGCGAGGCATCGCCGCCCGACATGCGGCGGTTCATGGAAATGACCTCGTCCTCGGTCACACCCAGATCGTGCGCGATCTGCTTGACGTTCTCGGGGCGCAAGTCGCCATCCTCAAGCGCGCCGATGCGCGCCTTGGCCTTGCGCAGGTTGAAAAACAGCTTTTTCTGTGCGCTCGTGGTGCCCAGTTTCACCATCGACCAGCTACGCAGGATGTATTCCTGAATGCTGGCGCGGATCCACCACATGGCATAGGTCGCAAGACGGAACCCTTTTTCGGGGTCAAACCGCTTGACCGCCTGCATCAGGCCCACGTTGGCCTCGGAAATCACCTCGGCCTGCGGCAGGCCATAGCCGCGATAGCCCATGGCGATCTTGGCCGCGAGGCGCAGGTGGCTGGTGACCATCTTGTGTGCGGCCTCGGTGTCTTGTTCCTCGGCCCAGCGTTTGGCCAGCATGTATTCCTCTTCCGGTTCCAGAAGAGGAAACTTGCGGATTTCCTGCAAATAACGATTAAGCCCGCCTTCGGGTGACGGTGCCGGAAGATTTGCGTAGTTGCTCAAGCCTCTGTCCCTCCAATGTTTAGGGGCTTAACATCAATATGGGCCCGGATTTAAAGGATTCAAGGGTGATGCACCCCTAACCTTAACGCAATATGAAGATGGATCCGTTGTTTTACGACAATTGTGTCAGCGCGCTCACGCACCTGTGCTGTGCATGTCAATCAAGCGCGCAAAACTGTTATCAAATCCGCCATATCTGCGGGCATTGGCGACTCGAAGCGTAAATTTTCACCGCTGACCGGATGCGTGAATCCCAATGTGGCGGCGTGCAGGGCCTGTCGTGGAAAGGCGCGCAGGGCCTCGGCTGCCGCCTCGGAAACCACCCGTGCCGGCAGTTTTCGACGTCCGCCATAGACCGGATCGCCGATAAGCCCATGCCCCGCATGCGCCATGTGCACGCGGATTTGGTGGGTTCTGCCGGTTTCCAGCCAGCATTCGACCAGGGCCACGGCGGGAGGCCGACCATAGGATTCGACGATGCGGGCGCGCGTGACGGCGTGACGCCCCCCTTGGAACACAACCGCCTGTTTCTGGCGGTCGGTCTTGTGACGGGCCAGTTGCGTCGTGATCCGCATGATATTTCCGCTTTCGAAACTCACGCCTTTCACCCCGCGCAGGCGCGGATCGCCCGCATCCGGCACACCATGCACAAGTGCGCGGTAGTGCCGTTCGACGGTGTGTTTCTCGAACTGCGCGGCAAGCCCGTGATGCGCCCGATCGGTCTTGGCGACAACAAGTAACCCACTGGTATCTTTATCAATTCTGTGAACGATACCGGGGCGCTTTTCACCGCCCACCCCCGAAAGGGTCTCACCGCAATGCGCCAGAAGCGCGTTGACCAATGTGCCATCGGGCGTCCCCGGCGCGGGATGCACGACCATGCCAGCGGGCTTGTCGATCACGATCAGGTCGTCATCCTCGAAGATCACCGAAAGGGGGATGTCCTGTGCCACGATATGGCTTTCGTTGGCCTGTGGCACGGTGATTTCGATCAGGTCGCCCTCGGCCACCTTGCCTTTCGGATCTTGCACGGTTGTACCGTTCACGGTCACCGCCCCGTCCGATAGTAACCGCCCCAGGCGCGTGCGCGACAGGCTGGCGGCCTCTGGCGCATCGCGCGTCAAAGCCTTATCAAGGCGCGCAGGCGGATCGGCGGCGATCCGGAAGGACAATTGAGTGGATGACATGAGCGACAGCCCCGAGCCTCAGCCGATTGACGATGGCCTGTTACGTTTCCTGAAACTGCTGGTCACGGTGCTGACCGGCGTGATGATCGTGGGCGTTGTAGTGGTGATCTTTCTGCTTGTCACGCGCTTCACCGCCGAGGCCCCTGCCCTGCCCGACGAAATCGCCCTGCCAGACGGGGCCAAGGCAACGGCATTTACCCAAGGGGATCAATGGTTTGCCATCGTCACCAATGATAACCGCATACTTCTCTATGACCGCGTCACAGGCCAACTGAAGCAGACCATTACCATTGAATAAGGGGCTTTGAGAGAGATGGTACCGCCTCCCCGGCTCGAACGGGGGACCTCTTGATCCACAATCAAGCGCTCTAACCTACTGAGCTAAGGCGGCACTGGAGGGCCGTTTAACTAGGCGGGGCCGCGAATGCAAGCCTCTTCGCATGCGAAAATAGTGCTTTCTTACGCGCAAATGAAGGGGGTGGCCCGGTGGGGTTTCCGGCTTTGCGGCTTGCACTTGAAGGGGGAAAGCGTTACCTGCTTCTTTCGGTTTTCAGGAGGCCAAAATGGGCATCAACGACGAACGCGACATCGAAGCGAACCTGCAAATTGGCCCCACGGACCAGGGCATGGTGCGCCTGTTCGTTGCGGCGGAAGGTATTGAAATTCCAATGGATTTCGAGCCCGACGAAGCGCGCGAGATTGCCGAGGAAATGATGGCGGCGGCCAAGGCAGCCGAGATCAAGAAGGGCTGAGACCTAACGGTGTCTCTCGCCCGGGCCGATGAGTTCGAATTCGGTGATTTCGAATTCGTAATAGCCTGACAAATCACCTTTTTCCGCGCGTGCGATAAGCTTGCCGTCTTTGTCGTGAAACACGGCATGGACCGTTTGAATGGCCCGGTAACACCAATCGCCATCGGGGTAGTAAAACTTCACCATCATGATTTTTTCCTTTTCTTTCTATACCTTGGGGTCACGCCAGCCCTGAAGGCGCAGGGCGGCGTGGCGGGCGAAACGGCGGGTAAGGGCCGTTCGACGTGCGGCGGGTAACCGGGTTTCGGGCCCCATGCGCAGGATTTCGGCGTCATAGGCATCGGCAAGGATCAACCCCGTTCCCTCGGGCAGGATATCGACCGGGAACGCCGCATCCACGGCCCAGAAATAGCGATCACACCAGTCCAGATAGCCCTCCCATTTCGCGTCCGCGCGGAAATCGGCCAGCCCGGATTTGCATTCGATCACCCAGATTTCACCCTTGGGGCCAAGCGCCATGACATCGACACGCTTGCCGCGTTCAGGGGTAAATTCTTCAATGGAAACAAAGTCATGGCTTAGAAGGTGGCGGCAAACGCCGCGCGCCAGACGTTGACCGGGCTGTAGGGTATCGAGGGGTTTCGGCTCCATATCCACGATTATGAACAAAAGGTGAACTCATGCAACCCCCGCCTGCCCCCTTGTCGGATGGGCGCAAAAGGCCTAGGTGCGAGGGTGTGGCGGGTGCTGCCCTTCTCGTGAACGGTTGCATTCCGGTGGCCTTAAGCAATTCCGAGGGAGCTGGCTCTGTCCTGGTCCTGGCCTGGTTACCTGGCGCCCACCTGTACAAACAGGTCCTCGGGAATGAGAGAACCAAACGGTTGCGTGCGGGCCCGTCACACCCTTTGCCAAAACGTACGAGTCGTACGTTTTGTACGCGAGTTTCGTACAAAAATCAGCGCCCCGCCGAAGCGGGGCGTACGAGTTGTACGAAATTCCGGGATGTCGATCCGCTCAGAGGATCACTTTTTCGACCAGAACCCGCGGGCGCCGTCATCCGCCGGAACGGGGATGGTGGCATGTTCGCGCCGCATGACATGCTGACCCAGACCGCCGTGGTGATCGTCGTCATCGTCATCCTTGAGGCGCATGACCGCGATGCCGAATTGAACCCCGGCGAAAATGATCCCGTTGGAGATCCAGAGGATCAGTACGGCAAGCCAGCCCTTGTCCGAACTGGAAACCAGATGCCAGAGATTCGCGATATTGAACCAGAGCAGAAGCCCGACGAAGACCGCGGCGAGTCCGAAGCCGATGGCGACGTTCACGATATAAAGGCGGATCAGTTTGGGCATGGGAGACTCCCTTCTGCATCAACATGCCAAGTGTAACACAATTGAGATGCCTCTCAAGGGTGTGGACTGACATTGGTCGAAAGGTCGCGGCGGACAACCAGCCGGGCCAAGCCTGATTTCTCCGGGATTTCGTGCTATACTTTCCTATATCGGAGGTCCGTAAATGTTCGATAAAGACGAATTCATTTCTGACTGCCTTGATGCGGTCAAGCGGGAAACAACGCACAAGGCCGCAGCTGACGTCATGCGACGGGCCATGTCCGACCCGTCGGCGATTCTTGCAGCACTGGGTGAGCCGACGGAACCCGGGATTACCCCGCTCTACCAGTCTTCCGAACTGACGATCGTTAATCTCGCCTGGAAACCTTCAACGACGATCCCCCCTCACAACCACGAAATGTGGGCTGTCATAGGTATCTATGGCGGTCGGGAGGACAATATTTTCTGGCGGCGCGTCAAGGATCACCCGGACGGCTTGATCGAAGCCGCTGGCGCGAAGGCGTTGTCAACCGGCGATGTCTGCCCCATGGGGCCGGACATCATCCATTCGGTGACCAATCCCATCCCTCGCCTGACAGCGGCATTGCATATCTATGGAGGAGACTTCTTTGATACCGAAAGAAGCGAATGGGAGCCTGAGCGTCTAACCGAACATACACTCGATATCGAGGATCTGCGCGCGCGGTTTTCGGACTGAGGTCCAGGCGGTCACCGTCCTGTCCTGCTCCGCATCCCTGCCACGTCCTGCAATGTGTAGAGGTGTGGCGTACTGTCCATGTCTTTGCGCGCCACCGCACCAAAGCACCCTACCCTGCCACCATATCGCCTCTGGTCAAGGCAAGCGGGCTGCGCTATCCCGCCGCGTGAACGATGAAGGGAACGCCCGATGTCCGAAAGTCAGCCATTCGAAAAGCCCGGCCCCGTGGAAGAGGGGCTTCGCGCCGCGATTTCCCCCACCGAGGAGATCATCGCCGCGGCACGCGCCGGCGAGATGTTCATCCTGGTGGATCACGAGGATCGCGAGAACGAAGGCGACCTGGTGATCGCGGCGGAGTTTGCCACGCCGGAGGCGGTGAACTTCATGGCGACCCATGGCCGGGGCCTGATTTGCCTGCCGATGACGGCCGAGCGGATCGGGCAACTGGGCCTGCCGATGATGGCGGTGAACAACTCGTCGCGGATGGAGACCGCCTTTACCGTCTCGATCGAGGCGCGCGAGGGGGTGACCACGGGCATTTCCGCAGGCGACCGGGCGCGCACCATCGAGGTGGCGATCAACGAACAGAACACGGCGGCCGAGATTGCCACGCCGGGGCATGTCTTCCCGCTGCGGGCGCGCAATG
This sequence comes from Roseovarius bejariae, assembly GCF_009669325.1. NCBI lineage: Bacteria > Pseudomonadati > Pseudomonadota > Alphaproteobacteria > Rhodobacterales > Roseobacteraceae > Roseovarius > Roseovarius bejariae. The sequence continues at coordinate 702,659 of NZ_SZWE01000001.1, forward strand.
GCGGGGTTCTGGTGCGTGCGGGCCATACCGAGGCGGCGGTGGATATCGCGCGGCTTGCGGGATGCAAGCCTGCCGGGGTGATCTGCGAGATCATGAAGGAAGACGGCTCCATGGCGCGTCTTCCCGACCTGGTGGAGTTCGCCAAGCAGCATGGCATGAAGATCGGCACGATCTCGGACTTGATCGCCTATCGCCACAAGCACGACAACCTTGTGCGCGAAGTGCGCCGTGAAACCGTGGCGTCCAGCCATGGCGGCGATTGGCAAATGCGCCTTTTCTCCGATCAGATCAGTGGCACCGAGCATGTCGTTCTGACCAAGGGAAACATCACCGATGGCGCGCCGGTTCTGGCGCGGACCCATGCGTTGAACGTTCTGGAGGATGTCTTGGGCGTGGGCCTGACCGGGGATGCGGGCCAGCCCACCGGCAAACTGGCCCGGGCGATGGAAATCATCGCCGCCGAGGGACGTGGTGCGGTGTTCCTGTTCCGCCAGCCCCGACCCAGCCTTGCCAGCGAGATGGAAGAAGACGAAGGCCCGCGCACCGTCAAGCACACCGGGCTTGGGGCGCAGATCATGTCGACCATGGGCCTGCATGAATTGATCCTGCTGACCGACAGCCCCGACACGCGGTATCTTGGGCTGGATGCCTATGGCATTTCGATCACCGGCACCCGCCCCATCAGCGAAGGATAACCCCATGGCCGATAGTGAATACACCCTGCCCCGCCCCGAGTTCGACCGCCCCGTGAAACTGTTGATCGTGGTGGCCCCGTTCTATCGGGACATCGCCGATATGCTGATCGAGGGGGCGCAGGCCGAAGTGGAGGCCGTGGGCGGCACCAGCGAGGTGATCGAGGTGCCCGGCGCGCTTGAGATCCCCACGGCCATCGGCATGGCCGAGCGGCTGAGCAATTTTGACGGTTATGTCGGTTTGGGCTGTGTCATCCGGGGCGAGACCACGCATTACGAGACCGTCTGCAATGACAGTTCGCGGGGGATCACGCTGCTTGGGTTGCAGGGCTTGAGCATCGGCAATGGCATCCTGACCGTGGAGAACCGCGAGCAGGCTTTGGCACGCGCTGACAGCACCCGGATGAACAAGGGCGGCGGCGCGGCGGCTGCGGCCTTGCATCTGATCGCGCTCGCCCGTAAGTGGGGCGGCCAGCGGTCCGGCGTGGGGTTCAAACCCGCCCGCGATGAATACCGGCTGGCCGGTGATTTGAAGGACACACCCACGGCATGAGCAGCGACGAGACCCAACTGTCTGGCAACATGAAGCGCAAGATGCGCTCGACCGCGCGGCTTTATGCCGTGCAGGCGCTTTTCCAGATGGAGCATTCCGGCCAGACGGTCGAAAAAGTGATTCACGAGTTCGAGGATCACCGTTTCGGCGCCCATTATGACGAAGGCGACATGGCCGAGGGCGACCAGCCGCTGTTCGAGCGGCTGATGCGCGATGCGGTGAACTGGCAATCCAGTATCGACCAGATGACCGACCGGGCCTTGGTGGCGAAATGGCCGATTGCCCGGATTGATCCCACGCTGCGGGCCTTGTTCCGGGCGGCGGGGGCAGAGCTGACACAATCGGACACGCCGCCGAAGGTGGTGATCATGGAATTCGTGGATATCGCCAAGAGCTTCTACCCCGAAGGCCGTGAGCCGAAGTTCGTCAATGCCGTGCTGGACCACATGGCGCGCGAGGCGAGGCCCGAAGCGTTCTGAGGGGTGAGGGTATCGCCCCGTAAGACTTCTGGTTTCGACTGAATTTGCTGGGTGGCGGGTTTGAGCCCGTGTTGGGCAACCAATCGCGAAGGTCCAGCGCGGAATCAAGGCCGCAGGCCGCCGCGCATCGCCGCTTTGTCATGCAAAGCCGCCCCTAGACCTGCACGCTTTGCTGTGAGACCTGAGCCAGCGCTTGCAGGACCAATTCAGGCCCCGCGCCGTCCCGCGTGGCCCCTTCGGACAGCACCCGCCGCCAGCCGCGTGCGCCCGGGCGGCCTGCGAAGAGGCCCAGCATGTGACGGGTGATCTGGTGGAGTTTGCCGCCCTGTGCGAGGTGATCCTCGATATAGGGCAGCATGGCGTGGACCACGGATTCGGGGCTGTCATGTGGCGGGCTATCGCCAAAGATAACGCGATCCGCCTGTCCCAGCACATCCCATGGCTGATGATAGGCGGCGCGGCCGAACATTACGCCGTCAAAGCCGGCCTCCAGCCAGTCGCTTGCCTGATCGAGGGTGGAAAGCCCGCCATTGAGGCTGAGGTGCAGGGCCGGGAACAGGCCCTTCATCCGCAGCGCGAGGTCATGGTCGAGCGGCGGGACATCGCGGTTTTCCTTGGGGCTGAGGCCCTGGAGCCATGCCTTGCGGGCGTGGATGGTGATGCGCCCCACCCCGGCGGCGGCGATGCGCGACAGGAATTCGGGCAGGACCTCTTCGGGGTCCTGATCGTCCACGCCGATGCGGCATTTCACGGTGACGTCGCGCGGTTGTGCCTCGATCATGGCGGCGCAGCATTCGGCGACAAGCCCGGGGTCTTTCATCAGCACGGCACCGAAGGTGCCCGATTGCACCCGGTCCGAGGGGCAGCCGCAGTTGAGGTTGATCTCGTCATAGCCCGCCTCAAACCCCAGCCGGGCGGCCTGCGCCAGTTCGGCGGGGTCCGAGCCGCCCAGTTGCAGGGCGACGGGGTGTTCCGCCGGGTGGTAGTCCAACAGGTGCAACGCACCGCCGCGCACCAGCGCCGGGGCGGTGACCATTTCGGTATAGAGCAGCGCGTGGCGCGAGATCAGCCGGTGCAGGTAGCGGCAGTGCCGGTCGGTCCAATCCATCATGGGCGCGACCGAGAGGCGCGCAGCGGTGGTGAGATTGGCGTGGTTCACAGTATTCATCGCTTGGGTCCGGTGGCTTGCGTAGGCACGGGACCGGCCCGATGCCTGGCGGCCCCCCAGAGGGGGCCGTTTGGCGGGCCTTTTACTGTGGAATGCCAGGGCAGGCAATCGGGTGCTAGACCTGACTGGGCAACCAGAGCACGATCCACGGGAAGGCCACCAGCCCGGCGATGGTCAGCGCGTCGGCGATGAAGAAGGGCATCACGCCGCGGAACACGTCCTGCACGCTGAGGTCATCGCGCACGCCCGCAACCACGAAACAGTTGAGGCCGATGGGTGGGGTGATCAGGCAGAACTCGGCCATTTTCACCACGAGGATCCCGAACCAGATGGCGCACATCGGGCCGGACATGCCGAAGGTGCTGTCGGCGGCGGCGACGTTCATGCCACCGTTGAGCGCCATGACGGCGGGAAAGACCACCGGCAGGGTCAGCAGCAACATGCCGATGGCATCCATGAACATGCCCAGCACGGCATAGGCCAGCAGGATGCAGATCAGGATCAACATGGGCGACATGGTGAGCGAGGTGATCCAGTCTGCGAAGGCGCCGGGCAGGTCGGCAAAGCCGAGGAACCGGACGTAGATCAGAACCCCCCAGATGATGGTGAAGATCATCACGCTGAGTTTCGCGGTCTCGACAAGGGCCTCGCGGAACTCGCTCCAGCGCATGCCGCGATAAAGCGCCATGAGGAAAACGATGAAGGCGCCGATGGCCCCGCCCTCGGTGGGGGTGCCCCAGCTGTCGCCGCCAAAGGGGATGTCGATCACGCGGCTTCCGAGGGTAATTTCGCCGGGGATCGGATTGTAGACAAAGAACAGGATGATCACCACGACCGCCACGATGGGCAGTGCGGGCACCAGCGCCGAGAAACGTTCGCGCCATGTAAAGCCGCCCACGGCGGGGCCGAAGTTCTTGAGGGTCATGGCAAGGCCGATGATGATCGAGCCATAGATGACCGCGGAAAAGGCCCCCGGCACGAAGCCCGCCAGCAAGAGCATACCGACGTCCTGCTCGACGATGATCGCGTAGATCACGAGAATCGCCGAGGGCGGGATGAGCGAGGCCAGCGTCCCGGCGGCGGCCACGACGCCCGCGGCGAAGCGTTTGTTATAGCCGATTTCCAGCATTTCGGGGATGGCGATCCGGGCAAAGACCGCCGAGGTGGCCACGGATGCCCCCGAGACAGCCGCAAAGCCGGCGGTGGCGAAGACGGTGGACACGGCCAAGCCGCCGGGCACCCAAGCGATCCAGCGTTTCGCGGCCTCGAACAGGGCCTTGGTCAGGCCCGCGTAATAGGCCATATAGCCGATCAGGATGAAGGTTGGGATCAGGCTCAGCGCCTGACTGGAGACCTTGGCGTGGGGCACCTGCCCCGCGATGCCGGTGGCGACACTGACGGCCCAGCCCAGTTCATCGCCCGAGAAATCCTTTTTCTCCCAGAAGATCAGGACCAGCCCGACCAACCCCGCCAATGCGGCGGCAAAGGCCACGCGCATACCGAGGATCACCATGACCAGCAGAAAGCCGGTCACCCAAAGCCCTATTTCGAGTGCTTCCATCGTCCCGCCCCCTTTAATCGTCATGCCCGGAGACCTGTTCGGCCTCCATCGCGGCTTGTGTGGCCACGTCGGCCATCAGCGGGACGGCGACAGGCGTTTCGGTATTGCGCAGGAAGGCGCGGGTAAACCCCCAGAGTTGGAGGCAGAGCCGCGCCGCAAGCACGGTCAGCGCCATGGGCACGACCAGTTTGGCAGGCCAGATCGGCAGGCCGATGTCCATGGAGCTGTCACGGCTCCACATCGGTTGGCCGAAATCGAAGCTGCGGAGGAAGTGATCCCAACTGCCCTGAAGCAACAGGACCGCCACCAGCAGGATACCCAGCGTGGTCAGGATTTCCACGGCCCAGAGCGCACGGCCCCTGAGCGCGCCGACGACGATGTCCATACGGATGTGCGCGCCCTCACGGCTAACGTAAGACACCCCGAAAACCGCGATGACCGGCATGAGTTGCTCGATCCAGTCGACGTATCCCGGCAAGGGGGCGTTGAAGAAGTTGCGCCCGCCCACCGAAACGACCGCCAGCAACATCAAGCTGAACACGGTCAGACCGCAGATCAGGATCATCAGGTATTCAACCCGCAACAGCCCGCGGTCGAGTTTCGACAGCGTGCTGTCATCGGACAGGACAAGAGAGCCTCCGGCCATGGCGCACCTCCGTTTTTTCAGGACGAATCCAGGAAATTTGCACAGTTACGCGGCGCGCCGGGATGGCGCGCCGCGCATCGTGTCACATGCGGCTTAGTTGCCTTCGGCGATCATGCCTGTGACGAAATCGTAGAGTTCCTGTGCGGGCAGCCCGCGTTCGGTGTTCTCTTCGATCCATGCGGCGGCGGCCGGGTCAGCGGCGGCCTCACGGAAGGCGTTGATTTCCTCGTCGCCGAAGGTCACGCGTTCAATGCCGCGTTCGTCGAGGGCCGGGCCCCATGCCGCCATGGTTTTCTCGTTGTAGAAGGTGACGTAGTGATCCAGCGCGTCGTCGACCGAGCCCATCAGGGCCTCGCGGTTTTCATCGCTGAGGTCGGCCAGCGCGTCGGAGTTGACCACGACCGGGCAGTTCACGGTGCCGGGGTTGAGGTTGGTTGTCCACCATTCGCCGATCTCGATGGTGCCAAAGGCCATGTGGGCGTGGGGCGCGAAGCTGACGGCGCTGACGACGCCGGAATCCATGGCCTGACGCACTTCGGTGGCCGACATCGAGGTGGGCACCGCGCCGATGGTTTCCATCGCGGCGCCGATTCCGCCGGTGGCGCGCACGCTCAGACCTTCGAAATCGTCGAGGGTTTGCGGCGCATCGCCCATGCCGACAAGGTTGTACTGCGGCAGCGGCGAGGGCATCAGGAGCGTGGCGTTCCAGCGCGCGAGGTCTTCGACCGCGGCCGGGTGTTCATAAAGCGCTTGCGAGATTTTCACCTCTTGTTCAAGGCTTTGCACACCGAGGAACGGCAGTTCCAGAACGGTGATCGAGGGGTTCTTATCGGGGTGATACCCGGCGCAGAACTGGGCCATCTCGAAGGCGCCGATGGAGATGCCATCGAGGTTTTCGCGGTTCGTGCTGAGCCCGCCGTAGGAGATGTTCAGGGTGAAGTCGCCACCGCTGCGTTCCTCGACGAGTTCGGCCAGTTTCTCGACATGTTCGGTGAAAGCGCGGCGCTTGCCCCAGAGCGAGACGTTCCATTCGGTGGCCATGGCCTCGGTGCCGATGGTCAGGGCGAGCGTGGCCAGAGCCGTGCGGCTTAGAAACTTGTGCATGATTACCTCCCTAGTTGTCATGCGTATGTATGATGATCGGGAGTATCGGCCCTCGGGGCAAGCCTGTTTATGAAGAATTCCGCGCCTTGGCCCGCATTGGCCCTGCGGATTTCCGCAGGGCTATAGCAGGGCGTCCTTGTCGAGGCCCAGCTTGACGATCTTCTCGTTCAGCGTGCGCCGCCCGATGCCCAGCGCCTCGGCGGCATCATCCATGCGTCCCTGATGGGCGGTGATGGCGCGGGCGATCATGTCGCGTTCCAGCGCGGCAACGGCGGTGCGCAGGCTTTCGGGCAGGTCCGTGGGGTGCTGTCCGGGCGTGATCGCCTCGGCGATGGAACCCGCCCCCTGCCGCGCCGCCAGCAGGCGCCGCTCGGCCACGCTGCGCAGTTCGCGCACGTTGCCGGGCCAGTCGTGGGCCAGCAGGGCCGCCATGTCCTCGGCGGTGATCTCGGGCGGGGGAACCTCGTAGACCTGCGCCATCTGGTGCAGGAAGTGCATCAGCAGCGGGTGCAGGTCGTCGCGGCGGTCGCGCAGGGGCGGCAGGTGCAGCGCGAAGGTATTGAGGCGATAATAGAGGTCTTCACGAAAGCGCCCTTCGGCGACCGCGGTCTCGACATCCTCGTTGGTGGCCGAGATCACCCGAAGCCTGACCGGCACCGGCGCGGAGCCGCCTTCGGGCGTCACGGCCCCTTCCTCCAGCACCCGCAGGAAGCGCGCCTGCACATCCGGCGGGCAGGCGCAGACCTCATCGAGGAAAAGCGTTCCGCCGTCGGCTTGCAGGATGCGGCCATCGGGGCCGTCCGTGGTGCCGAACATCTCGGCGGCGAACCCCTCGGGTGACAGAAGCGCGCAGTTCACGGCCACGAAGGGCCGGTCGGACAGCGGGCCGATGTCATGCAGCGCGCGCGCCACCAGATCCTTGCCGGTGCCGGTCTCGCCCAGGATCAGGACCGGCGCGGGGGTTTCGGCCAGCCCCAGGATATCGCGGCGCAGGGCACGTACGGCGGGGGTGTCGCCGATCAGCACCCGATCAAGCCCCGACAGTTCCAACAGCCGCGCGCGCAGGCGGGCATTGCCCCGGCGCATCCGGTTCTGATCGGCGGCGTGGCGCAGGATCGACAACAGGCGGCGCGGTTCATAGGGCTTTTCGACAAAGGAATAGGCCCCGCTTTGCATCGCCTCGACCGCCATGGGAATGTCCCCATGGGCGGAGATCAGCACGAGGGGAATGTCGCTTTGCGGTGTCAGGTCGCGCAGCAGGTCGAGCCCCGACATACCCGGCATCCGCACATCCGAGAGGATCACATCGGCCTCGAATGTCTCAAGGGCATTGGCCACGCGTTCGGCGCGGGGCACGTCCATCACCCGCCATCCCCCGGCCTCCAGCAGATCGACCAGCGATTGGCGCATGCCCTTGTCGTCCTCGACGACAAGCACGCGCAGGGCTGGATCTTCGGGGGTCATTGTGCGGCCACCTCCCTTTTGCTGATGCGGGCCTCGGGCAAGGGAAGCACCATGCGGAACACCGCCCCGCCATCGGCGCGGTTCCGGGCCTCAAGCCGCCCGCCGTGATCCTCAAGAATGCCCGAGGAAATGGCAAGGCCAAGGCCCATCCCCTGCCCGCTTTCGCGCGTGGTGACGAAGGGTTCGCGCAATTCGCTCAGCGTGGCATCGCCAAGGCCGTGCCCGGTGTCGGCCACCTCGACCCAGACCGAGGTATCGTCCTGCCCCATACGGATGGAAAGCACCGCTGCCTGTGTTTCGTCCATGGCATCCAGCGCGTTGCGCATCAGGTTGGTCAGCACCTGTTCGATCCGAAGTTTCGCACCGCGCGCCATCATCGGTGTATGCGGCGGGTCATAGGCCACCTCGACCTCACCGGCGGCAAGGCTGGGCGACATGAGGTCCAGCACCGCCGTGACGCAATCGCGCAAATCAATGTCTTCGAAGACTTCCCCATCGGAGCGGGCAAAGAACTTGAGTTGCCGTGTGATACCCTCCATCCGCTCTACCAACCCGCCGATGATCCCCGCCAGACCGCTGTCGCGGCCGGTCATTTCGGCGGCGGCCAGATGGTTGCGCATGGCCGCGATGGGTTGTCCCAACTCGTGGGTGACCGAGGCCGAAAGCTGCCCCAGAGCGGCAAGGCGGCTGGCGCGGCCCAGTTCCTCGCGGGTTTCTTCAAGGCGGCGTTCGGCGCGGCGGCGGTCTTCGATCTCGCGCGCGAGGGCCGCGTTGGCCCGCCGAAGGGCTTCCTCCTCTTCCTCCGAGCGGCGCAGGGCCGCACCCAGACGCTGGCCACGTTGATAAAGCGCGAAGAGCAACGCGATGGCGGCCAGCCCGATCACCGCCCCTGAGGCCAGCGACGCACGTGTCACCGCGCGGTCGTCCGAGGCGAGATAATGCAGCCGCCAGCCGTGCGGCAGGTCGTCACTGACCCGGTGGAGCCGCTCGGCCCCGTCGATCCGGGCGCGCGCCTTTTCTGGGCTTGCCGACCAATTCAGCGGATCGAGCGATTGGCCGGGAAACTGTCGTGCCTTCGCGATCTGGTCACGCTCGGCTTGGGTCAGGGGATCGAGGCTCCGGTATCGCCAGTCGGCGTCGGAGGCCAGAAGCACCACGTCCTGCCGGTTGGCAAGGAAAACCTGTTCGCCTGCGTCGCGCCAGCTTTGCTCGAAGGTGCCAAGGCTGATCTTGAGGGCCACGACGCCGATCACCGTGCCGGTCTCGTCGCGGACCGGGTCGGCGATGAAATATCCCGGCAGGCCGGTTGTCGCGCCGATGCCGTAGAAGGTACCGCGTGCGCCGGTCAGGGCCTGTTGGAAATAGGGGCGGAAGCCGTAATTCTCGCCCACGAAGCTGTTTGGCAGACCGGCATTCGAGGCGGCGATGGTTGTACCGCCGGGGCGCATCAGGAAAATCGCATCAAGGCCAGCGGCGGCGGCGAAATCGGCCAGCCGGGCATTGAGGGCGGGCGTCGCGGCGGCGTCGAGTGCGCGGATCACGAAGGGATCGACGGAAAGGACCTGAGTGAGGTGTTCGAAACGTTCAAGTTCGGCCAGGACCGTGGAACGGTAGAGCGACAAACGCGCCTCGGCGCGCTGCACTTCCTCGGACACGAAATACTTGTAGGAGGCGATCCATGCCGCACTGCTGAGGGCCGCGACGAAGGCCAGCATTAGGACCGTCCCCAGACGGCTGCGCAGGCGCGGGGGGCGCCTGTGCGGTGGTGGGGTCTGGGCCGTCATGTGGTGCGCTCCGGGGTCATCGGGCCACATTAGGCGCAGGCCACGTGGTTATACAAGGTGGCTAGAACATCACCCCGGGCAGCCATGTGGCCAGCGCCGGCCAGAGCCAGACCAGCGTCACCCCGATGGCCTGTAGCACGATGAAGGGCATGACACCGCGGTAGATATGGCCGGTGGTGACCTCCTCGGGGGCGGCGCCGCGCAGGTAGAACAGCGAAAAGCCGAAAGGCGGTGTCAGGAAGGAGGTTTGCAGGTTGATCGCAAGGATGATGCCCAGCCAGACCGGATCGTGCCCCAGAAGGATCAGCGTGGGGGTGACCAGCGGCAGGACAATCACCGAGATTTCCACGAAATCGAGGAAGAACCCCATGAAAAAGACGATCACCATGGTCACCAGAAGCGCGCCGGTCGCGCCGCCCGGCAGGTTTTCCAGCCAATACGCCACCCGCTCTTCCCCGCCGAGGCCGATGAAGACGAGGCTGAACATCCCCGCCGCGAGGATCGTGGCAAAGATCATGGCGGTCATGGTCATGGTCGAGGTCACGGCCTCGTGCACCACCTTTTCGCGCAGCACGTTGCGCAGGGCGGCCAGAAGGCCGATCACGCCGATCGCCGCAAGCGCGATATAGGCCGCGCCCGCCGCGTAGGAGCCGGCCCCGAGATCGCCGCGTTGCAAGCGCACCGGGAAAATCCCCGCCGCCACCGCCAGCAGGATCAGCGCCGCGGCGGAGGCGACGATAACACGGCGATAGCGGCCAAGGCGCGCGCCCGCCATCAAAAGCGCGCCCACCGCGCCCACCGCCGCCGCCTCGGTCGGGGTGGCAAGCCCGCCGAGGATCGAGCCCAGCACCGCGAAGATCAGCAGGACCGGCGGCACGATGGCACCCAGCACCTCGGAACGGGCGGGTTTCGGCAGGCTGGCATCGGCAGGCGGCATATCCTGCGGGCGCAGGGCGCCGCGGGCCAGCACGTAAATCAGGTAAAGCGAGACAAGCACGAGGCCGGGGATCAGGGCGGCGGCAAAGAATTGCCCCACCGACAGGGCCTCGACCGCGAATTTGCCCTGTTCGTACTGCGCCTGTTGATAGGCGTTCGACATCACGTCGGCGAGGATGATCAGCAGGGTCGAGGGCGGGATGATCTGGCCCAGCGTCCCGGCGGTGCAGACGATGCCCGAGGCGACACGCGGATCGTATCCCGCTCGCAGCATGGTAGGCAGGGCGATCATTCCCATGGCGACCACGGTGGCGCCCACGATCCCCGTGGAGGCCGCCAGAAGCGCACCGACAAGGACGACGGAAATGCCAAGTCCGCCGCGCAACTGCCCGAATGTGCGGCCCATGGTATCGAGCAACTCTTCGGCGATGCGGCTTTTTTCCAGAAGCGCGCCCATCAGGACGAACAGCGGAATGGCGATCAGAACCTGGTTTGAAATAAGGCCGAAGACACGTTGCCCGAAGGCCCCCAGAAGCGAGATGTCCATCACCCCCGCAAGCCACCCCACATAGGCAAAGATCACCGCCACACCGGCGATGCTGAAGGCGACGGGAAAGCCCGAAAGGATCGCCACGACAAGGGCGGCGAACATCAGAAGGTCGAGATGGGCGCTCATGCGCTGTCCTTTCCGGCCAGAAGGCGCAACAGGATGGCCAGCGATTGCAGCGCCACCAGAAGGCAAAACAGCGGGATAAGCGATTTCAGCAGGAAGACCGCCTCGATCCCGCCCACGGATATCGGCCCCTCAAGGATTTTCCACGAATTGCGCACCGAGGGCCATGACCACCAGGCCAGCGCCGCCATGGCGGGCAGGAGCAGGACAAGATGCCCGGAGATGTCGATGCGGCGGCGGGTTGCGGGGCTGGCCTTGGCATAGAAGATGTCGACGCGGACGTGTTTGTCCACCAGCAGGGTAAAGCCCGCCGCAAGCATGAACAGGGTGGCGTGCAGGTACAAAACGCTTTCCTGCACCCAGATCGAGTTGACGCCAAAGACATAGCGCCCGATCACGATTCCGAACTGGATCAGCACCATGGCCAGCACCAGCCAGCGCAGGCCCATGGCGACCGCGCGGTTGAGCGCGTCGATATACCCGGCAAAACGCAGCATCCTGTCCCTCTTTCCGGTCCGGTGTTGTACGCGCGGGGGCCTTCCCGCGCGTACCCTTTGCTTAGTAGCCCATCACATGGGCGCGGGCGTTCATCTGCCCGTTGTCGGCATAGGTCATATAGCCCCCGACGCTGTCGCGATAGGCCACGAAGCTTTCGGTGATGCGGCGGACAAGCTCATCCTCGTCCTGGCGCAGCTCGTCGATCACCTCGGCGGCGGCGCTGCCCATGGCGTCGATCACCTCCTGCGGGAACTTCTTGACCTGAACGCCGTCCTCTTTCACCAGCTTGGCAAGCGCGGCGGCGTGTTTGGTCGTGTACTCGGTCCAGACCGGGTTGTAGAGGCTCTCGCAGGCCAGCGTGACCACCTGTTGCAGGTCCTCGGGCAGGTTGGCGAAGACCTCGGCGTTGACGCCGCATTCCTCGGCCGAGGAGGGCTCGCCCACACCGGGCCAGTAGTAGTTTTTCGCGACCTGCTGATAGCCCAGCGCGCTGTCGGTCCATGGGCCGATGAATTCGCCCGCGTCCAAGGCGCCGGTTTGCAGGGCCTGGAACATGGCGGGGCCGCTCATGGCCTCGGCGGCCATGCCCAGCTTGGCGCACATTTCCGAAGCAAGGCCGGTGGTGCGGAACTTGAGGCCCTTGAGATCCTCGACCGAATTGATCTCGTTGCGGAACCAGCCGCCCCATTGCGGGCCGGAGTTGCCGCAGAGGAAGGGCTTGATGCCGAAGCGGCCATACATCTCGTCGTAAAGCGCCTGACCGCCACCGTGGTAGAGCCAGCCGACCTGTTCATCGGCGCGCAGGCCGAAGGGTTGCGAGCCGAACAGCAGGATGCCCTTGGATTTCGAGCCCCAGTAGGCGGGCACGGCATGGTAAAGCTCGGCCGTGCCTTCGCTGACCGCGTCAAAGACGCCCTTGCCCGGCACCAGTTCGCCGGCGGCGAACAGCTTGACCTCGATCCGCCCGCCCGACAGCGTGGTGATCCGGTCGGCCAGCATTTGCGCCGCAACCCCCGGCCCCGGCAGGTTCTTGGGCCATGCGGTGACCATCTTCCATTGCTGCACGTCCTGCGCGATGGCCGGGGTCGCGAGGGGCGCCGCCGCGGCACCGACGGCCGCCGTTGTCATGAATTTCCGTCTGTCCATGGTCTTACTCCCTTGGTTGGTTGGCTTGGTTAATTTCCCAGTATCCCGGGCAAGCGCAGCCCGTGATCCTTTGCGCATTCAATCGCGGTGTCATAGCCCGCGTCGGCATGGCGCCAGACGCCCGAGGCCGGATCGTTCCACAGGACACGCTCAAGCCGCTTGGCGGCTTCGGGCGTGCCATCGGCCACGATCACCACGCCCGCATGTTGCGAAAAGCCCATGCCGACGCCGCCGCCGTGGTGCAGCGACACCCATGTCGCCCCCGAGGCGGTATTGACCAGCGCGTTGAGAAGCGGCCAGTCGCTGACCGCGTCCGAGCCGTCCTTCATCGCCTCGGTCTCGCGGTTGGGCGAGGCGACCGACCCGCTGTCGAGGTGGTCGCGCCCGATCACGATGGGGGCCTTCAACTCGCCATTGGCGACCATTTCGTTGAACTTCAGCCCCGCACGGTGCCGGTCGCCCAGCCCGATCCAGCAGATGCGCGCCGGCAGGCCTTGGAATGAGATCCGTTCCTTCGCCATATCCAGCCAATTGTGCAGGTGTTCGTTTTCGGGGAAAAGCTCTTTCATCGCCTGGTCGGTCTTGTAGATGTCTTCCGGGTCGCCCGACAGGGCGCACCAGCGGAAGGGCCCGACGCCCTTGCAGAAAAGCGGGCGGATATAGGCGGGCACGAAGCCGGGGAAGGCAAAGGCGTTGTCCAGCCCTTCCTCTTTGGCCACCTGCCGGATGTTGTTGCCGTAATCCAGCGTCGGCACCCCGTCGTTCCAGAAATCCACCATCGCCTTGACGTGCACCTTCATCGACGCGCGCGCGGCGGCCTCGACGGCCTTGGGATCGCTTTCGCGCTTGTCGCGCCACTGAGCCATGGTCCAGCCCTGCGGCAGGTAGCCGTTCACCGGGTCATGCGCGCTGGTCTGGTCGGTGACCATGTCGGGGCGCACGCCGCGGCGGTGAATCTCGGGGAAGATGTCGGCGGCATTGCCCAGCAGCGCCACCGATTTCGCCTCGCCTGCCTTGGTCCAGCGGTCGATCATCTCGAGCGCCTCGTCGAGGCTGTCGGTTTTTTCGTCCACGTAGCGGGTGCGCAGGCGGAAATCGATGCTGTCGGGGTTGCATTCCACCGCCAAACAGCAGGCCCCGGCCATGACGGCGGCAAGGGGCTGTGCGCCGCCCATGCCGCCAAGGCCACCTGTGAGAATCCATTTGCCCGTGAGGTCGCCGTCATAGTGTTGGCGCCCCGCCTCGGCGAAGGTTTCATAGGTGCCCTGCACGATGCCCTGACTGCCGATGTAGATCCATGACCCGGCGGTCATCTGGCCGTACATCATCAGGCCCTTCTTATCCAACTCGTTGAAGTGATCCCAGTTGGCCCAATGCGGCACGATGTTGGAATTGGCGATCAGGACGCGCGGTGCATCGGCGTGGGTCTTGACGATGGCAATGGGTTTGCCGGATTGCACGACGAGGGTTTCATCGTCTTCGAGGTCTTTCAGCCCCTCGACGATGCGGTCGAAATCCTCCCATGTGCGGGCGGCGCGGCCGATACCGCCATAGACCACCAGTTCATGGGGGTTTTCGGCGACATCGGGGTGCAGGTTGTTCATCAGCATCCGCATTGCCGCCTCGGTGAGCCAGCCCTTGGTGCTGATCTCGGGGCCAGTGGGCGGGTAAATGTCGCGCAGGTTGTGGCGAGGATTGGCCATGTCGTTCGTCTCCCTCAATGCGCCAGCAGATGGCCGGCAATGATGTTGCGTTGAATTTCGGATGAGCCCTCGTAGATGCGCATGATCCGCAAATCGCGGGTGATACGCTCGACTGGGAAATCGCGGGTGTAGCCATAGCCGCCGTGGATTTGCAGGGCGGTGTCGGCCACCCGGTCGGCGGCCTCGCTGGCGGTGAGCTTGGCCATGGCGGCGGCCTCGCTGAAGCGGGTGCCCAGATCGCGTTGCCGGGCGGCTTCCAGTGCCGAGAGCCGCGCCCCCTGCATATCAAGCGCCATATCGGCCAGCATCCAGCGGATGCCCTGTTTCTCGCTCAGGGCCTCGCCACCAATCACCCGGTCCCTGGCATAGGTCTTGGCCGCATCCAGTGCCGCCTGTGCCATGCCGATACATTGCGCGGCCACCTCGACGCGGCCATTGTCGAGCACCTTCATCGCGGTCTTGAAGCCCTGCCCCTCGGCGCCCAGAAGGGCATCACCGGGCAAATAGCAATCAAGGTTCAGGGTAAAGACATGCCCGCCCTTGAGGCCCATTGTCCGCTCGGGCGGCCCCGGCTCGAACCCCGGTGTGCCCTTTGGCAGCAAAAAGGCGCTGATGCCCCGGTGCGCCGCCGCTGGATCGGTGACGGCATAGACCACCACCAGATCCGCAACCCCACCGTTCGAGATGAAGCACTTGGTCCCTTTCAGGCGCCAGCCATCGCCCTCGCGGGTGGCGCGGGTTTTCATATCCGCCGGGTCGCTGCCTGCGGTGGGTTCGGTCAGGGCAAACGCGCCCAGCACCTCGCCGGTGGCAGCCTTGGGCAGCCAATGCGCCTTTTGCGCCTCGGTTCCGCCGATCAGGATGGAATCGGTGGCAAGGTAATGCGCCGTCAGCGCCGATGCGGTCGAGCCACAGCCGCTGGCCACGATCTCGACCGCCCGCAAAAGCGCCGCCGCCGAGACCCCGGCCCCGTCGTAGTCCTCGGGCAGGTTCGCGCCCAGCATTCCGGCCTCGGCCAGAACACCCAGTTGGTCATGCACGAACCGGGATGTTTCATCCACCTGCGCCGCCTTCGGGGCGATCTGTTCGGCCACGATCCGCTCCAAAAGATCGCAAAACAGGCGTTCTTCCTCGCTCAGCATATGAAACAGGCCCGTCATGCCACCACTCCCTTGTCCTTCAAGGCGGCCAGTGCCGCATCGTCCACGCCACAGAATTGCGACAGTATCTCGCCTGCATCATTGCCCAGACCGGGCGCGCCCGTATCCGCCACGGGCTTGCCCCCGTCGAACCAGACGGGTTGCCCAACCATCGGGCGGGGCCCGGGCCGGACCAGTTCGCGGGCCTCGGCCTGTGCGCTGCTGCTGGCTTGTGCGATGTCCCAGATGGGCGCGCTTGGCAGCTGAGCCTCGGCCAGTGCCACCATCGCCTCTTCGGTGCTGCGCGCGCGGCTCCAGCCCTCGATCAGGGTGCGCAATTCGGGTTCATGGGCAGTGCGGGCCTCATCCGTGGCAAAGCGCGCCTCGTCCGGCAGGCCCGGATGCCCGATCAACTCGGACAGCCGCGCGAATTGCGCGGGCGTCAGCACGGCGATCACCACCTGCCCGTCGGCGGTATCGAAACAGCCAAAGGGCGTGGACAGCGGATGGCGGTTGCCCACCCGCTGCGGGGTCTGCCCGGCATAGAGATGCAAGGCATGGCTGGTGGTCAGCAGGGAATACAGCGCGTCGTACATCGCGATATCCAGAACCGCGCCCCTGCCGGTGCGCGCCTTGTGTACCAGCGCGGCCAGTATCCCCCAACTTCCGAACAACCCGCCCATCAGGTCGGCGATCGACTCGCCGGTTTTCAGGGGTGCGCCGCCCTCTTCGCCGGTGGCGGCCATCAGGCCAGACATGGCTTGTACCACCAGATCGTAGGCGGGCAGGTCGCGAAACGGCCCGGTCTGCCCGAACCCCGAGACACGGGCATAGATCAGGCCGGGGTTGTCGTGGCGCAACTCCTCGGGGCCGAGGCCGATTTTCTCGGCCACACCGGGGCGGAAGTTTTCGACGACCACGTCACAGCCCGCCGCGATCCGGCGTGCCAGCGCCAGCCCTTCGGCATCCTTGAGGTTCAGGGCGATGCTTTTCTTGCCGCGATTGTTGAGGGAAAACAGCGCGCTTTCGCCGTCGAGAAACGGGCCGATGTGGCGGTAATCATCGCCGCGCTGCGGTTCAAGCTTGATGACCTCGGCCCCCAGATCGGCCAACAGGGAGGTGCAGTAAGGCCCCGCCAACACGCGGGTCAGGTCCAGCACCCGGATTTGATCGAGCGGTTTCATAGCTGCCCCTTTCGCGCCAGTGCGTCGAGCCGGGAGAGGATATCGGCCAGATGCCCGCGCAGGCGTTCGGCCTTGTCGTCGTCATAGGGCCATGGGGCCGCTTCCGCCGTCAGGTAGGTGGATTGCGCCAGTTCCATCTGGATGGCATGCACCCCGTCGCTTGGGCGGCCATAGTGGCGCGTGGTCCAGCCGCCCTTGAAGCGACCGTTGAGAATGCTGGTATAGCCCTGCGCCGCCTCGCAGACCTGGCGGACCTCGGATTCCACCGCTGCGGCACAAGTGGTGCCATTGTTGGTGCCGATGTTGAAATCGGGCAGCGTGCCGTCGAACAGGAACGGTATTTCAGAGCGGATCGAATGGCAGTCGTACAGCACGGCGAAACCATGCCGCGCCTTGACGCGCTCAAGTTCGGCGCTCAGCGCCGCGTGATAGGGCGCGTGATAGGCCAGCCGCCGCCGTTCGGTTTCCGCCGCGTCGGGCGCCTGCCCCTCATGATAAATCGGGTGCCCGTCGAAATCGGTGACGGGGCAAAGCCCGGTGGTGTTCTGCCCGGGATAAAGGCTGATGCCTGCGGGGTCGCGGTTCACGTCGATGGCGTAGCGGTGAATACGGGTGCGAACCGAGGTCACCCCCTCCAGCAGACCCTCGTAGAGGTCATGGATGTGCCAATCGGTATCGGCCAGCGCGCGGCCCCCGTCGTTGAGCGCATCGTCGAGTCCGTCGGGCAGTTCGGTGCCGGTATGCGGCAGGCCCAGAACGACAGGGCTGTCGCCCCGGGTGATCTCAAGGAAACTCATAACGTCACCTCGACACCCGTCGCCTGCGCCAGCGCATCGGCGCGGATCAGCCCCGCCGCCGCCTCAAGATCCGGGGCCATGTAGCGATCCGCGCCCAGCGCGGGGATCGTGTCGCGCAGGGTTGCAAGGCCCTTTTGCAGGCGCTCAGAGGTTTTCAACGGCGCGCGTGCCTCGACGCCCTGTGCGCCACAAAGCGCCTCGACCCCGAGGATCACCGAGAGGTTGGCGTTCATCCGCTTGAGGCGGCGCGCGCCATGGGCGGCCATGCTGACGTGATCCTCCTGATTGGCGGAGGTGGGCGTTGAATCGGTCGAACACGGATTGGCGAGGTGCTTGTTCTCGCTCATCAGGGCGGCGGTGGTGACCTCGGCGATCATGAAGCCCGAGTTCAGCCCCGGTGCGGGCGTCAGGAAGGGCGGCAAATCGAAGCTGAGCGTCGGGTCCACCATCAGGGCCACGCGACGTTGCGCAATGGCGCCGATTTCCGACAGGGCCAGCGCGATCTGATCGGCGGCAAAGCCCACCGGCTCGGCATGGAAATTCCCGCCTGAGAGGATGCCCGCCTCGGTCACCAGAGGGTTGTCGGTGACGGCGTTGGCCTCGATCTCAAGCGTCTGCGCGGCAAAGCGCAGAAGGTCCAGCGCGGCACCCGCCACCTGTGGCTGGCACCGGATGCAATAGGGGTCTTGAACCCTCGGGTCGCCCTCGCGGTGGCTTTCGCGAATTTCGCTACCGGCCATCAGGTCGGACATGGCCTGCGCCACGTCGATCTGTCCCGGCTGGCCGCGCAGGGCGTGGATGGCCGGTTGCAGGGGTTGGGTGGAGCCCATGATCGCATCGGTCGAAAGCGCCGAGGTGACGACAGAGGCCCGCAACATTCGCATCGCGTCAAACAGTGCCGCCAAGGCGCAGGCGGTGGAAAACTGTGTGCCGTTGATGAGGGCAAGGCCCTCTTTCGGGCCAAGCACCACGGGGGCAAGACCCGCCTGTTCCAGTGCCGCGCCACCGGGCAGGCGAGTGCCGTTCAGCCACGCCTCGCCCTCGCCGATCATCACGGCGGCCAGATGGGCCAGCGGCGCCAGATCGCCCGAGGCCCCGACCGAGCCTTGCGCCGGGATCACCGGAGTCACGCCCGCGCCGAGCATCCCCTCAAGCTGCGCGCAGATATCCCAGCGCACGCCCGAGGCCCCCCGCCCCAGCGAGACAAGTTTCAGCGCCATCATCAGGCGGGTGGTGTCCGGCTCCACCGCCTCGCCCACGCCACAGCAATGCGACAGGATCAGGTTGCGTTGCAGGGTCTCGGTATCCTCGGGCGAGATGCGCACCGAGGCGAGTTTGCCGAAGCCCGTATTGACGCCATAGATGGGCACATCGCCCTGCGCCGCCTCGCGGACCACTTCGGCCGCCTGATCGACGGCCGCGCGGGCCTCGGGGGCCAGCCGTGCCGCGGCCCCATCGCGCCAGATCGCCTCGAAGGTGGCAAGGCGCGTGGCGCCGGGTTCAAGTGTCAATGGCATGTTTGCCCCCCGAAAATCCGCAGTTTGAGTGAATTGATCCCGATCCGGTACGACAGTTCCGCCGGTGTCTCGACATCCCAAAGCGCCAGATCGGCGCGCTTGCCCGTCGCGATCACGCCGCAATCGTCCAGCCCCAGGGCGCGGGCGGCATTGCGCGTGGCCCCGGCCAGCGCCTCGGCGGGTGTCAGGCCGAAGAGGGTACAGGCCATGTTCATCGCCAGCAGCACCGACCCCATGGGCGACGATCCCGGGTTCCAATCGGTGGCGACGGCCATCGGCACCCCATGGGCGCGGAAGGCATCAACGGGCGGTTTTTGCGTTTCATGCAGGGTATAGAAGGCCCCCGGTAAAAGCGTGGCAACGCTGCCCGCATCTGCCATGGCCTGCGCGTCGGCCTCGCCGGAATATTCCACGTGATCCACCGACAAGGCCCCATAGCGCGCGGCCAGGGGCGTACCGCCGAGGTTCGACAGTTGATCTGAATGCAGCTTGACCGGCAGGCCCAGTGCCTGCGCCGCGTCGAAAACGCGGGCGATCTGGGCCGGGGTAAAGGCGATCCCCTCGCAGAACCCGTCGACCGCATCCACCAGCCCTTCGGCATGGGCGGCCCTGAGCGCGGGAATGCAAACCTCGTCGATATAGGCATCGGCATCCATGCCCTTGGGTGCCGCATGGGCCCCGAGGAACGAGGTCACGACCCGCAGCGGGCGGGCCTGTTCGATGGCCCGTGCCACGCGCAGCATCTTCAATTCGGTGTCACGATCCAGACCATAGCCCGATTTGACCTCGACCGTGGTGACCCCTTCGGCAATCAGGGCATCGGCACGGGTCAGGGCCTGCGCCAGCAACTCGGCCTCGGGCGTATCACGGGTGGCGGTGACGGTCGAAACGATCCCGCCCCCGGCGCGCGCCACCTCCTCGTAGCTGGCCCCTTGCAGACGCATCTCGAATTCCCGCGCGCGATTGCCGCCATGTACGATATGCGTGTGGCAATCGATCAGCGCGGGGGTCAGCAACCCGCCCTCGCCGTCGATGTCCTCGGCATCGGTCGGTGCCGGGTCAACCTCGGCCATCGGCCCGACCCAGGCGATCCGATCCCCTTCGACAAGCAGGGCGGCGTCACTCAGCAGGTCATACCCCGCCCCTTCATCAGCCATCTGCGCGACAGACACGTTCTTGATCAGCAAGCGGTGCGTCATTCATCCATCCTTGCGAATTAACCTACATAACGGTAATATGTAGGTACATATTTTGTCAATGGAGTCGACCAATGCAGGAAATCCATGCGCAACAGGCACTTATGCCGCAAGGCTGGGTCAGTGATCTTCGGCTGACCATCGACGCGGGCCGCATCGCGCGAATCTCTCATGGGGCAGCAGAGGGCCTGCCATCGGTCGATATGCTGCTGCCTGCGCCGGTGAACCTGCACAGCCACGCCTTTCAACGCGCCATGGCAGGCCTGACCGAAACCCGCGGCCCCGACCCGCGCGACAGTTTCTGGACATGGCGGCAGCTCATGTACCGCTTTCTCGACCGCCTCACGCCCGATCATGTGCAGGCCATTGCCGAACTGGTCTTCATGGAGATGCTGGAGGCCGGGTACGGCGGGGTGGCCGAATTCCATTACCTGCACCACGATATCGGCGGCGTGCCCTATGCCAACCTGCCCGAGATGGCACAGCGGATCGCCACGGCGGCGCAGGGTGCGGGGCTGGGCCTGACCCTGCTGCCGGTGCTTTACATGCAGGGCGGATGTGACGGGCGGGCCTTGCAGGGCGGGCAACGGCGGTTCGGATGCGATGCCGAGTTGTTTGCACGGCTGCATTCGGACAGCGCCGCGATCATCGCCGAGGGCCCCGAGGATTTCGGCATCGGTATCGCGCCGCATTCCCTGCGCGCCGTCACGCCCGAGGCCCTGGACAGTGTGCGTGGCATCAGCCCCATCGGCCCGATCCACATGCACCTTGCCGAACAGGTGGCCGAGGTCGAGGAAGTCGAGGCGCATCACGGCGCGCGGCCCGTGGAATGGCTTTTGAACCATACGGATGTGACCCCCGACTGGTGCCTGATCCACTGCACGCAGATGACCGACGCAGAGACCAAAGGGCTGGCCGAAACCGGCGCCGTGGCCGGGCTGTGCCCGATCACCGAATCCAGCCTTGGCGACGGTATCTTCAACGGCACCGATTACCGCGCCGCCGGGGGGCGTTTTGGCGTGGGGTCCGACAGCAACATTCACATCGCCCTGTGGGAGGAACTGGCGACGCTGGACTATTCGCAGCGCCTGCGCGACCGAAGCCGCGCCGCCATGGCCACCGCCGAACAGTCCACCGGCCGCGTGGTGTTCGACGCCGTCACCCAAGCCGGGGCACAGGCCGCCGGACGCGCATCGGGGCGCATTGCCGAAGGCCGGTTCGCCGATCTGATCGGCATCTCCACCGACAATGAATTCCTGTGCAACCGCCGCGGCGATACCGCCCTCGACAGCCTCATATTCACCGGCCGGGGCCGCGCCTGCGTCACCGATGTCTGGAGCGCCGGGCGCCACATGGTAAAGGAGGGTCGCCACATTGACCGTGATCGCATAGTAAGGGATTTCATCAAGGTGACCCAGCAACTCGGGCAAGAGATATGACGACATCGAGCCGCCTGTCATGGAAGGACGTGCGTGACGAGATTCACGACGCGATCCTGACCGGGCGCTATGCCCCGGGCGACCGCCTGCCGCGGGATGCGGATATCGCCGAGGATCTGAACTGTGCCCGGTCGACCGTGCAGCGCGCGATGCAGGACCTCTCGGACAGCGGCCTGATCGAACGCCGCCGCAAGGGGGGCACCCGTGTCCGCCGCGATCCGGTCACGCGGGCCACACTGGACATTCCGATCACGCGCCGCGAGGTCGAACAGAAAGGTGGGCGGTATAGCTACCAGTTGCTCCACAGCGCCGAGGAACCCGCCCCGCGCGAGGTTCTGGCCGCGTTCGAACTGGGCACCGCGCCGCGCCAGATGCAAAGGGTCGAGGCCCTGCATTTGTCAGACGGCAAACCCTATCTTCTCGAAGATCGCTGGATCTGTCTGGAAACCGTGCCCGAGATTCGCGATCTGGACCTCCAACGCGAAAGCGCGAACGAATGGCTCGTCGTCAACAAACCCTATAGCCGCTGCGACGTTAAATTCTACGCGATCTCGGCGGATGATCACGTGGCCGACGTGCTTCAGACGGCCCCGGGCGCGGCGCTGTTCGTGATCGAGCGGACCACCTGGATCGACACCGCACCGATCACCACGGTCAAGGGGATCACCGCACCGGGGTATCAACTCCTGACCACGACCTGAGGGCGCGGCCTGTCGAGTGGTTGCCACGGGCCCAATGTTCAGCGTATCACGGCATCAACCCTGCCCGGGCCCGGCCCGGTCGCAACACTGGACGATCACATGACGAAAACCGCCCTCATTACAGGCATCACCGGTCAGGATGGCTCCTACCTTGCCGAGTTTCTTTTGGAAAAGGGATACGAGGTGCATGGCATCAAGCGCCGTGCCTCGCTGTTCAACACCCAGCGGATCGACCATATTTTCGAAGACCCGCATGTGGAACATGCCCGGCTCAAGCTGCACTATGGCGACTTGACCGACAGTTCCAACCTCACCCGCATCCTGTCGGAGGTGCGCCCCGACGAGGTGTATAACCTCGCCGCGCAAAGCCATGTGGCCGTCAGCTTCGAGTCGCCGGAATACACGGCAGACGTGGACGCCATCGGCACCCTGCGCCTGTTGGAGGCGATCCGGTTTCTGGGCATGGAAAAGACCTGCAAGTTCTATCAGGCCTCGACCTCGGAACTTTACGGCTTGGTGCAGGAAACGCCCCAGACCGAAACAACGCCCTTTCACCCGCGCAGCCCCTATGCGGTGGCCAAGCTGTATGCCTATTGGATCACGGTGAACTACCGTGAGGCTTACGGCATGTATGCCTGCAACGGCATCCTGTTCAATCACGAAAGCCCCCGGCGCGGCGAAACCTTCGTGACCCGCAAGATCACCCGCGGCATGGCCAATATCGCCCAAGGGCTGGAGCCCTGCCTTTACATGGGCAACATCGACGCGCTGCGCGATTGGGGCCACGCCAAGGATTACGTGCGGATGCAGTGGATGATGCTGCAACAGGACACACCCGATGATTTCGTCATCGCCACGGGAAAACAGTATTCGGTGCGCGAGTTCATCACCTGGTCCGCCGAAGAGCTTGGAATCACGTTGAAATTCGAAGGTGAGGGTATCGACGAGGTCGCCAAGGTCGAGGCCGTGACCGGCAACATGGCGCCCGGCCTGAAACCCGGCGACGTGGTGATGCGCATCGACCCGGGCTATTTCCGGCCCGCCGAGGTGGAAACCCTGCTGGGCGATCCGGCCAAGGCCAAGCGCGACCTGGGCTGGGTGCCCGAGATCACCGCCCGCGAGATGTGCTCCGAGATGGTGGCCGAAGACCTGCGCGCGGCACAGCGCGCCCGCATCCTGATGGATCACGGCCACGGTGCGCCCATTTCCCGCGAGGACGGCAACAGATGAGCGATACCCCCCGCCTTCTTCTGACCGGCGGCGGCGGTATGGTGGGGCGCAACATCCGCGCCCATCCCACCGCGCAGGGATGGGAGGTTCTGGCCCCCACCCGCGCCGAGCTTGACCTTACGCATCCGCAAGCCGTGGCCGAGTATATCGCCGCGGCCAAGCCCGACCTGATCATTCATGCGGCAGGCCGCGTTGGCGGCATTCACGCCAACATGGCCAACCCGGTGGCCTTTCTGGACGATAACGCCATGATCGGGCGCAACGTGATCATGGGCGCATGGCGCGGCGGGGTGCGCAACCTTCTCAACCTCGCCTCCACCTGCATGTACCCGCGCGCGGCGGAAAACCCGCTGCGCGAGGAGATGATCCTGACCGCGCCGTTGGAGCCCACAAACGAGGGCTATGCCTTGGCCAAGATCATGGCCATGCGCCTTTGCGAATACATCCGCCGCGAGGATATGGACGCACAGTACAAGACCTTGATTCCCTGCAATCTTTACGGGCTTTACGACAGTTTCGACCCGGCCCGCTCACACCTTGTTCCGGCGATCATTCACAAGGTGCACGAGGCCCGCGAAAGTGGCGCCGAGAGCGTTGAGATTTGGGGCGACGGAACCGCCCGGCGCGAGTTCATGTTCGCCGGTGATCTGGCCGATGCGATCTGGACCGCCGCCGGGGATATGGCAGCCCTGCCCGACGCCATGAACATCGGCCTTGGTCATGACCACACGATCAACGACTATTACGCCACGGTCGCCGACGTCATCGGCTGGACAGGTGATTTCACCCATGACCTCAGCAAACCCACCGGCATGAAACAAAAGCTGTGCTCGGTAGAACGGCAAACGGCATGGGGTTGGAGCGCGCCAACCAGCCTGCGCGACGGGATCGCCCGCACCTATCAGCATTATCTGGAGCAACTGAGCACATGAGCGCCAAGTACCCCCTCGCCACCTCGACATGGGATCAGGCGGAATATGACGCCCTGAACCGCGTGATCGCCTCGGATATGTTCTCGATGGGACCCGAGGTGAAAGCCTATGAGGAAGAGTTCGCCGCCCATTTCGGCACCCGCTTTGCTGTGATGGTGAATTCGGGCAGTTCGGCCAACCTTCTGATGACGGCGGCCCTGTTTTACACGCAGAACGACAAGTTGAAGCTGCAACCGGGGGACGAGGTGATCGTGCCTGCGGTCAGTTGGTCGACCACCTATTACCCGCTGGGCCAATACGGGTTGCGGATGAAGTTCGTGGATATCGACGCGGGCACGCTCAATTACGATCTGGACGCCCTGCGCGAGGCCGTGACGGACAAGACCCGCGCGATCATGGTGGTGAACCTGCTTGGAAACCCAAATGATTTCAACGCGATAAGTGAGATCATTGGTGACCGTGACATCGCCGTGATCGAAGACAACTGTGAATCCATGGGCGCCACGTTTGATGGCAAACAGGCGGGCACCTTCGGGGTCATGGGCAGCTATTCGTCCTTCTTCTCGCACCATATTTCCACCATGGAAGGCGGCATGGTGGTCACCGACGACGAGGAGCTTTACCACGTCATGCTGTCGCTGCGCGCCCATGGCTGGACGCGCAATTTGCCCAAGGAAAACCACGTCACCGGCACCAAAAGCGACGATCCCTTCTACGAAAGCTTCCGCTTCGTCCTGCCGGGCTATAACCTGCGGCCCTTGGAAATGTCAGGGGCCTTGGGGCGCGAACAGATCCGCAAACTGCCCGGGTTGATCGAAGGCCGCCGCGCCAATGGGGCCATGGTGCAAGAACACCTCTCCAATCACCGCCTGTTCACGATCCAACAGGAAATCGGCCAATCAAGCTGGTTCGGGTTTTCGCTGGTCCTGCGCCCCGAGGCCGGGATCACCCGCCCCGAATTCGTGGCTCAGCTTGTCGAAAAAGGCTTTGAATGTCGCCCCATCGTGGCCGGGAACTTCGCGCGGAGCGAAGTCATGCGGTTCTTCCCGCATGACATTCACGGCGCGTTGCCGAATGCCGATTACATTGATGAAAACGGCCTGTTCATCGGCAACCACCATTATCCGATTACCGAGGCGGTCGAGGCGCTTTCAGGCCTCTGACCGCCCGCCGCACGTTCAGCTGCCGCCCGCGCCCGGGCCTGTTGGCTTGAACTCGACCTTGAGAACGCCGCTTACGTCGGGTTCATAGACGACGATCTGTTGCGGAATGCGGATGGCAACCTGCGCCCCGGTATCGCTGGTCGACCAGGGGCGTTCGGTTCGCATGCAGGTGGCTTGCGCCCCGGCGTAGTCGCCCATCGGGGCCACTTCGGGCATGAATTGCAGACCGCGAACAACGGTTTCGCCGTTCACCGTGACAGACCCGGTTTCGACCACCCGCGCCGCCTTGAACTTGGTCAGAACCGATTGCCGCTCGCTTTGCGCCCAAACGCCGCAAACCGCCGTCCGCCCGGCACTTTCACGAATTTCGGCGGCCACGGTCAGGCCGCCGCCACTGCTAAAGGTGCCGCCATCCAGAACCGGGTTGGCCCCCAGCGTGGCGTTGCCCGCCGGTTGCACCGTGGTGCACGCCGCCAGACCAAGGGTCAGGGCGCTGGTGATGATCTTGGGTGTCGTCATGGTCGCTCTCCCGTCAATGGTTTTGGCTCAAGGCCGGACCTTCAAGACCCTAGCCTGCTGTATCGCCCGCGGCAAATGCCGCCGTTTCCTTGAGCATCTCAGGATACCACCGTTCCAGCGTGGGCAAAAACGCTTCGCGCAGGCGCGCCACCTGTTCGGGCGTCAAATCCTCTTTCCACGCCCCGGCCTTGCCCTTGGCGAAAAAGCTCTCCATCCCCTCGGGACGCTCGCGGAAGCCAAGGCTTTCCTCTTGCTTCTTCATCGCGTCAAAGCTGGTGGATTTGATGGCATAGGCCAGCTTGGGCTTGTCCACCTGAACCTTGAGGAATTTCTCCAACAACGCCCTCACCGTGGGCGCCGGTTTGGCCAGCATATCCTCGTAACGGATAACGTGCAGCGGCAGGCCCGGTGCATTGGCCCAAGCCTCCACATGATCGTCCCAACGGCCCAACAGCTCATATATCCCGGTCTCGGTGCCCATGACCATATCGGGGTTGGTCATGCGATTGATCGCCTCGTCCAGATCACAGCCCTGGTGGCGCGCAAAACTGGGCGCAAGGTCAAAGGGATTGCGCAGGATATAGATCGCCGCCGCGGTGACCTCGGGCGGGATCACATCCACCCCCTCCGTGCGCACCACCTGACAGTGGGTCTTGACGAAATGATGGTTGGGCTTGGAGGCCGCGATGCGCCGCAGGGCGGCGGGCCGCACCTTCAACCACTCCTCGACCGTCCGGCCCGTATAGGTGCCCCCTGCCGCCGCGTCGAAAAAATCGCTGCGCACGTCGCCGGTGGTGAACTGGCGCAGGTTGTTGATATCCGGCGCCTGCCCTTTCGGCATGAAGTAATGCGCCAGAAGGCTGCGCATCCACGTGTTGCCCGACTTGGGGTAAGAGGCCAGCCAGATGATCCGCTGTAGATTACTCATCCAGATACCCGAAACGTTTCATGGTCTGACGGTTGGCCTTGATTATCTTGTCGATCAGTTCGGGGGGAAGCTCATCCTTCCAATGGCCGCTTTGACCCTTGGTGAAGAAGCTTTTGCTTTTCTCCGGTCTCTCGACAAACCCTGTCGACTTCTCCTGCTTTTTCAATTCTTTGAAACTGGAAAAACGGATGGCACGGTCAAGGCGCTCGGGGTCCACGGTCATGCCGAAATGTTCGACCACCTTCGAAAATTCCTCTTCTGGACGTTCGAGCATATCCTCATAGCGCAAAACCAATGTCGGGTAGGGTTTCTTTGCCGTCCAGCTATTCACGTGATCTGACCATGTACCAAGGAACGTCGGGACAACTGAATCGTCAGCACCCAGAAAGTTGTTTTCACTGCAAATAGAGGTCGCGGCACCTTCAATGCTTAAAGCAAAATGCCGGGCATAAGACATTACCATGTCCAAAGGGTTCCGCATGACATAGATAGCTGATCTCGTGTACTGGTATGAGATCAAGTGGACACCGCGCGCAACTTGGCAAATACTATGCGTCTTTACGAGGTTCACATCCGCGTTGTTGTTTGAAATGCCCCGCAAGACACCCTCGCGCAACTGCAAGGTTAGCGGCACATCATGCGTATCAATGCGGCGACCGGCAACACGGTGATACATCTCGGCGCCGACATCGGCGATCCCGAAATGTCGGGCCTGATTGATCGAAACTGGCTCTTGTGAATTGGTCAGGTAATTGGCCAGAAAAATCCGCGTCCAAGTATTGCCGGACTTGGGGTAAGAGGCCAGCCAGACAAGATTTTTCTTCATTTCACATAGCCTCGCGTTCACACGGAAGAATTCGTTTCGCACATAAAACAACGAGGGGGGGATGTACATCCCCCCCTCGCCGTTTCAGCAATCAGCCTAAACTTAGAAGCTCAGGTTGATCGAGGTGCCGATGATGGTTGCGTCGCGGTCGTTGTTCGCAACGTTACCAACGTTCTGGTTTTCGGCGTAGATGGCATAGACATCCCAGCTCACGCCGGTGCCCAGCTCACGCGAGCCAGCCAGTTTGTAGGCGTTGTATTCGACGTCCGGAACACCTGCGCCACCGTCGGTCTGACCGTTGAAGCCTTGGAGGCCAACCGACCACGGACCAGCGATGTCGTAGGTTGCACCGAGGCTCCAACCTTCTTGGTCGCCTGCGCCACCGATTGCGCCGTTGTCGTTTTCAGCGTAGTGACCGCCAACGGTGAATGCGCCGAAGCCAACCTGCATGCCGATACCCCAGGTTTCGGGGTCGCTTGCGGTGTTGGGGCCGGTGACTGCTGCAACATCGTCGGCAGTACCGTCGAGGCCATCCGGACCAGCGGTAGCAGGCGTGACAACGGTCAGAGCCGCAGCATCGCCGGTGCCGTAGCGTGCACCAACAGTCAGGTCAACGGTGCCGAACGACTGGCTGTAGTTCAGGCCGATATCAAAGATGTCGGTTGCATAGGTGTTGTTGCGGTTGAAAGCACCAGCGTTGGACGCGTTGGTGTTGTTGCCCGGAGCATACGAAACGCCAACGGTCAGGCCGTTGAACGACGGGGTGAAGTAGCTGATACGCTGCACGTCGTTGTTGCCGCCAACTTCAGTCCAGGGCGAACCAGCGGCCTGACGGAAGGCGTGAGCGATCGGAGCGACGGTCGAAACCGAAGCCGACATGATCGCGAAGGAGCCAACGCCCGGTGCGCCGACCATCGATTTGTAACCGGCCGAGTTTTCGCCGCCGATTTCGATGCGACCCAGCGAGTCACCCGAGATGGTGATGTAGGATTCGTCGATGCCGTCAGCACCGCCACCACCGTTCTGGGCTTCCATCTGAACGTTGATGCCGAAGGTCAGGCCGTTGTCCAGGGTCACCGAGGGGGTGAAGATGATTTCGCCGTCGCCGACGATGTTGATGCCGTCGAAGTCAGCGCCGGGAGCGATTGCGGTGCCGCTCACGTCCGAGTAGGCGATGTGGGTGTTGTAGTAACCGCCCCAGTCCAGGTTCCAGTCCTGGGCTGCTGCGGGTGCAGCTGCGACGCCAAGTGCGATCGCGCTGGTTGCGAGAAGATGCTTTTTCAAGGTGTCCCTCCATCAAAGCAGAGTTTCGTTTCCGCCGCCTCCAGCGCTGGACACGGCTTGAGGATGAAATGGGGCAAACAGGCCCTTGGTGTCAACGAAACCCCCTACGTGCGGTTGCATGTTGGAAAAGTTGTGACGAATTAATCACACACCATTTCGGCCCATTGGCGCAAAACCCTATAAAACACTGTGTCACGCGTTTTTTTCGGCGTATTCGCGCCGATGGCTGGCGCGGATCACCTCTTGCACCACGGCCCGAGGCTCATCGGGGGCGGACAAAGAATCGCCCGCCCCCTTTGGGGGCAAAATGCCCCCGGTTCTCTGTCCGGCCTCATGCCTTCATTTTGATCGCGACATTCTTGGTCTGAACATAGTTCCAAAGCGCCTCGCGCCCCTTTTCACGGCCATAGCCGGATTTGCCGAAGCCGCCGAAGGGGGTTTCCACGCCGCCCGCGAACCATTCGTTGACGAAGACCTGCCCGGCCCGCATCTGCCGCGCGGCGCGGGTGGCGCGATCCAGATCGGCGGTAAAGACCCCGCCGACAAGGCCGTATTGCGTGCCGTTGGCGATCTCCATCGCCTCCGCATCGTCGCGGAATTTCAGCACCGACAGGACCGGGCCGAAGACCTCTTCTTGCGCGATGGTCATGTCGGGGGTGACATTGGCCAGTACCGTGGGGTCAAGGAACGCGCCCGGAATGTTCATCTTGCGCCCGCCGGTGGCCACCGTGGCCCCCTGCGCTTCGGCGTCCGAGACCATACCGGCGGCGCGATCGCGCTGTCCTTCGCTGACCATGGCGCCCATGTTGGCGCCTGCCTCGGTCCGTTCCATCCCCGGACCGACCGAAAGGGATTTGGCCACCTTCACCGCCCGTTCCACCAATTCATCGTGCCGCGATTCGTGCACGATGACCCGGCTCATGGCGCTGCACACCTGCCCCGCGTTGAAATAGATGCCCCAGCGGATGTCATTCTCGAAGGCCTCCAGGTCGGCGTCGTCATGCACGATGGCCGCCGATTTGCCGCCCAATTCCAGCACGCAGGGCACCACGTTCTGCGCCGCCGCCGTGGCGATGGCAACGCCGGTGGGCACCGAGCCGGTAAAGACGATCTGGTTGACGTCCCCGTGCCCCGACAGGGCCGCGCCCGCCTGATGGCCCCAGCCACACAGGATATTCACCGCGCCCTTGGGCAGGCCAACGGCCTCGGCCGCATGGGCGAAGATGTAATTGCTCAGCGGGGTCAGTTCGGGGGTCTTGATCACACAGGTGTTGCCCGTGGCCAAGGCCGCCGACAGCGACCGCGCGGTCATTTCCACCGGGTAATTCCAAGGGATGATCTGGGCCGAGACGCCATAAGGCTCGCAATCGGTAAAGTCGTAGTATCCAGCGCCCAGCGGGATCGACTTGCCTTCGACCGTGGCGGCCTGATTGCCATAATATTCGAAATAAAGCGCCGCGCCGCGCACCTCGATCTCGGCCTCCCATAGGGGTTTGCCCTGTTCGCGAGTCAACACATTGGTCACCTCGTCGAGGTTATCCAGCAGGTATTGCCCCATGGCCTGCACCAGACGGCCCCGCTCAAGCGGGCGCATGTCGCGCAGCGCGCCCGATTGGTGCACCCGTTTGGCGGCCTGCACCGCGCGGTCCACATCGGCCTCGTCGGCGAGGGCCTGTTCCGCCAGCATCTCGCCCGAACCGGGGTTCACCACCTCGACGCGGCCCGCACCGCCATCGCCCCAAGCCCCGTCGATATAGTTCTGCCAATAGTCTTTCATCGCGCATTCCTTCCTGACCTGGCCCGCACGTCGGGCCGTTCCGCGCCCACGTCGCAGGCCGCAGGCTCCGCCGTCTGTTCGGAACGCACCAATCACTGTCTTGTATGCGACAAAAAATGTGCGTTCTACGGCCTCGGCCTACCCGCGCCGCGCGGCGCGGTTTTCCATCCGGTCCACCCAGTTGCGGTAATAGACATCCGCCGCCTTGAGGAAATGTGGCCACTCGAAAGGGTGGAGCACATGGCGCGTCAGGTGGGTATCAGCATAGGCCGTCTGCCCCCGCGCATCGCCCATCGCCTGCCACGCCGCCTTGGCCCCGAGGTAGGGCGCCATCACCGTGCCCGACCCGGAAAAGCCCATGGCATAATGCAGCCCCCGATCCTCACCCACATGCGGCATATGGGTGAAACTGTACCCGGTATAGCCTTTCCACGCATGCGACAGCTTCACATCGCGCAACTCGGGCCAGACCTCGCACATGGTTTGCTTCTGGCGCTCTGCCGCCTTGTCCATCGGCAGATCCCGCATCGAGGCGCGGCCGCCGAAAAGCACCCGCTTGCCATCGGGCGACAGGCGGAAATAGCTGTGCCGCGCGCGGGTCTCGACCATCATCCGCCGCCCCGGCGCGATATGGCCCAGCAGGTTCGAGGGTAGCTCCTCGGTGGCGATGATATAGCTGGGCAGCGGAAAGACCCGCGCCACGTGCCATTTGAACGGCTTGCGGGTATAGCCATTGGTCGCCAGCATCAGCTTCCCCGCTTTCACCCGGCCCTTCGCGGTCTCGACCACGAATCCGCCACCATCCCGCTCATATCCCGACACGCCCGCATGTCCGACAACCGGAATCCCCCGGCGCAACGCGGCCTGCATCAGGCCCGCGTGATACTTGGCCGGGTGCAACGCGCCATGTTCGGGGAACAACAGCCCGCCGTGGTAATGCGCGCTTTCGATCTCGGCGCTCAACGCGTCACGGTCCAGCAACGTGACCTGTACATCGCTTTTCTCGCGCACATGCCCGGCCAGCCGCTTTTGCGTTTCGGCGTGGGCCGGTGTCCACGCCAGTTGCACCCGGCCTGTCTGTTGAAAATCACAGTCGATGGATTCGGTTGCGATCAGGGCCTTGACCCACTCCAGCGCCGGTTTCGCCTCGGCAAACAGGGCATCGGCCACGGCAGGCCCGAATTTCGTGGCCAGATCATGCCACCCCAGCCGGGGATGCGCCCCCACCATGCCGCCATTGCGGCTGCTGGCCCCCTCGCCCGGCACGCCCGCATCTACGACCACCACCTTGGCGCCGCAGTCATGCGCGGCAATCGCCGCCGACAACCCGCAGTACCCCGCACCGATAACCAGAAAATCGCAAACCCCGGGCAGGTCCTGCCCGGGGTCTTGGGGGGCGGCGGCCTCCCACCAGTAAGGTGTTCCAAGCTCCGCTTCGCCCGTCCAGTTCGTCATGCTGTTTATCCCTGCATCTCTGCGCGGCTACCCTCCGTAGACCAGCCGCGGCAACCACGTGATGATCGTCGGGAACAACATACACATCACAAGGCCCACGATCTGCAAGAAGAGAAATGGCAAGGCCGATTTGAAAATGTCACTCATCGGGATGTGTGCAGGCGCCACGCCCCGCAGGTAGAAAAGCGCATAGCCGAACGGCGGGCTGAGGAAGCTCATCTGCATGTTCACGAGGTACAACACCCCGAACCACAGCACCAAATCCCCTTCCGAGCCAAGCCCGAAGGCCTGCGCGCCCAGCGCCTTGATGATCGGCACGAAGATCGGCACCGCCAGCAGAAGGATGCCCACCCAGTCAAGGAACATGCCCAGCGCCACAAGGATCACCTGCATCAGGATCAGGATCCCCCAAGGCCCAAGGCCAAGGCCCGTCATGGTGCTTTCCACGAACTCCTGCCCGCCTTCCAGAACGTACAGGCCAACAAAGATGGTCGCGCCGAACATGATCCAGATCACCATGGCACTGGCCTTGAGCGTGGTCATGCAGGCCTCGCGCACGGTGGCCCATGTCAGCTTGCGGTGGATGGCGGCCACGATGAAGGCCCCGAAGGTACCGATGCCCGCCGCCTCAACCGGCGTGGCAACACCTGCGAAGATCACCCCAAGCACCACGAAAATCAGGGTGATGGGCGCGGCCATGTTGCCCAGAAGGCGCATCTTCTCGGCAGTGCTCACCCGGTCCTCGACCGGGATGGGCGGGCCTTTCTTGGGGTCGGCATAGCACATGACGGTGACATAAAGGATATACATCCCCGACAGCAGCAGGCCGGGCAGGACCGCCCCGATGAACAGCTCGCCCACCGATTGCTCGGCCACAACCGCGTAAATGATCGCCAGAATCGAGGGCGGGATCAGGATACCCAGCGTCCCCCCTGCCATGATCGAGCCCATGGCGATCTTGGGGTCATAGTGCCGTTCCAGCATCGCGGGCAGCGCGATGATCCCCATGGTCACCACGGCGGCACCGATGACCCCCACCATGGCGGCAAGGATCGTCGAGGCAATGATCGTGGCCGCGGCCAGACCGCCGCGCACCCCGCCCAAGAGCTTGTAGATCACATCGAACATCTCGTTGATGATCCCCGCCCTCTCCAACATGGCCGCAAGGAAGATGAACAACGGGATCGCCGATAGCTGATAGTTCGTCATCAGCGGGAAAATCCGGCTTGGCACGATGTTCAGGGTCTGCGCATCGCCAAGGATGAACAGGAACACACAGGCCAGACCGCCGGTGACGAAGGCCAACGGAAGCCCCGCCATCAACAACACCATCAAGCTGCCGAACATCAGGGCCGTCAGCCAACCGATTTCAATTTCGATACCCATGCCCTCAGGCCCCTTTCATTGCATTGCCGACGGTGGCCAAGTCTCGCAACAGCTTGGCAACCCCTTGCAGGATCAACAGGACAGCGCCCACGACGATGGCCCATTTGAAGGGCCAATAGGCGATGGTCCACTCCGAGAAGGAAATCTCGTTCACCACGGTCGCATCCATCGCGAAAATCCACCCGGTCACCAGCAGCGTACCGGCGAAGATGAAGAAGAAGATCGAGGTGAACAGATCGACCAGCGCTTTGCGCATCGGCGACCATTCGGCATAGAAGACATCCACCTTCACATGCGCATCGGTCAGCGCCGCATAGGCCCCGGCCACGAGGTATTGCATCCCGAACATCAGGAACATGCCCTCGTGCACCCAGATCGTGGGCGAGTTGAAGACATAGCGCGCCACCACCTCGAAGTAATAGGCGATGACCGCGATCACCATCCAATAGCTGACGAACTCGCCCGCATAGTATGACAACCGGTCAATCGCGCCGGTAAACCCGGTGCCGATATGCGCCTCGTCCCCCTCGGCCTCTTCGTGCTCCACCTCTTCAAGGCGATGCTCGGCGGGGGTCTCCTCGTCGCCCTCGGCCTCAAGCCGCGCCTGCGCACGCTTGACCAGACCGGGCAACAGCACCGCGTCGATAGCCATCAGCACGCAAATCAGCAGAAAAGTGTAAAAGGCGAAATTCGACCAGAAGGCTCGCCCCTCACCGGCCTCTACCAATCCCGGTCTGGCGGCTTCAAGGTCGGCCTGTGCCTTTGCCAGACGCTCGGCGTCGGCCACCTTGGCGTCGCGTGCCTTGTCCAGCATCTTTTCGGCCCGGATCCGGGCGAAACTGCCCTCCTCGGCCTCGGCCAGATCGGCCTCCAGCCCGGCGATCTTGTCATCCGCGCCCGCCACCTTGGGTTCCAGCCGCCCGATCACCCTCTCGGCGCTGCTCACGACATTGGCCGCCTCGCTCTGAAGCTCGCGTGCCTCGCGCCCCTGCGCATTGGCAAAGAGGATCGCGAAAAACAGCGGGATAAAGATCAGCCCCCAAAGATTACGCAGGTACAGCCGGTGCAGGCCCAAAAGCCCCCCGGTCAACAGGATCATGTAACCGATTGAGAGCGAATAACCGCGTGTCTGCGTACGCCGCGCCATCACCATGGCAATCAGCGGAAAGACAAACAGCGTTCCCCAATACAGCCAATGCGGCAGGATGAAGTTGATGCTGGGCATGGAATGTCGTCCATTCTAAGCGGAAAAGAAGGCCACGCCCCCGGCATGATGGCGGGGGCGCAGCGCGTTACAGTCGATCAGTTGCCGATCAAAGATCCAGCGTCTGACCCTCGACCATTTCAGGCGATACATAACCAAGCGAGCCGGACATCATGTAATCCAGTTGCGTCTTGAAGACGCGCGCGGCGTCCTTGTCGCGGTTGGCGTATTTGAACCAGATCGGCACGGCGACCTCGGTCATGATTTCCACGTCGGTCTGGCTCAGACGGGTGACTTCTGTGCCGTCTGCCTCGAACTTCTTCCAGGCCTCCTGGTCGGCCTTCTGGATCGCCGCGTGGTGCATGTCGGAGTAGGAATGCACTTCCATCTCGACGAATTGCTTCATCTCGTCCGACAGGGCGTTCCAGCTGTCCATGCCGACGGTCAGGTCCATGATGTCCACCGGCTGATAGACCGACATGAAGCCCGGAGGGCCCATCGAGATGTAATCGGTGACCTGGCTGAAGCCCAAGGCATAGTTCACCGCCGGCCCCACGTAGTCGGCCACGTCGATCGTGCCCTTTTCCAGCGCCGGGAAGATTTCCGAACCGGGCAGCAGCGTGGTTTTCGCCCCAAGCGCCGAGAACAGTTCGGCCACCATGCCGCCGGGCGCGCGCATCTTGCGGCCCGCGAAGTCATCGACCGAACGGATCGGAACCTTGGAGTGGATGATGTTCGGCCCGTGGTGGATCGGCCCGACGAAATACATGTTCTGCTTGGCATAAAGCTCGCGCGCCATCTCAAGGCCGCCAAGGCCATAATAGAAGGTGTCGAACTCGTGCGGGTTGCGCAGGCCCAGCGGATAGCTGGTCAGGAACATCGCCGCGGGGATGATACCCTGCGCGTAGATGGTGAAGGGGTTCACCGCGTCCAGAACGCCGTTCTTCACGGCGTCGTAAAGCTGAAAGTCGCCCACGACGTCCTTTGCGCCGAAGGGCTCGAACGCCAGTTCCCCGCCGGTTTTCTCAACGATGGAATTGGCCCAGTCCTTGAAGATTTGCAGGCCGATACCACCGGGCCAGCTTGTCTGAATCTTCCACGTGGTCGTCTGCCCCTGTGCGGTGGCAAGCGACGGCGCGGCAAGGCCGGCGGCCCCCGCCGTGGCCAGCCCGCTCAGGGCGGCGCGGCGTGAAATCGGTTTGTTGGTCATGGTTTCTCCTCCCTTTGGATGCTTTCCAAACGATGGGCGGGGCCTCCTTCCCGACCATCGTACATGCAACAGGGCGAATATTAAGGGATGCGCAGTATTGGTAAAGATATTTTTCCAATTTTGGGGTTGCGAAATACTCCATGCAATAATGAGATTACTATTTTCATTTATTATTCAGGTAGTTAAGTGAATTTTCTGCCATGCAATCAAATCATCGGTTTTGGTACATGCACAGCGCCTGCGCTTCACCAACGCGGCACGATTCGGCAGGTTTGCCTCAAAGCGTGCAACACATCTTGCCCTACGCCACCTGCTTGTGATGATCTGGGGCAAACCCTCTGCACCCGCCGATGACGCGAAAGGGAAAAAGATGCGCTATGTGGTTCTGCTCCTTGGTCTTTTGTCCCTCGCCCCCCTCCCCGCCAGCGCCCAAGACCGCGCCCGTATTGAGGCGCAGTTTCAAAACTGGCTCTCGCAAACCGTCTGGCCCCGCGCGAAAGCCAAGGGTGTGTCGCGCGGCACGTTCAATGCCGCCTTCAACGGCGTCCGCCTCAACTGGGATTTGCCCGATCTGGTGCCGCCCGGCAGCCGCACCACGACCCCCAAGCGCCAAAGGCAGGCCGAATTCGGCGCGCCCGCCAAGTATTTCAATCGCGGCTCGGTGAACGGCGCCACCGCCACGGGCCGCAAACTGGCCCGCCAGTATGCCAATACGCTGGCACGGGTGGAACGCGCCACCGGCGTTCCCGGCCATATCATCCTTGCCATCTGGGGCCGCGAAAGCGGTTATGGCCGGGTCGCCATCCCACATAATGCCTTCGAGGTGCTGGGCACCAAGGGGTTCATGAGCACCCGTGCCGAATATTTCACCGATGAACTCATCGCCGCCCTGCAAATCGCCCAAGCGGGCCACGCCCCCAGCGGGGCGATGAAAAGCAGTTGGGCCGGGGCGCTGGGACAACCGCAATTCATGCCCTCGTCCTTCCTGAAATACGCCGCCGATGGCAATGGCGACGGGCGCGCCGACATCTGGCGCTCCGAGGCCGACACGCTGGCCTCCATCGGCAACTACCTCGCGCGGCATGGCTGGGTGAAAGGCCGCGACTGGGGGTTCGAAGTGCGCGTTCCACCTTCGGTTTCCTGCACGCTGGAAGGCCCCGACCAAGGCCGCCGGATCACCCAATGGGCGGCCATGGGCATCACGCGAGTCAACGGCAAAGCCTTCCCGAGCCACGAAGCACGCGGCGAAGGGTTCCTTCTGATGCCCGCTGGCCGAAACGGCCCCGCCTTCATCGTGACGCCCAATTTCTATGTCCTGAAGGATTACAACATGAGCGACCTTTACGCGCTGTTCGTCGGCCACGTGGGCGACCGCATCGCCTATGGCATGGGCGATTTCGAAGGTCGTTGGGGCAACGTGGGCCGCATGTACCGCTCGGACATCGCCGCCATGCAACGCGGGCTTCAGGCCATGGGCCATGACGTGGGCGGCGCCGATGGGTTGCCCGGCTTCAAAACCCGCCGCTCCATCGGCCGCTGGCAAGAGGCCAGGGGCGGGCGCGCCACCTGCTTTCCCGAACCGGGCATGAAAGCGGTGCTGGGGCGGTGAGCTCGCAAAGAAAAACGGCCCGCCGATCCGGCGGGTCGCTCGATTTCCAAACCTGACAGAGCTTTAGGCCGTGACCCAGCGACCCTTGAAATCAAAGGCCGCGTCATAGCCAAAGAGCGCCGCAGCCCCGCCGGTGTGCAGGAAGACAACCCGCTCACCCTTCTTGAAATGCCCCTTACGGATCAAATCAATCAGGCCCGCCGCGCCCTTGGCCGAATACACCGGGTCCAGCAGGATCGCTTCCAACTCGGCGAACATGCGGATCGCTTCCAAACCGCTCTCGGTCGGGATGCCATAGCCCTCGCCGACGTAATCGGTGTTGGCCACCACGTCCTCGCGCTTCACGACCCCGGCACAGCCCAGTTTCTCGGCGGTGGCACAGGCCAGGTTATAGACGTTCTCTTCCTGCTTGGGCTTGGGCGCCCGCACGCCAATCCCCAGAAGCGGGATTTGCGCGTTCATCGCCTGTAAGCCCGTGATCAGCCCCGCCTGCGTGCCCGCACTGCCGGTGGCATGTACCAGATGGTCGATCTTCAGGCCCGTGCTATTCACTTGGTTCAGAAGCTCAAAGGCACAGTTCACATAGCCCAGCGCGCCCGTGGGGTTCGAGCCACCGCCGGGAATGGTGTAAACTTTCTTGCCATCGGCGCGCAGCTTGTCGGCCACCGCTTCCATCTCGGCGTTCATGTCGCCGCCGCCGGGGCGTTTCTCGGTGGTGGCCCCGTGCAGATGGTCCAGCAACACGTTGCCGTTATAGTTATAATTCGGATCGTTCGATCCGGTGCGATCTTCCAACAGGATATGACACTTCATGCCCAGCTTGGCAGCAAAAGCCGCCGTTTGCCGCGCGTGGTTCGATTGCGTGGCCCCTTGGGTCATCACCATGTCGGCGCCCTGCGCCTCGGCCTCGGCCATCAGGAATTCCAGTTTGCGGGTCTTGTTACCGCCGGTGGACAGACCCGTGCAATCGTCGCGCTTGATCCAGATCTCCGGCCCGCCCAGTTCCGCACTCAGGCGGTCCAGACGCTCAAGAGGCGTGGGCAAATGGGCAAGGAAGTGGCGGGGAAAGCGGGCAAGATGCATGTTGGAAATCCTCTCATGTTGATTAATTCGACTGATACACCCTGCATTCCCGCAAACCAAATGCGAATGCCGCATTATAAAATGCACATCTTGCATTTTATAGTGCTATAGGGCACAGCAAGACATGCGACTCGATTGGCTCGAAGACATCCTTGCGGTTCTCGATACCGGCTCCTTCGTGCGGGCCGCCGAGCGGCGCAATCTCACCCAATCGGCCTTCACCCGCCGCATCCGCGCCATCGAAGACAGCCTCGGCGCACCGCTCTTTGACCGAAGCCGCAAACCCGTGACCCTCTTGCCCGCGATCCGCGAACAAGAGGCCCAGATGCGCCGCCTCGCCTCGGACCTGCGCGCGCTTGGCGATAGCCTCCGGGGCGCGGCCTTGGGGCAAGACCGGGCCATCTCGCTGGCCTGTCAGCACGCGATCACGACCACGGTCTCCCCCGCTCTCGTGCGACAGTTGACCGAGGCGACCGGGGCCTCGGTCCGCGTCCGCTCGGGCAACCGCGACGAATGCCTGCTGATGTTGCTCTCGGGCGAGGTTGATCTGGTGGTCAGCTACGATCTGGCCGGGGTGGATGCCGCCCCCACCCCCGCCTTTCATGACCATACACTGGGTCAGGAAACCCTGCGGCCCGTCTGCACCCCTGCGGTGGCAAAATCCCTGCGAACCGGCAACCTGCCGGTCATCACCTACCCCCGCGATGTCTTTCTGGGCCAAGTGATGGACTCTCAGGTCTGGCCCCGCCTGCCCTCCGGAACCCACCTGCACCGCAAGGCCGAAACCGCCCTGACGCTGGCGGCATATCACTATGCTTTGGATGGCATCGGGGTGGCGTGGCTGCCGGGGTCCCTTGTGGCGAACGATCTGGCAAGCGGCGCACTGGTCGATCCCTTCAGCGGCAGCTTCGGTATCACGCTGGAAATCCGCCTGCTCCGCCTGCGCGACGTAACACGCCCCGGCGTGCGTGAGGCATGGGACATCCTTGTACAGGACGGGGCCTAGCGCCTTGCACCTGACGCAAGGGGCGCAACCGTCGGCATTTTCAATAAAAGTTCAATCGCCCGAGGTGCGCGGGGATTGAAGTTTGCGACGTTTGGGGCGTTTCCTGACAGCGGCCGGTCGTCTGACGTGCAGCGAAGGACGGGTTGGAGCCCTTGTTGGACATTCGATCGCGAAGGTCCAGCGCGGAATCAAGGCCGAAGGCCGCCGCGCATCGGCGGGCCGCCCCCCGGCACGGCGATTTGGCAAAGCTAAGCACTCCGCTCATAGGTTTTTCGGACTTGGCTGAGATAAAGTGCCATAAACCAATCGTTGGATCGCCGCACCGCGGCCCGCCGATGCGCGGCTATTTCAATGTCCGCTCCGTCCCGCATCTCGGTCACTCAACAAGCGTAATGCGAGCATCTGCTTGTTCCTACCCTTTCACGCCTTGGCGTGACGATCAGCCCATTACCCCGCGCGCTGCAATATCTGAACCAAACACTCCACATCCAGCTCCACCGGATTGCCCTTCATCGACGACGATCCAACCGCCGCCTCGGCCACCGCGCCAAACTGCGCAGGCGTCAACCCCATGGCCTGCAACCCCGGCAGGCCCGCCGCCAGCGCCCATGCCTCCAGCGTCGCGGGGGCCTCATCCGGGTCCCCGCCCAAGGCCTCGGCGATCCAGCCGCGCACCTCGCCCAGGCGCGCCGCCGTCACGCCCTCGGCCCGACGCGCGTTTTCCTCCAGAACAAAGGGTAAAAGCCGCCCGCAAACCGCCCCGTGCGGCGCGGGTGAGACACCCCCAATCGGACCGGCCAACCCATGCACGGCCCCCAGCCCCGCATTGGCCAGCGCCAGCCCGCCCGACAAGCTGCACCATGCCAGCTCATCCCGCGCCGCCTTGTCCTCGCCCTCGTCCACCAAGTACCGCAAGGCCCGCAGCCCCGGCGCAATCACCGCGCGGCAAAGGGCATCCGTCAGCCGGTTGGCCTTGGAACTCACATAAGGCTCAATGACTTGCGTCACCGCATCCAGCCCACTGGCCAATGTCACGGCTTTCGGAAGCCCATCGGTCAATCCGGGATCAACCAGCGCCAGATCGGCCAACATCCGCGCATCGCGCAGCGAGACCTTCCGCCCCGCCTCGGGCACGCCAATCACCGCGTTCTTGGTCACCTCCGCCCCGGTGCCTGCGGTTGTGGGCAGGGCAATGAACGGCAAGGGGTCCGCCTCCAGCGGCGCCCCCTGCCCCACAACCTCAAGATGGTCCAGCATCGACCGCGTGGCGGGCACCAATGCGGCAATCGCCTTGCCCGCGTCGATCACCGCCCCGCCGCCAAGGCTGACGACCACCTGCGCCCCATGGTTCCGCGCGGCGGCAACGCCTGCCTCGATCAAGGCCACATCCGGCTCCCGCCCACAGGCGAACCCCGCCACCTCGGCCCCCGCGTCGCGCAGGGCCTCGGCCAACCACTCGGCCCGCGCCGCCGTGGCCCCATGCACCAGCAAAACCCGGCGGCCAAAGCCCATGGCACGGCTTGCCGCCTCCCCGGCCACCCCCCGGCCAAACCGAATTTCCCCTGCGGTCTGAAAACTGAACATCGCGCCTACTCCGGTTTCCATTTCAACACCTCATCGCGCAGCCGTCCCACATGTTCAACCAGATGGGCGCAAAACGCCTCGGACATCCTTGAGGCCGTGGCATGGGCCGGTGTCAGAACCGACACCCCGCTTGTCACCGTGGGCCGGAAAGGCCGGAACACCACCCCGCCGGTCTGCGCGCCAGTGTTATGCACATAGGTATGCGCGGTGATCAGATCGCAAATCATCGTGCATAGCCCGGCCTCGACAAAGCGTATCCCCGGCAGGAAGGTCTGCAATTCGAACACCCGTTCAAACCCGCACCCCGCTTGCGCGAACACCTCGCGGGTCTGGCGGGTGACCACATGCTCGTCAAACAGCATCGCCAACCCCCGCCCTTCCAAATCCGCAGGCGTCACGATATCCCGCGCCGCCAGCGGATCACCGGGCGGCAGGGCACAGACGCATTCCAACCCGAAATCCTCCTGCCGGATCGATTCCCGCGGCTTGGGCGTTTCCGCAAAGCCCAGATCGAACTGCTGCGAGGCCACCAAATCCTCGATCACCGCCGAAGACCGCATCATAAGCGAAACCTCCACCCGCTCCCGCCCCTTCAGGAACGAGGTCAGAACCCGAGGCAGGAAAAACCCCGAGGCCGCCGGGTGACAGGCAATCCTGAGCCGCCCGCGCTCCAGCTTGGCCATCCCCGACAGGGTCCGCTTGGTCTGTTCCAACCGCGCCAGGATCTCCTCGCATTCCTCGAAGAAATACCGCGCCTCGGGCGTCGGCATCAGCTTGCCCTGCTCGCGCAGAAACAGGGCAAAGCCCAATTCCTCCTCCAGCCCCGCGATCATCGCGCTGACCGCCGGTTGCGTCCGCCCCAAGGACCGCGCCGCCTGACTGATCGAGCCGGCAAGGATCACCTCGCGGAAACATTGCAATTGCCGAAACGACAGGTTCATCGTCACCCCATAAAGCCACTCTATGGTTTTATCGCATTTTCCAATTTGATTTTATACCCCCTCCCCCGTCAAGCTAGTCCAAATCCAATCGACACCGCGACTCGTCGATCCAAGGGGGGACAATGGACACTTTCGCCAAATACCTGCTGACGGCGCTGATCTGCATCGTGGCCCTTGGCCAATTCGTGCAGGTCATCACCCGCTACGTGTTGCAAGTGCCGGTCATGGGGCTTGAGGAAACCATGCTCTACCCCACGCTCTGGCTTTACATCCTCGGCGCCGTGAACGCCTCGCGCGAAGATACCCACATCCGCGCCAACGTGCTTGAGATTGCCATCAAAACCCAGCGCGGCCACACCATCCTTGCCATCGTCGGCGAGGTGATCAGCCTCGTCGTCGGCCTCTGGTTGCTGACCTGGGCCTGGGATTTCACGCAATACGCATGGCGGGTGTGGAAAGAAAGCCCGACACTCTACATCCCCACCTTCTATTCCGATGTGGCACTGGTCGCCGGTCTGGCCCTGATGATGGTCTATACCGCCACCCACCTTCTGCGCCACATCAAGGCCCTCAGCACCGGAGGCGACCAATGATCGAGATAGCCCTTCTCGCCATCGCCATTCTGGTGATCACCCTGACATTGGGCGTGCCGCTGCCCTACTGCTTCGGCGCGGCGCTCATGGTGATGTATTTCATCGGTGACGTGACCATGAAGGGCATGATGCTCTGGGGGTTCCAGCAATTGGGCAACCCGGTGCTTCTGGCCATCCCGCTTTTCGTGCTGGCCGGCACCATCATGTCGGCCAGCGGCATCGCCGCCTCGCTTTTGAACTTCGTCAATGCCTTCATCGGCCATATCCGCGGCGGGCTGGGCGTTGTGGCGGCTGTCTCCTGCGCGGTCATCGGGGCGATCTCGGGCTCGGGCCTCACCGGCATCGCCGCCATTGGCCCGCTCCTGATCCCGGAAATGGAAAAACGCGGCTACCCGCGCGAATACGCCACCGCGCTTATCGCCAACTCCTCGATCCTCGGCCTGCTGATTCCACCTTCTGTCACCATGATCGTCTACGGCTGGGTCACCGATACCTCGATCCTCGCCTGCTTTCTGGCCACGCTGGGGCCGGGCCTGTTGATCATGTTCAACTTCTCGGTGGTGAATCTCTGGATGAGCCGCAAGTTCGACCTGATCCTCGACGACACCCCCAGCTTTTCGGAATTCACCTCGAACGTCGCCAGTAAAGGCTTCAACGCCACGCCGGCGCTGCTCATGCCGATCATCATCCTTGGCGGCATCTACGGCGGCATCATGACCCCGACCGAGGCCGCCGCGATCTCGGTGATCTACGCCCTG
Organism: Roseovarius bejariae; assembly: GCF_009669325.1. Lineage (NCBI taxonomy): Bacteria > Pseudomonadati > Pseudomonadota > Alphaproteobacteria > Rhodobacterales > Roseobacteraceae > Roseovarius > Roseovarius bejariae. The sequence continues at coordinate 746,527 of NZ_SZWE01000001.1, forward strand.
CCCGTCGGTTTCTTCATCTACCGCGGGCTGAAATGGGGCACCTTCCTTGAGGCCGGCAAAGAGGCCGCAACGGCGGTGGGCGCGATCATGCTGATGATCCTGTTCTCCATGATCCTCAGCCAGATGTTCGTCTACGAGGCGATCCCCCAGAAAATGGTCAGCGCCATCTTCTCGGTCACCGAAAACAAGGTCCTGTTGCTGATCTTCATCAACATCCTGCTGTTTCTGGTGGGCATGGTGGTCAACGACGTGACCGCCATCATCCTGATTGCCCCGCTGCTCTTGCCGCTGATGCAGGCGATCGGTGTCTCGCCGGTGCAATTCGCCGCCATCATGGGCGTCAACACCGCGATGGGCGGCGTCACTCCGCCCTATGCCTCGATCCTCTATCTCGGCGCGCGCATCGGCAACGTGAAGGTCACCAAGGTGATCCCGCCCGCCATGATCCTGATCCTCACGGGCTATGTGCCCGTGGTCTTCCTCACCTCTCTTTGGCCGGACCTGTCGCTCTTCTTGCCAGCGCTCTTCGGCTACTGACCCCGCTCACCAAAAGCACATCCAATCCAACGGAGGAGATCCAAGAATGAAACGCTTTATGACAACCACCGCCGCCGTGGCCCTGATGACGCTGGCCAGCGCCGCCAATGCCGCCGACTTCAAGATGAGCCACGTACGCCCACAGGACGCCACCATCGACAAGGAACTGCGCGCCTTTTCCGAAACCGTGGCCGACGCCACCGATGGCGACGTGATGATCAACATCTTCCCGGCCTCGGCCTTGGGCGATTACACCACCGTGCAGGAACGCATCAGCGTGGGCGCAATCGAAATGGCCACCCAACCGGCCGCCACCGGCGCCGACCGCAAAATGCAAATCAGCTCCTTCCCCTTCCTCGCCAACAGCTGGGACGAGGCCCGCGCGATCTATGGCCCCGACGGCCCCGTGCGCGACGTCATGGCCGAACTTTACGCCAAGCAGGACATCACCATGCTGGCCGCCTACCCGGTCTACTTCGGGGGCATCTCGCTCAACACCGATCCGGTGAACCCCGGCGACCCCTCGCAGTCGAACGGCATCAAGGTCCGCGTGCCGGGTATCAAAAGCTTCCAGTTGACGGGTGAGGCCTTGGGCTACATCCCCTCGCCCATTCCCTTCTCCGAAGCCTTCACCGCCATTCAGACCGGCGTTGTCGACGGCGTCATCGGTTCGGGCGCGGAGGGCTACTATGCCTCCTTCCGTGACGTGACCAAGGCCTATATCCCCGCCAACACCCACTTCGAGGTCTGGTACATGATCGCCTCGAACGAGGCGCTGGCCGGGTTGGACGAGGACGACAAACAAGCCCTGATGGAGGCCGCGTCCGAGTTCGAAGCCACCCGCTGGACCGTGGCCGAAGAAGACCAGGGCAAATGGGAACAACGTCTGGCCGACGAACTGGGCGCCACCGTGGTCTCCCTCACCGACGAAGAGCGCGCCGCCATGGCCGCCAAGGTCCGCGCCGAAGTCTGGCCCGAGGTCCTCAAGGACGTGGGCGAGGACTGGGGCCAAGGCATCCTCGACCAGATCGGCAAATAAGCCGCTCTCGCCTGCGTTTCGTACGAAACTTTTTCCGGCACCCCGGATTTTCGTACGAAACGCGCCCTTCTCCCGTACGACTCGTACGATCCTCCGGGGCGGCGTTCGCCGCCGCCCCGCGCCTTGAACCCACCCTCGGAGGACCCGATGCAAGCGGATTACGCGATCATAGGCGGCGGCGTTGTCGGCCTCTCCGTGGCTTGGGGACTTCTGAAAAAAGGCCGCAAAGTCATAGTGTTAGATGGCGATGACGGCTCGTTCCGGGCCAGCCGAGGCAATTTCGGGCTGGTCTGGGTGCAATCCAAGGGCATGAACCAACCCCGCTACGCCCAATGGTCACAAACCTCCGCCGCCCTCTGGTCCGACTTCGCCAATGAGCTTTCCGACAACACCGGCAAGGGTCTGGGCCTTGAACAAAAGGGCGGTTACGACCTGCATTTTTCCGAAGACAGCTTGGAAGAAACGGTCGCTAAGTACAATGAATTAAAGGAAAAACTGGGCGGCGATTACCCGTTCGAGGTGCTGGGGCACAACGCCCTGCGCCGCGAGGAACCGGCCATCGGCCCCAAGGTCGTGGGCGCGATTCTTCACCACCAAGACGGCCACGCCAACCCTCTGCAACTCCTGCGCGCGCTGGCCCAAGACACCCGCCGCATGGGCGGCGAGGTGCTGACCGGCAAGCAGGTGACCGATGTTGAAAAACCGGGGCAAACCTTTGTTGTCACCTGCGCCGATGGCACCCGCGTCGAGGCGCAAAAAGTCATTCTTTCCGCGGGCTTAGGGGCCATATCCCTTGGCCCCAAACTGGGCTTCAAAGCGCCCATCCGCCCGCAACGCGGCCAGGTCTTGATCACCGAAAAACTGCCCAAGATGATCAACCGCCCCTCCCTCATCGCCCGCCAGGTCGACGAAGGCGGCATCCAGATCGGCGCCACCAACGAAGAGGTCGATTTCGACGATCACGTCACCCAACCGGGCCTCTCATCCCTCGCCGCCCAAGCCATCGCCGCCTACCCCGATCTGGCCCGCGCGCAGCTTGTCCGAAGCTGGGGGGCGCTGCGGGTTCTGTCGCCCGACGGCCTGCCGATTTACCAAGAAAGTCCCACCATGTCAGGGGCTTACCTTGTGACCTGTCACAGCGGCATCACCCTTGCAGCCGCCCACGCCCGGCATTTGCCCGACTGGCTGGAAGGCCATGCCGAGGCCCCGAATCTGGAGGTATTCAGTGAAGACCGCTTCGTTTGAAACCCTGTCCGAAAGCCGCGCCGAGGTGCCTGTCACCTTCGCCGGGCAAGAGCTCATGTTACCCGAAGGCGCCAACCTCGCTGCCGCCCTGCTCGCCGCTGGCATCACCACCTTCCGTCACACCCCGACCTCCGGCGCGCCGCGCGCCCCCTTTTGCATGATGGGCGCCTGCTTCGACTGCGTGGTCGAGGTGGATGGCATCACGCGACAAGCCTGCATGCTCACCGTCACGGAAGGCCTGACCATCAGCATGCCGCAGGAGGGCGCCGATGGATCATGATCTTGCCATCCTCGGCGCGGGCCCCGCAGGCCTTGCCGCCGCGCGCACCGCTGCGGAATGCGGTTTGAGCGTTGTTTTACTGGACGAACAGTCCACTCCGGGCGGGCAAATCTACCGCGATGTGGATCGCGTCGCCCCCCTGCGCGGCGACATTTTGGGGCAGGATTACACCGAAGGCCGCACCCTCACCCAAAGCCTCACCACACCCGGCATCACCCATATCACCGGGGCCACCGTCTGGGCCATCGAGGAGGGGCAGCGTATCTCCTACACCCGCGAGGGGCGCGGCGCGCAACTCAGCGCCGGGCATATCCTCATCGCCACCGGCGCGCTGGAACGCCCCATGCCCCTGCCCGGCTGGACCCTGCCGGGGGTGATGACGGCGGGTGCCGCGCAAATCCTGCTCAAGCAATCGGGCACCCTGGCCCGGCGCGCGGTGCTGGTGGGGTGTGGCCCGCTGCTCTACCTCATCGGCGCGCAAATGCTGCGCGCGGGCACCCCGCCACTGGCCTTGGTGGAAACCCAAACAAGGGGTGACAGCCTGCGGGCCCTTCGCCATGCACCGGGAATACTCCGCGGCTGGCGCTATGCCCTCAAGGGGTTGAAAATGCTGGCAGACTTGCGCCGTGCAGGCGTGCCGCGCCACACGGCGGCCCATGACATCCGCATCACCGGCACAGACCGCGCCGAGGGGGTAGAGTTCACCGCCAAGGGCCAGACCCGAACCATCGCCTGCGACACCGTCTTGCTGCACCATGGCGTCACGCCCAACACCCAAGCGGCCCGCTCCATCGACATCCCCCACCACTGGGACGCTCGGCAAGCCTGCTATCAACCGCAAACCGACGCATGGGGCGGCACGACCCTACCTACAGTGCATATCGCCGGCGACGGCGCGGGCATCGGCGGGGCCAAGGCAGCGTCCCTCGCGGGCCAGATTGCCGCCCTCGACATCGCCCACCACGCGGGACGCCTGCCCATTGGTGACCGCGACCTGAAGGCCCGCCCGCTCTTGCGCCGCCTCTCTGCCGAACGCGCCCCCCGCGCCTTTCTCGATACCGCCTACCCGCCCTTCGCCCAAGCCCTCACCCCCGACGACAGCACCATCGTCTGCCGCTGCGAGGAAGTCACCGCAGGCGACATTCGCCGCTTTGCCACCATGGGCTGCAATGGCCCCAATCAGGCCAAGGCCTTTGGCCGCGCCGGGATGGGCCCCTGCCAAGGCCGCTATTGCGGGCTGACGGTTTCGGCGCTACTGGCCACGGCCAACGGGCAAGACATGGACGAGACCGGCTATTACCGCATCCGTCCACCGCTCAAACCCGTCACCCTTGGCGAACTGGCCGCGATGGACACGGCTCAGGACGCCGCCGAATAACCGAAGGTAAAAGGACGCACCCCATGATCGAACGCATCGACACCGCCACCCGCATGAGCAAGATCGTCAAGCACAACGGCGTGGCCTACCTCTGCGGCCAAGTGGGCGACGGCGACTCCGTGGCCGAGCAAACCCGCGATTGCCTGTCGCGTGTCGATGCCCTGCTGGAAAAGGCCGGCACCTCGCGCGACCGTATCCTGCAGGCCATCGTCTGGATTTCCGACATGAAATACTTCGCCGAGATGAACGAGGTCTGGGATGCATGGGTGCCCGAAGGCCACGCCCCCGCCCGCGCCTGCGGCGAGGCGAAACTGGCCCGCGATGTGCTCAAGGTCGAAGTGATCGTCACCGCCGCTTGCGACTAAGCCTTCAAACCATGCACCAAGTGGCCGCCGTCGGATTTGGGTATTTTTGCCAAGAAAAAACCACACCCGCTTTTTCTTGGCTTAAATACCCCATGTCCGTTGGCTCAGGCCGGGTGCGCCGCCAAGGCATGAGGCGCCTGCGCTAAAACTCCTCGACCGTGACCACCCCGGTCAGGCTTTTGATCGCGCCCTTGATCTGCGGGTTGACGGGAAACTCGTCGCCCGCGTCGATCTCGACCTCGCCGGGCAAGCCCTGCGCCATCAGGCAAAACTGCACCGGCCCGCGCGCACCCTTGGCGGCATCTTGGGCGTTCTGCAAAAGCTGCGCGACGGATGTGATGGCGCTTTCCGTGTCCACGAAAATCCGCAGGCCCATGGTGCCCGCATCGGCGACCACGCCATCGATGGGCGAGACCGACCGGCCCAGAAGCTTCAACTGATCGCTTTCCATCGTCGCCTCGGCGGTGACCACCACCTGTGAGCCTGTCTCCAGAAACTCGCGCGATTTTTCCAAGGTTTCGGAAAACAGCGTGATCTCGTAGCCCCCCGTCGTGTCGGACAGTTGCGCAAAGGCGAAACGGTTGCCGCGCGCCGATTTGCGTTCCTGCCGTCCGGCCACGACCCCCGCCATCTTGACCACCACCGCGCCCTTTTGTTCGGCCAGTGCGGTGACCTCATCCAGCGTCTTCACGTCCTTGCGCTTGAGCGCACCCATGTAATCATCCAGCGGATGCCCCGAGAGGTAAAAGCCCACCGCCTTGAACTCCTCGGTCAGCCGTTCGGCGGGCAACCAATCCTGTACCGGGCTCAGGCGCGGTTCGGGCAGGTCATCGCCCGCCTCGCCAAACAAGGACACCTGGTTCGAGTTCTTCTGTTCGTGAATGGCCGCCGAGTAATTCGTCAGCGCCTCGATACTGTCAAAGACGCGGCGGCGGTTGGTATCCAGCTCGTCAAAGCCACCCGCGCGCGCCAGCATCTCCAAGGGCCGCTTGCCGATCTTCTTCAAATCCACCCGGCGGGCAAAGTCATACAACGTGGCAAAGGGTTTCTCACCGCGCCCTTCCACGATCAGGCGCATCGCCTCGACGCCCACGTTCTTCAAGGCGCCCAGCGCATAGTGCAGTACGCCGCCCTTCACCTTGAACACCGCGTCCGAGCGGTTCACGCAGGGCGGCGCATAGGGCAGCTTCAGCCCCTTCTTCACCTCTTCGAAATAGATGGCCAGCTTGTCGGTGAGGTGAATATCGCAGTTCATCACCCCGGCCATGAACTCTACCGGGTGGTTGGCCTTGAGCCACGCGGTTTGATAGGACACCACCGCATAGGCCGCCGCGTGCGATTTGTTGAAACCGTAGTTGGCGAATTTCTCAAGCAGGTCAAAGACCTCCTTCGCCTTGGCCTCGTCCACGCCGTTTTCCATGGCGCCCTTTGTGAACTTGGGCCGCTCGGCGTCCATCGCCTCCTTGATCTTCTTGCCCATGGCGCGGCGCAACAGGTCGGCGCCGCCCAGGCTGTAGCCCGCCATGACCTGCGCGATCTGCATCACCTGTTCCTGGTAGACGATGATCCCTTGGGTTTCCTCAAGGATATAGTCGATCAGCGGATGCACCGATGAAATCTCGCGCAGCCCGTTCTTCACCTCGCAATAGGTGGGGATGTTTTCCATCGGCCCGGGCCGGTAAAGCGCCACGAGCGCCACGATATCCTCGATACAGGTGGGCTTCATGCGTTTGAGGGCATCCATCATGCCCGAACTTTCCACCTGGAACACCGCCACCGTCTTGGCCCGGGCATAAAGCTCATAGGTCTTTTCGTCATCCAGCGGGATTTGCCCGATGTCGTTCTCGGCCCCCTCGAAGGGCTCGTAAATCGTGCTGCCGTCCTGCGCGATATGCAAATCGCGCCCCTCGTTATGGATCTGCTCAATCGCATTCTGAATGACGGTCAGGGTTTTCAGGCCGAGAAAGTCGAACTTCACAAGCCCCGCCTGCTCCACCCATTTCATGTTGAACTGCGTGGCGGGCATGTCGGATCGTGGGTCTTGGTAAAGCGGCACCAGCTCATCCAGGGGCCGGTCGCCGATCACCACCCCGGCGGCGTGGGTCGAGGCATTGCGCAACAGCCCCTCCACCTGCATGCCGTATTTGAGCAAGCGGTCCACCACCTCTTCGCTGCGCGCCTCCTCGCGCAGGCGGTCTTCCTGTTTCAGGGCCTGTTCGATGCTGACGGGTTTCACACCCTCCACCGGGATCATCTTCGACAGGCGGTCCACCTGCCCATAAGGCATCTGCAAGACCCGGCCAATGTCACGCACCGCGGCCTTGGACAGCAAAGCGCCGAAGGTGATGATCTGCCCCACCTTGTCGCGGCCATACTTCTCTTGCACGTAATGGATCACCTCCTCGCGGCGATCCATGCAGAAGTCGATATCGAAGTCGGGCATGGAAACCCGTTCGGGGTTCAAAAACCGCTCGAACAGCAGGCTATAGCGCAGCGGGTCGAGGTCGGTGATCGTCAGGGCATAGGCCACGAGAGACCCCGCGCCCGAGCCCCGCCCCGGCCCCACCGGGATGTCATGCTCCTTGGCCCATTTGATGAAATCCGCAACGATCAGGAAATACCCCGGGAATCCCATCCCCTCGATGATGTCCAGCTCAAAGTCCAGCCGCTTGTGATAGTCCTCGACGCTGGTGGCATGCGGAATCACGGCCAGACGCGCCTCAAGCCCCTCCTTGGCCTGACGGCGCAACTCCTCCACCTCGTCATCGGCGAATTTCGGCAGGATCGGATCGCGCCGGTAGGTGCCAAAGGCGCAGCGCTTGGCAATTTCAACGGTGTTCTCGATCGCCTCCGGCAGATCGGCAAACAGCGTCGCCATCTCGCCCGGCGTCTTGAAATAATGCTGTGGCGTCAACCGGCGGCGCGGCTCGGATTGATCCACATAGGCGCCATCGGCCACGCACAGCATGGCATCATGCGCCTCGTACATCTTCTCAGCCGGGAAATAGACATCGTTCGTCGCGACAAGCGGCAGTTCCATGGCATAGGCCATCTCGATGAAACCTCGCTCCGTCAGACGCTCGGCCTCGGGCGCGCCGTCTTCCCCCGGATGACGCTGCAACTCCACATAAAGCCTGTCCCCGAAGGCCGCCTTCAGCCGCTCCATCAGGGCCTGCGCCGCGGGCCGCTGACCGGCCTGCAACAGCCGCCCCACCGGCCCGTCCGGCCCGCCCGTCAGGCAGATGACAGACCCGGCATAGCGCTCCAACTCCTCGACCGTGACATGCGCCAACTGCCCGTCGCCACGCAGGTAGAGGCAGGAATTGAGCTTCATCAGGTGCTCATAGCCTTCCTCGTTCTGCGCCAACAAAACCACCGGCGCGGGGGCTTTCGGCCGCTCACCGGGTTGCACCTGCACATATTCCACATCCACCTGGCAGCCCATGATCGGCTGCACACCGGCACCCTGCGCCGTCACGGAAAATTCCAAAGCCGCGAACATGTTGTTGGTGTCGGTCACCGCCACGGCGGGCATCCCCGCCGCCTCGCACAGGCCGGGCAGCTTTTTCAGCCGCACCGCCCCTTCCAGAAGCGAATACTCGGTATGGACGCGAAGATGGATGAATCGGGGGTCACTGCTCATTCTTGGACATTAGCCCGAGCCGCGCGCGGGCAAAAGAGGCCAGCGCATGAGCTGCCGAAAAACCGGGCATTCCTTTCCGTCATGCGTGGAAAAGCGTCACAGCCCCATTGCCCATGGCCCCGCCCCTGCGATATTGGGTGGCAACCCTGCTCAAGACACCATCGGAATATCGCCGCGTGACCACGAACTTGCTTACCATCTCGGGACTGACCAAGGCCTATCCCGGGGTCGTGGCAAACGATGACGTATCTTTCGACATTGCACCGGGCGAGGTACACGCGCTTCTGGGTGAAAACGGCGCGGGCAAATCCACGCTGGTCAAGATGATCTATGGCCTCGTGAAACCCGACAGCGGCCGAATGACCCTGCACGGCAAACCCTTCAGCCCGCCTGAGCCGCGCGCAGCCCGCGCCGCTGGCGTCGCCATGGTGTTCCAGCATTTCTCGCTGTTCGATGCGCTCAGCGTGGCCGAGAACGTGGCACTGGGAATGGAAAACCCGCCCCGCCTGCGTGACCTTTCGGGGCAAATCCGCCGCGTGTCGGAAACCTATGGCCTGCCGCTCGATCCGCACCGCATGGTGGGCGACCTGTCCGCCGGCGAACGGCAACGGGTGGAAATCATCCGCTGCCTGTTGCAGGACCCCCGCCTTCTGATCATGGATGAACCCACCTCGGTGCTGACCCCGCAAGAGGTGGACATCCTGTTCGAGACCCTGCGCAAGCTCACTGCCGAAGGGGTGGCGATCCTCTATATCTCGCACAAGCTGGAAGAGATTCGCGCGCTTTGCGACCGCGCCACCATCCTGCGGCAGGGGCGCAACGTGGGCACTTGCATTCCACGCGACACCTCGGCGCGCGACATGGCGCAGATGATGGTCGGCAGCAGCTTCGAGGCTCCCATCCGCGAGGGGCGCACGCCCGGCGCGGTGGCGCTGGATGTCACGGGGCTGTCCCTGCCCGCGCCCTCGGCCTTCGGCACGCCGCTGCGCAACATCCACCTTGCCGTGCGCGAGGGGGAAATCCTCGGCATCGGCGGCGTGGCGGGCAACGGTCAGGACGAATTGCTGGCCGCGCTCTCGGGTGAGGCGCGCAGCCCCGCCCGCTCGATCACCCTGCGCGACCACCCCATTGGCCGGCTCGGCCCCACGGCACGGCGCCGCATGGGGCTTCTGACCGCCCCCGAGGAACGGCTGGGCCACGCCGCCGCCCCGGACATGAGCCTGACGGAAAACGCCCTGCTCACCGGGGCCGACCGTGAAAACCTGCTGAGCCGCGGTTTCATCCGCTGGCCCGCCGCCCGTGCCTTCGCCACCCGCGTGATCGACCGTTTCGACGTGCGCACACCGGGGCCCGACACCGCCGCGCGCGCCCTTTCGGGCGGCAACCTGCAAAAATTCGTCATCGGCCGCGAGGTGCTGCAACGCCCCGAGGTTCTCGTCGTCAACCAGCCTACATGGGGCGTCGATGCCGCCGCCGCCGCCGCGATCCGGCAAGCCCTGCTGGACCTCGCCGCCCACGGCAGCGCCATCCTCTGCATCAGCCAGGACCTCGACGAACTGATGGAAATCTCCGACCGCTTCGCCGCCCTCAACGAAGGCCGCCTCTCCGAGGCCCGCCCCGCGCAAGACCTGAGCATCGAGGAAATCGGCCTGATGATGGGCGGCGCGCATGGCATGGAGGTGGCACATGGCTGATCCCTTGCACCAAAGATTTCATGCCTCCGGCGGGGGTATTTTTGCCAAGAAAAAGCCGACGTTCCTGGTTTTTTCTTGGGTCAAATACCCCGGGGGAGGCGTTGAAAGCCGCAGGGTTTCAACGTCGGGGGCAGCGCCCCCATTCCACGGCCGCGAGGCGCACCCATGCTGAAACTCGAAAAGCGCCCCCAGCCCTCGCGCCTCTGGACATGGGCGGCGCCGCTTCTGGCGGTCGTGCTCACCATGCTTCTGGGCGGGGCGATGTTCGCCGCCCTCGGCAAAGACCCGATTGAGGCGATCGCGACGATCTTCTGGCAGCCGCTTTTCGGGGAACATGCCTTTTATTACCGCCCGCAGCTTCTGGTCAAAGGTGCGCCGCTGGTGCTCATCGCCACCGGCCTCGCGCTGGGCTTCCGGGCGGGCATCTGGAACATCGGCGCCGAGGGGCAATATATCATCGGTGCGCTGACCGGCGCCGCCGTGGGGCTTGCCTTCTACCCGCTGGAGGCGTGGTATGTCTTTCCGCTGATGATCATCGCGGGCGCGCTCGGTGGCTGGCTCTGGGCGATGATCCCGGCGCTGCTCAGGGTGCAGTTCGGCACCAATGAAATTCTCGTTTCGCTGATGCTGGTCTATGTGGCCGAACAACTGCTGGCCGCCATGGCGCTCGGGCCGATGAAAAACCCCGATGGCTACGGCTTTCCCGGCAGCCGCAATTTCCAGGAATACCCGGCGGCCCATAACGCCGAGATTTTCGCCGGCACCGGCATGCATTGGGGGGTCGTCGCGGCCATCATCGCGGTGATCTTCGCCTATATCCTGCTGGGCCGGCACATCCTCGGCTACCAGATTCGCCTGACCGGACAGGCCCCGCGCGCCGCGCGGTTCGCCGGTGTCTCGCCGGCGCGCCTCGTGCTCGTGTGCCTCGGCACCTCCGGCGCGCTGGCCGGTCTGGCGGGCATGTTCGAGGTCTCCGGCCCCTCCGGGCAGGTCAGCATCGATTTCAACGTGGGCTACGGGTTCACCGCCATCATCGTCGCCTTCCTCGGGCGGTTGCACCCGGTGGGCATCGCGCTGGCGGGCCTCTTGATGGCGCTCACCTACATCGGCGGCGAGATCGCGCAATCCAGCCTCGGGTTGCCGGCCGCCGCGATCCAGATGTTCCAGGGCATGTTGCTTTTCGTCCTGCTGGCGGTGGACCTTCTGACCAACTACCGCATCCGGTTCAAATCGGCGGAGGTGGCCTGATGGATCTCGGCTCGATCAACCCTGTCCTGCTGCTGGCCTCGCTCATGGTGGCGGCCACCCCGATCCTGATCGCCGCTCTTGGCGAACTGGTGGTGGAGCGCGCGGGGGTGCTGAACCTCGGGGTCGAGGGGATGATGATCACCGGCGCGATCTGCGGCTTTGCCGCGGCGGTGGGCACCGGCTCGCCCGTACTGGGCTTCATCGCCGCCGCCGCGGGCGGCGCCGGCCTGTCACTGCTCTTTGCCTTCCTCACCCAGTTCGCGCTGGCCAACCAGGTGGCCTCGGGCCTTGCCCTCACCCTTTTCGGCCTCGGCATGAGCGCGCTTTTGGGCCAAGGCTATCAAGGGATCAAACCGCCCCCCACCGACAAGCTGGACATCCCCCTGCTTGCCGACATCCCCGCCCTCGGGCCGATCCTGTTCAACCATGACATCATGGTCTATTTCGGCCTCGCCCTCTGCGCCGCGGTCTGGGCCATGCTGAAGTACAGCCGCGCGGGCCTGATCCTGCGGGCCGTGGGCGAAAACCACGACGCCGCGCATGCGCTTGGTTACAAGGTGGTGCGCGTGCGGGTGCTGGCCATCATGTTCGGCGGCGCCTGCGCGGGCCTTGGCGGGGCCTACATCAGCCTGATCCGCGTGCCGCAATGGACCGAAGGCATGACCGCCGGGGCGGGCTGGATCGCGCTGGCACTGGTGGTCTTCGCAAGCTGGAAAGCGGGCCGCGTCCTTCTGGGGGCATGGCTCTTCGGCGGGGTCACGGTGCTGCAACTCAACCTGCAAGCCGCCGGAAGCGCCCTGCCTGTCGAATACCTGTCGATGTCGCCCTACTTGATCACCATCCTCGTGCTGGTCATCATGTCGGCCGATAAATCCCGCGCGCCCGCCTCGCTGGGCCGCATCTTCCGCGCCTCGCAATGAGGCCGTGACACACAGAAACCGAAACGAACCAACCACCTGGGAGAGTGAAACCAAATGACCCTTCTGCGCAAACTTGCCACGGCTGCCGTGGCGCTTGGACTGGCCAGCTCGGCCATGGCCGAGGACACGACCAAGGTCGGCTTTATCTACGTCGGCCCCGTGGGCGACGGCGGCTGGACCTATGAACACGAACAAGGCCGCCTCGCCCTCGAAGAGCACTTCGGCGACAAGGTCGAAACCGTATTTCAGGAAAGCGTGAAAGAAGGCCCCGAGGCCGAGCGCGCCATCCGCAACATGGCACTTGAAGGCGCAGACCTGATCTTCACCACCTCGTTTGGCTTCATGGAACCCACGCTGGCCGTGGCCAAGCAGTTCCCCGACGTGAAATTCGAACACGCCACCGGCTTCAAGACCCTGCCGAATGTCTCGACCTACAGCGCCCGCTTCTACGAAGGCCGCGCCGTGCAGGGCCACATCGCGGGCAAGATGACCGAATCGAACATCATCGGCTATATCGCCTCCTATCCCATCCCCGAGGTGATCCGCGGCATCAACTCCGCCTATATCCACGCCCGCAAAGCGAACCCGGACGTCGAGTTCAAGATCATCTGGGCCTACACATGGTTCGACCCCGCGAAAGAGGCCGACGCCGCCACCGCGCTCATCGAGCAGGGCGCCGACGTGATCCTGCAACACACCGACTCCACCGCGCCACAGGCCGCCGCCGAGAAAGCGGGCAACGTCATCACCTTCGGGCAGGCCTCGGATATGGCCGAATACAAGCCCATGCCGCGCGTCAGCTCCATCATCGACAACTGGAAGCCCTACTACATCGCCCGCACGCAGGCGGTGATGGACGGCACCTGGGAAAGCCAGCAGACATGGGACGGCATCGGCCCGGGCATGGTGGGCATCGGTGAAATCACCGACGCCGTGCCCGAGGACGTCAAGACCGAGGCGCTGGCCCTGAAAGAGGCCATGGCCAATGGAGACTACCACCCCTTCACCGGCCCGCTGAAAAAACAGGACGGCTCCGATTGGCTGGCCGAGGGCGAAGTGGCCGACGATGGCACGCTTCTGGGCATGGACTTCTACGTCGAAGGCCTGACCGGCGACATTCCCAACTGATCCGCGCCACTCGGATCGAAAGGCCCCGCCCCGCGCGGGGCCTTTTTGTTGGGCTCCACAGGCCCACCCCGCCGCAGGATGCGCCGTCATGCGCACCACGCCCCCTGAGCCGCGCATCGTCGACTGACCGGCTGGCAATCGTGCGATCAAACCCGAGCCATACGCGGCCCCCTCGAATCCGGGCGCATGATCTTATCCGTTCACCCCTTTTCAAAGAACCCGTAATGGGGTTGGGAATGCCCGAAGGACACGGTGTCAGGGCCGAACCGCCGGTTCAGATTATCGACCACCTTGCCAAGCGTCTCACGGTCTGTCCGCGAGGCTTGCGGCAAGGGAAGGAAAAGGTCGGGCACACGATCCGCAAGACTTTGAATATCTCCCAATTGCACCCCGACCGACAGATAAGTCCGGCATCCGGTCCGCTCATAGAACCGCCGCCACAAGGCTTTGTGCAACGCCAGGAAATGCATCGTGTCCTGACTGGGAAACGTGCTGAAGCCGTCTGTCCACCGCCCGTTCGGGCGACAGGACACCTGGATGGAAAAATACCGCGCCAGATACCCATCCCGGCGCAATCGGGCGACAGCCTTTTCCACCAACCACCGTGAGACGTAATAGGCATTCGGCAGGTTGCGGTTTTCCGGGGCCAGAACCTTGGAGTTCCCATAGCTGTTGCGCCGCGTGGCCGTAAGCGGAATGTCCTCGCCTTGCAGGGCCCGCACGAACCGCTCCCCTTCGACGGAATGCCAGATCATGCGCGCATGTCGCGGGTCGAGCCGATAAAGGTCCGGTATGGTCCGTACCCCTGCGGCCTCCAGCTTCCGGTGAATGCCTTTGGCTATCCCCGGCAACTTATCAAGCGGCATATCGGCCAACCGATCCGGCATGTTATCGGGCGAGAGCCACGACAGCCCATCCGGCTTTTCAAGTTTCCCGGCAATTTTTGCCAGAAGGTGATTGGGGCCTAACCCGACAGAGGCGACAATGAACGGTCCGGCCTCTGCCGTAATACGGGCCTTTATGCGCTTCGCCATCGCAATCGCGCGCTCCAGATCATGATCGACGGCAGACAGGCGGATTTGAAATTCATCGACCGACCGTATGCGCTCAACTTCTGCGATCTGGTCTATGGCCTTGGCGATCTTCTGGTTCATGCGAACATAAACACGATGACGCGCCCCCACGAGCGCGATTCCGGGGCAAAGTTTCTTGGCCTCGTAAATCCGTGTCCCGACACCGATCCCAAGGGCCTTCGCGTCATAAGAGGCCGCAACAATGGCCCCGGCGTCATGGTCAACCGCCGTTATGCCAATTGGCCTGCCCCGCAACTCTGGGTTCAGTTGCTGCTCAACAGAGGCATAGAAACTGTCCATGTCGATATAGAGGGTCCGGAACTTTGCCATTTCAGAATCGCCGTTTGTTCTCTATTTGTTCTCATATGGACATGAAAGGCAAACTCAGCAACGTTTCTTTTGGCGGCAACTGGAGTGAAGACCTGTTCACCAGTGATCAGCTATATAGCGTCCTTGATTTCCTCGACCTCGCCGCGACCGAATGTGCCGACCGGGAAGTGCGGGGAAAGGACATGGAGGCCGCCTTGTCTTATGTGGAGGAACATATTGAGAAAGGCACAATGCTCACTACGGCACTTCGTCAGGCCCTTGCACAGCCCGAGGCGTGGATGCGGCGCGACTCGGCCCTCAGGATTGTGGCCCAGATCAGGAAAATGGTGGGGGGCTAAAAGGCCAAGGCTCAGAACCCGAACCGTACAAAACTCGCGTACGTTTCGTACGAAACCCACCGTGCGCCCTGTTCACCCACGGGGTTTCGGGAAAAAATACCGACGCGATACCGACGTTTTACCAATCTGTTACAGACAGGGGTTTTCCCTGTTAACTCAACCCCTTACCCTCGATTCGCGCTCGTCCCCTTCCAAAGCCTCCCGAACCATGCCAGTTTCCGCCCCATGACACAGATCACCTCCCCCAACGGCACCCCCGTCAGCCGCTTCGCCTTTGGCACCATGCAATTCGGTGGCCGCGCCGACGAAGGCGAAAGCCGCGCCATGTTCGAAGCCTCTCTGAAAGCCGGGATCACCCATTTCGACACCGCCTATGTCTATAACGACGGCGCCTCGGAAACCCTGTTGGGCCGCTTCGCCGCGCCCCACCGCGAGGACCTCGTGATCGCCACCAAGGCCGGGTACACCGGTGGCGCAGGGCGCGATAACCTCTTGTCACAGTTCGATATTTCCCGTCAGCGGCTCAATATGGACATGGTGGACATCCTCTATCTCCACCGCTTCGACCCCGACACCGACCTACGCGAAACGCTGGGCACACTGGCCGAACTGCGCGACGCGGGCAAGATCCGCTATATCGGCCTGTCCAACTTCGCCGCATGGCAGGTCATGAAGGCCGCCTGCATCGGCGCGGATTTCGACCTGCCCGTGGGCATCCTGCAACCGATGTACAGCCTCGTCAAACGTCAGGCCGAGGTCGAGATCCTGCCGATGTGCGCCTCCGAGGGCATCAACGTGGCCCCCTATTCCCCCTTGGGCGGCGGCCTCCTGACCGGTAAGTATGCCCAAGGCCATTCCGGCCGCCTCACCGAGGATGACCGTTACGCCGCCCGCTATGGTCAGGACTGGATGCACGAGGCCGCTAAGCACTTGAAAACTATAGCAGATGATCTTTCCGTGGCCCCGGCCACCCTTGCCGTGGCATGGGCCGCGCGCCATTCCGCCAACCCCATGCCGATCCTTTCGGCCCGGTCTGTTGAGCAACTCGCCCCGTCGCTGGCGGCACTGGATTTCGCGATGGATAACGTGCTCTACGACCGGCTTACCGCGCTTACCCCAACACCGGCCCCCGCCACCGACCGGCTTGAGGAGGGCTAACCATGCCGCGCCGCCTCAACCTGCCCGACAGCGCCTCCACCGCCACCCCCGGAGAGGATGGCCGCCTCTACGCCCCTTCCTCCGAGCGCAACGCCGCGCCGATCCTTGCGCTCCTCAAGCACCATGGCCCCACCGAGGGCCGCGCGCTGGAACTGGCCGCAGGCACCGGGCAACACGCGGCAACCTTCGCTGCCGCCCTGCCCGGCCTGCACTGGCACCCCACGGAAATCGACCCTACCCGACGCCAAAGCATTGATTCCTGGGCCAAAACCGTCACCGCACCCAACCTGCAACCGGCGATCGAGCTTGACGCAACCGCCCCCGGTTGGGGCGCAAAACATACCGGCCAAGACCTGATCCTTCTGGTCAACCTTTTGCACCTCATCTCAACGCCCGAGGCGCGAACCCTCATCACCGAATCCGCGCAGGCCCTCGCCCCCGGTGGGCGCCTGATCCTTTACGGCCCCTTCCTGCGCGATGCCGAAGCCACCTCGGAGGGCGATGCGCAATTTCACGCCTCATTAACCGCCCAAGATCCCGAGATCGGCTACAAGGACGATTTCGACGTCATCGACTGGCTGCACGAGGCATGGCTGGAGCTTGTCGATGTGGTCGAAATGCCAGCAAACAACCTCGCCTTCGTCGCGAAGCGCCCGGGCTGATCTGCATCAAAGACGCGGCTTGTCGCCCTGCTAAGGACCACCCGGAACACACATTCTGGAGTCACGATATGAGCTGGAACGACAAACTCAAAGGCACACGTAACCAATTGCGCAGCCTCAATAAATGCATCCCCGACACCGCCCAGGCCTTCGGCGCACTCGGCAAGTCGGTGAAAGAGGGCGGCACACTCGATTTCAAATCGAAAGAGTTCGTCGCCCTCGGCATCGCCGTGGCCACCAAATGCGAGGCCTGCATCGCCATCCATATCGAAACCCTGGTCCGCTGCGGGGCCAGCCGCGAAGAGGTCGGCGATGTACTGGCCATGTGCATCCAGATGGGCGGCGGCCCTTCGATGATGTATGCCGCCAAGGCGCTGGAGTGCTTTGACGAACTGAGCGAAAAGGCCTGATTTCGCAGCAATGCAGCCCAAGAAATGGATTTCCCCTTAATTCGTACGTGGATTCCGGTTTCACTGACCGGGACCACGTACATTTAAAGGGGATACCGCATGTCGATCATGAAATTGCTTGAACAGGCCCAGGGCGGCCAGGGCCTGTCACAACTGGCCAGCCAATTCGGCCTTGATGAGGCCAAGGCGCAGGAACTGACGCAAATGCTGGCCCCGGCCATCGGTCAGGCAGCCAAGAAACGCGCCGAAGAGGGCCAGATGGAGAACGTCCTCGGCGCGATGAAGGGCGAAGATCAGGCCGCGTTCTTCGATGATGCCGCGACCGCCGCGGCGCCCGAGGCACAGGCGCAGGGCCAGAATTTCCTTGAAAACCTGCTGGGCGACAGTGCAGCCACCGAGGGCCTTGCCGCAACGCTGGCCGAAAAGGTGGGCCTCGACCAGGATACCGTCAAACAATTCATGCCCTCCGTCGCGGCCATGGCCCAGGGCGGTCTGCAAAAGCAAATGCCGGACGACCAGATTGACGGCATGATGCAAGCGGCCCAACCGCAGCAATCCGGCGGCGGGATCATGGGCATGATCGGCGGGTTGCTGGGCGGCAACAAGGGCGGCGAGGCGCAAAACGACACCCTCGGGATGCTCAACCAAATGCTCGACGCCGATGGTGACGGCAACGCCATGAACGACATCCTCGGCAAGTTCATGCGCTGAATCTCGCTTTGAAGTCCCGCAAAAGGGCCACGCTCCGCCGTGGCCCTTTTGCGCTTCATCCGACAGCTTGACAACACGCGCCCCGCGCCCGACGCTTCGTGCCATACACGCTATCCAAGGGGGCACTCATGCGCGCGGTTCTTGCCCTTGCTTTCATCGCGATCACCACCTTCGGCCTGCCTGCCCCGGCGCAAAACGCCTTTGGTGACAGTGACCCGGTCGATTTTCCCCGCCCCGCACCACAAGACTTCCCCATCCACGGAATCGACGCCGCCCGCTTTCAGGACCACATCGACTGGCGGCGGGCCAAGCGCGCGGGCACCCGCTTTGCTTTCGTCAAGGCCACCGAGGGCGGTGACCTTCTGGATGCGGAATTCGCCACGCATCTCAATGGCGCACTACGGGCGGGTGTGCCGGTCGGGGCTTATCACTTCTACTATTTCTGCACGCCGCCACGGGTGCAGGCCCGCTGGTTCATCCGCCACGTGCCGAAACGGCGCGGCATGTTGCCCCCGGTGCTGGACATGGAATGGAACCACCACTCCCCCACCTGCCAACACCGCCCAAATGGCGCGCAGGTGCGCAAATCTGCCAAGATTTTCCTTCGAATTCTCGAAAACCACTACGGCCAACGCCCGATCGTCTATACCACCCCGGGCTTTGACCGCGATACCGGCCTCACCCGGCTCAGGGGCTATGATTTCTGGCTGCGCTCCACCGCCGAAACCCCGGCACAGACCTTTCCGGGGCAAGGCTGGCGTTTCTGGCAATATACCGGCACCGGCCTTGTCCCCGGTATCACCGGCCACGTCGATATCAACGTCTTCAACGGCAGCCGCGCCGACTGGCGCCGCTGGTTGTCTCAAAACTTAAACTGAGGAATACCCATGCTGTTTCGCCTCGCCCCCCTCGCCCTTTCCTTGCTGCCGGCCCTTGCACAGGCCGAATCCCTTGGGATCAGGTTCAACGAAATTTCGCCGGGCACCGAGTTTTACTATGAAGGTCACGGCAAGCTCGGCGTGGACAAGATGGACCGCTATGTCGGCGTGAGAAACGGCAAGCACGAATTTCAAAGTTTTTTCCCGCGCCAAGGCAGCTACGGCAAACTGTTCCGCATCTCTCGGTATGACAGCCAAGGCCGTTTGGTTGAAATTGAAAAAATCGGCGTCGGCACGCTTACCCGCTTTGTCCCCTTCCATTGCGACAGGTCCGGCCAATGCAAATGCACACACGAACGCATTGTCATCAACCCCAAGCGCGGCACGCGCAAGAGCACCCGAAAACACTTCGAAATCCGCAAATCCGGGCGCAAACTCAACATCATCAGCAATGCGAATACCAACCGCCTAGAATCCTCGATCACATTGGGCGACCACAACATCGTTGTGAAAAACACAGAGGCCACGGGCAATGAAAAGGGTGGCTCGAAGCTGGTCGAAATACATAAACCATAACGCTAATTCTTGTGGGCAAACTGCCGCCCTACATCCCAAAATGAAAAGCCCCGCGGCCATCTCTGGACGCGGGGCTTTTTGATTGTGACGCGCGGGGCTTACCCGTCGACGCGGATCACCTCGTTTTTCGGGTCATAGGGGCTGTCCTCAACCACTTCGGCATCCCAAAGCTGATCCATGATCTTGACCTTCAGCTTCTGACCGACCTCGGCCATATCGGGGCTGACATAGCCCATGCCGATGGACTTCCCGAAATGCACCGAGTACCCGCCCGAGGTCAGGCGGCCCACCTTGGTCTCGCCATCGAACAGGGCCTCCGACCCCCAGGGATCGGCATCTTCCGGCCCGTCGATCAGAACGGTCACACATTTGACCCGAACACCCAGATCATTCATCGCATCCTTGCCGTGGAACTCCTTGGACTGGTCCACGAAACGCGGCAGGTCGGCTTCAAGCGGCGTCGCATCGCGGCCCAACTCGTGGCCAAAGGCGCGATAGGACTTCTCTTGACGCAGCCAGTTCTGCGCACGTGCGCCCACCAGCTTCATACCGTGCTTTTCACCGGCCTTTTCCAGCAGGTCAAAGAGGTAGTTCTGCATCTCGATCGGGTGATGCAGCTCCCAACCCAACTCCCCGGTATAGGCCACGCGGATCGCCCGTACCGGGCACATGCCCAGCTCGATGTCGCGCATCGTCAGCCACGGGAACCGCTTGTTGCCAAGCACGGTCTCGGGGTCGACGTCTTTCACGACCTCTTTGAGAACATCGCGCGACTTCGGCCCGGCGATGGCGAAAACGCCCCACTGGGTGGTCACGTTCTCGACCGAGATATAACCGAACTCAGGCGCTTTATCCTCGGCGCATTTGCGCAGGTAGTCACCATCGTAATCGGTCAACGCCCCGGCGGACACGAGGTAATACTCATCCTCGGCCAGACGCACGATGGTATACTCGGTGCGCGTGGTCCCTGCCGAGGTCAGCGCATAGGTCAGGTTGATGCGCCCCACCTTCGGCAGCTTGTTGCAGGTGAACCAATCGAGGAACTGGGTGGCACCCGGCCCCTTGACCACATGCTTGGTAAAGGCCGAGGCATCGATCAGGCCCGCGCCCTCGCGCACGGCCTTGGCCTCGTCCACGGCATATTGCCACCAGCCGCCGCGCCGGAACGACCGCGCGTCGTGGTCGAAGGTTTCGGGCGCATCCAGCGGGCCGAAATAGTTGGGCCGCTCGAACCCGTTGACACAACCGAACTGCGCACCACGCGCCTTCATGCGGTCATAGCTGGGCGCGGTCCGCAGCGGGCGGCAGGCCTCACGCTCTTCGTCGGGATGGTGCAGGATATAAACGTGCTCGTAAGCCTCTTCATCCTTGCGCGCCGACCATTCGGTTGTCATCCAGCTGCCAAAGCGTTTCGGGTCGAGCGAGGCCATGTCGATCTCGGCTTCGCCTTCCACCATCATCTGCGCCATGTAATAGCCGGTGCCGCCCGCGGCGGTGATGCCAAAGCTGAACCCCTCGGCCAGCCACATGTTGCGCAGGCCCGGTGCGGGACCAACCAGCGGGTTGCCATCGGGGGTGTAACAGATCGGACCGTTGAAATCGTCCTTCAGACCCACGGTTTCCGACGACGGAATCCGGTGGATCATGCTCATGTATTCCTCTTCGATCCGCTCCAGGTCCAGCGGGAAAAGATCGGCGCGGAAGCTGTCCGGCACACCGTATTCGAAGCGCGCGGGCGCGTTGCGCTCGTAGGGGCCCAGAATCCAGCCGCCGCGCTCCTCGCGGACATACCACTTGGCATCGGCATCGCGCAGAACCGGATGCTCGCCATGGGTCTTGCGGTACTCGACAAGCGCGGGGTCGGGTTCGGTCACGATGAACTGGTGCTCCACCGGGATGGCCGGGGTCTTGATGCCCAACAGCTTCGCGGTGCGCTGCGCGTGGTTGCCGGTGGCAGTGACCACATGCTCGGCGGTGACGACCATCTGCTCCTCGGAGGGCACAAGGTTGCCACCCTTCTCGACCATCTTGGTCAGGGTCACTTCCCAGGCTTCACCGTTCCAGTGATAGGCATCCGCCTGCCACTTGCGCTCGATCGTGACACCACGCTGGCGCGCGCCCTTGGCCATCGCCATGGTCACGTCGGCCGGGTTGATATAGCCATCGGTCGGGTGATAGATCGCGCCGACCAGATCCTCGCAGTTGACCAGCGGCCAGCGGTCCTTGATCTGCGCCGGGGTCATCCACTCGTACGGCACGCCCACGGTGTCGGCCGTGGCGGCATAAAGGCGGTACTCGTCCATCCGCTCTTCGGTCTGCGCCATGCGCAGGTTGCCCACCACGCTGAAGCCCGCGTTGAGGCCGGTTTCTTCCTCGAGCGACTTGTAGAATTTCACCGAATAATCGTGAATGTGGGTCACGGCATAGGACATGTTGAACAGCGGCAACAGGCCAGCCGCGTGCCATGTCGAGCCACTGGTCAACTCATCACGTTCCAACAACACCACATCGTCCCAACCGAACTTGGCAAGGTGATAGGCAATCGAGGTGCCGATGGCGCCACCACCGACGATCAAGGCTTTGACTTGGGTTTTCATGACCGACGACTCCTTGGGTCCATGCATTAGGAGATATCTATCACGCCTGTCACACGGCGAAGGGTTCAGCCGACACAAGAAAGCATAAAACCGACGCGCGGGGGCGTCGGTTTTCTCTAAATCAATCCGATGAAGGGTCGGCTGGGCGTCAGCCCCGGATCACCTTGGCGAACTTGTCGAAAATCGCCTCGTTCGAACAAATGACCTCACCATCCTCAAGGATGTCGCCACCCTCGGTCAGCGGTTCGATCAATCCGCCCGCCTCGCGCACGATGATGATCCCCGCGGCCATGTCCCAAGCGTTCAAGCGACGCTCCCAGAACCCATCGTACCGGCCCGCCGCCACATAGGCCATGTCCAACGCGGCCGACCCCCAGCGCCGCACCCCGGCACATTCCGGCATGATCCGGGCAAGGTCCTGCAAGGTCGCGGGCAGGTCGCTGCGCCCCCCAAAGGGAACGCCCGTGGCAAAGATCGATTCGATCATCCGGCCCCGGCCCGACACGCGCAGGCGGCTTTCATTCATCCAGGCGCCCTCACCCTTCTCGGCAAAGAACAACTCGTCCTTGGCCGCGTCGTAAATGACCCCGGCCACGATCTTGCCCTTGTGCTCAAGCGCGATGGACACCGCCCAATGCGGCAGGCCATGCAGGAAGTTGGTGGTGCCGTCCAGCGGGTCCACGATCCAGCGGCGGGTGGGGTCTTCGCCCGCTTCCTCGCCGCCTTCCTCGGCCAGCCAGCCATAGGTGGGACGCGCGCCGCGCAACTCCTCCTTGAGGATCGCCTCGGCGGCCAGATCGGCCCGGCTCACGAAATCGCCTGCGCCTTTCATGCTGACCTGAAGGTTCTCGACCTCGCGGAAGTCCTTGACCAGGGACCGCCCCGCCTTGCGCGCGGCTTTCATCATGATGTTGAGATTGGCACTGCCCGGCATCGGATGGCTCCTTTGATTCAAACCGCGCGTATACGCCCAGCCCGCCCGCGCTGCAAGGCCCTCGCCGTCCAATCAAGCGGAGCGGCTGCGCCGCACAGGTTTGTTTGAGAATGGGGGCTCTGCCCCCGCCGCCCTACGGGCGACTCCCCCGGAGTATTTCGGGAAAGATGAAAGGGGGTGGGAGTGGCCCCTTTCCCTTGGGCTGCGCATTGGGTAGATGACCCTGGAAGACCGATCAGATCACGGGGACCGCGCCATGGGCATGGACAAGACATTCAACGCCGCCGAGGCCGAAGAGCGCCTTTACAAGGCATGGGAAGAGGCCGGGGCCTTCAAGGCCGGGGCCAATGCCAAGCCGGGGGCCGAGCCGTTTTCGATCATGATCCCGCCGCCCAACGTGACGGGCAGCCTGCACATGGGCCATGCCTTCAACAACACGCTTCAGGATATCCTGATCCGCTGGCACCGGATGCGCGGGCACGACACGCTGTGGCAGCCCGGGCAGGACCACGCCGGGATCGCCACCCAGATGGTGGTGGAACGCAAGCTTTCCGAGGAAGGCCAGCCCGGTCGCCGCGAGATGGGCCGCGAGGCGTTCCTCGAAAAGGTCTGGGAGTGGAAACAGGAATCGGGCGGCACCATTATCAACCAGTTGAAGCGCCTCGGGGCTTCCTGTGACTGGTCGCGCAACGCCTTTACCATGTCCGGCGCGCCGGGCGCGCCCGAAGGCGAAGAGGGCAATTTCCACGATGCGGTGATCAAGGTTTTCGTGGATATGTACAACAAGGGCCTGATCTATCGCGGCAAGCGCCTTGTGAACTGGGACCCACATTTCGAAACGGCGATCTCCGACCTGGAAGTCGAGAACATCGAGAAGCCGGGCCACATGTGGCATTTCAAGTACCCGCTGGCCGGGGGCGAGACCTATACCTACGTCGAGAAGGACGAGGATGGGAATGTCGTGCTCGAAGAAGAGCGCGACTATATCTCGATCGCCACCACGCGGCCGGAAACCATGCTGGGCGATGGTGCGGTGGCGGTCCATCCGGAAGATCAACGCTATGCGCCAATCGTCGGGAAACTTTGTGAAATTCCGGTCGGCCCGAAAGAACACCGCCGCCTGATCCCGATCATCACCGATGAATATCCCGACCCCGAGTTCGGCTCGGGCGCGGTGAAGATCACCGGCGCGCATGACTTCAACGACTACGAGGTCGCCAAGCGCGGCGGCATCCCCATGTACCGCCTGATGGACACCAAGGGCCACATGCGCGACGACGGGGCGCCTTATGATCAGGCCGCCACCCGCGCACAGGCCATCGCCAACGGCGCCGAGTTCACCGTGGAGGAGGTCGACACCCTCAACCTCGTTCCCGACGACCTGCGCGGATTGGACCGCTTCGAGGCCCGCAAGCGGGTCGTCGATCAGATCACCGGCGAGGGCCTTGCCGTCATGGTTGAAAATGATCAAGGCGAGCCCGAGCCGCTTGTGGATAACAAGCCGATCATGCAGCCTTTTGGAGATCGCTCCAAGGTCGTGATCGAACCGATGCTGACCGATCAATGGTTCGTGGACACCTCGAAAATCGTTGGCCCCGCCCTTGAGGCAGTAAAATCCGGCGAGGTCACCATCATGCCGGAAAGCGACCGCAAGGTGTATTTCCACTGGCTGGAGAATATTGAGCCCTGGTGCATCTCGCGGCAACTGTGGTGGGGGCACCAGATTCCGGTCTGGTACGGTTTTGACCTGAGCAACCCCGACTTCCATGATGACGAAGGCGACGGCACTCTTGATCTTGTCGAGATGCAGAACCTTCTGATCGAGGGCCACAATAGCCCGCTGATGGAATGCGGCCCCGATTTCGACGCGATTTCCGAGGCTTACCACGCAAAGCTCGCGCAACTTCCGGTGCCTTTGCAGGCGATGACGGTGGTCGAAGCCGCAAGCCGCGACGATGCCCTGCACAAACTGGCCGCGAGCCTTGCCGAGTATACGGCCACGCAGGACCCCACCCACCTGATCTACCCGGTCTGGCGTGACCCGGACGTGCTTGACACCTGGTTCTCTTCCGGTCTTTGGCCGATCGGCACACTGGGCTGGCCGGAAAACACCGCGGAGCTGGAAAAATACTTCCCCACCAGCGTACTGATCACCGGGTTCGACATCATCTTTTTCTGGGTCGCCCGGATGATGATGATGCAATACGCCGTGGTGGGCGAAAAGCCCTTCTCCCATGTCTACGTCCACGCTCTCGTGCGCGACGAGAAGGGCAAGAAGATGTCCAAATCGCTGGGCAATGTCCTCGATCCGCTGGAACTGATCGACGACTATGGCGCCGACGCGGTGCGCTTTACCCTTACCGCCATGGCCGCCATGGGTCGGGATCTGAAGCTATCGCCGCAACGCATCGCGGGCTATCGGAATTTCGGCACCAAGCTCTGGAATGCCGCCCGTTTTGCCGAGATGAACGGCGCCACCGGCTCCGACGGGCAGATCCCGCAGGCCACGGCGACCGTCAACAAGTGGATCATCGGCGAAACCGCCCGTGTCCGCGCCGAGGTGGATACCGCACTGGAGCAGTTCCGCTTCAACGATGCGGCGAACGCGCTTTACGCCTTCGTCTGGGGCAAGGTTTGCGACTGGTACGTGGAATTCTCCAAGCCGCTTTTGATGGATGGCGACGAGGCTACCAAAGCCGAAACCCAAGCCACCATGGCCTGGGTCATCGACCAGTGCCTCGTGCTGCTGCACCCCATCATGCCCTATATCACCGAAGAACTCTGGGGCACCTTGGGCAGGCGACAGAAAATGCTGATCCACGCCGATTGGCCCGTTTATGGCGAGGTATTGATCGACAAAGACGCCGACCGCGAGATGAACTGGGTCATCGATCTGATCGACTCCGTGCGCTCCGCCCGGGCACAGGTTCATGTGCCGGTGGGCCTTCACATTCCCATGCTCTGCACCGAGCTTGACGACAAGGGCCGCGCCGCGTGGGAGCATAACGAGGTGATGATCAAGCGCCTCGCCCGGATCGACAGCCTCACGGATGTCGACGCGTTGCCCAAGGGCTGCATCACCATTGCCGCCGAGGGCGGCAGTTTCGCCCTGCCGCTCGCGGATGTCATCGACGTGGCCGAGGAAAAGGCCCGCCTCGAAAAGACCCTCGGCAAGCTGGAAAAGGAACTCGGCGGGCTGCGCGGACGGCTCAATAATCCCAAGTTCGTGGCCAGCGCGCCCGAAGAGGTGGTGGAAGAGGCCCGCGAAAACCTGCGCGCCCGCGAAGAGGAAGAAGGCAAACTGCGCGCCGCATTGGAGCGTCTGGCCGAACTGGGATAGCATCGCGAAAAGCCGGGTAACCCACCATTTTTATTCGATAAAAATGGTCCGAAGCTTAACGCGCCCGGAAATTGTTGCCCGCCCCGGGGGATTGGTGGTCGGCCGCCCCGGGCGTGGCCCGGGGCCTCGCGATACATGCGCCCTTCCAACTCGGCGGTCGTGCAAGCCGACGCCCCGGATAAACGGTGTAGGATCGCCCTCCCCTTTACCAACCTTGCATCCCGCCACGCTTTGCCCTTACCTGCGCCCATGACCGGACCACGTTACACCGACCTCATCCAATCGCTGCCCTCCACCGTGCCCTTTGTCGGCCCCGAGGAACAGGAACGCGCCCGCGGAGCGCCCTTCCGGGCGCGGTTGGGGGCCAACGAAAGCCTTTTCGGCCCCTCGCCCAAGACCATTGCCGCGATGCAGGCCGAGCTTGCCGACATCTGGAAATATGGCGACCCCAGCAGCCATGAATTGCGCCATGCACTGGCCGCACATATGGCCTGCGCGCCGGAAAATATCCTTGTGGGTGAAGGGATTGACGGGCTTCTGGGCAACCTTGTCCGCTTGCTGATTGCGCCGGGGGATGCCGTGGCCACCTCCGACGGGGCCTATCCGACGTTCAACTATCACGTGGCCGGATTTGGCGGCGTGCTGCATAAAGTTCCTTATGTCGAGGACCACGAAGACCCCTCCCTTCTTTTTGCCAAGGCGCATGAGGTCGGCGCAAAGCTTGTCTACCTCGCCAATC
This sequence comes from Roseovarius bejariae, assembly GCF_009669325.1. Taxonomy (NCBI): domain Bacteria; kingdom Pseudomonadati; phylum Pseudomonadota; class Alphaproteobacteria; order Rhodobacterales; family Roseobacteraceae; genus Roseovarius; species Roseovarius bejariae. The sequence continues at coordinate 773,750 of NZ_SZWE01000001.1, forward strand.
CCGATAATCCGATGGGCACATGGCATGACGGGGCGAAGCTCACCGTGGCGCTGGATGACCTGCCCGAGGGCTGCCTATTGTTGCTTGATGAGGCGTACATCGAATTCGCCCCCCATGGCACCGCGCCCACGATCGATGCCGAAGATCCCCGGGTGATCCGGATGCGCACCTTCTCCAAGGCCCATGGCATGGCGGGCGCGCGGATCGGATATGCCACGGGGGCCGCTGGCCTGATCAAGAGCTTCGACAAGATCCGAAACCACTTCGGCATGAACCGCGTGGCCCAGGCCGGAGCGCTTGCCGCGCTGGAGGATCGCGAATGGCTGGCCCATGTGCAGAGGGAGGTCCAGAGCGCGCGCGACCGCATCGACCAGATCGCCCGCGACAATGGTTTGACCACCCTGCCCTCGGCCACCAATTTCGTCGCGGTCGATTGCGGCGGCGACGGGGATTTTGCCAAAGCCGTGCTCGATGCGCTGGTCGCCCGCGACGTGTTCGTACGTATGCCCTTCGTCGCGCCGCAAAACCGCTGCATCCGCATCAGTTGTGGCCGTCCGCAAGATCTCGATGTCTTGGCCGAGGTACTGCCCGAGGCCTTGAGTGAGGCCCGCGGCTGACCAAACCACATGCCGCATAGCCTGCGCATTATCCGCGTTATGAGTCGCCCAAAGGTCATAGGCGCAGGATGACAGACACGGGTTAAATGAGGGTTAAACCAAGCGTCCTCTGCCCGATTTTCGTACGACTCGTACGCTTGGCTTCCAAAACCCCCGGATTTTCGTACGAAACTCGCGTACGAAACGTACAAGTCGTACGAAACTTTCCGCCCATTCCAAGGCTCTCCGCAAATTTACCTGATTTTTGCAGAATCCGCGCTAAACTGATTTTCATGCGACGCGGAAATATGCCATCCGCCCCGGATTACACCAATGCCGCCTTGGTGATGGGATTGGTGAATTTACTGTGGGTTTTCATGGTCTTGTGGGCCAGCTTCGGGTTACCCGCAGTCTTGGCAACAGCCTACGGATTGGACCGGCTCATCGTTTGGCTGTCCCGCCGCCAATGAATTTCCCTTTTCTGCCAATACCTTAGCCGCAGCATCCAATGCACCGGCCCCATGCGGCACGCCCAGCGCCTGCAACCCCGTATTGACCGATGCCAGCATCCCCAGAACCATGTGCGCATTCACATGTCCCATATGCCCCATACGGAAAAACCCATGCCACGCCGGATCACCCGGTTCCGCCATGCCAAGCCCGATACCCAAAGTCACCTCCGCCTCGCGCTCCAGCCAGGCGCGCAGCTCGGTTCCATGAGGCGCACCGATCCGAAGCGATGTAACCGCATGGCTTCGATGCGCCTCATCCACAACATTTAGAGCCAATGGGCCACCCTGCCCCCATATGTCGCAGGCCACCCAGATCGCCCGCGCCAAGCGCTCATGCCGGTCCCAAACCGCCTCAAGCCCCTCGGCATGGATCATATCCAAGGCCGTGCGCAAGCCGTACAAGTGATGCGTGGGCGCTGTCCCGCCGAAATACTGATAGAACATCTCCGGCTCGGCCCGGAACGTCCAATCCCAATAGCGACTGACCCGCGCCATCCCCCGGCGAACCTCTGCCGCCTTGCTGTTGAAAAACACGAACCCGAGCCCCGGCGGAACCATCAGCCCTTTCTGGCTGGCCGCAACCATCACATCGACGCCCCATGCATCCATTTCGAACCGGTCACACGCCAGCGACGCGATGCAATCCACCATCAAAAGCGCCGGGTGCCCTACCCTGTCCAAAACCGCGCGCATCGCTTTGATATCGTTGCGGATCGAGGTTGATGTATCCACATGTGTTGCCAATACAGCTTTGATTTCATGCGATTTATCGGCCCTCAACGCAGTCTCCAGCCGCTCCATGTCCACCGGCGCCTGCTTGCCGAAATCCAGCAAGTCCACCTCGGCCCCAAGACCGTCGGCAATCTCTCCCCAGCCATGGCCGAACCGCCCGGTAGCGGGCACCAGAACCTTTTCCCCGGGGGCCACCACATTGGCCAAAGCCGCCTCCCACGCGCCATGGCCGTTGCTGATGTAGATCGCCACATGGCCATCGGTCCGCGCCACACGACACAGGTCTGCCGTAAGGCCGGGCATCATCTCGACCAGCTCTCCCTCGTAGATATTGGGCGCGCTGCGGTGCATGGCGCGCAAGACCGCCTCGGGCATCACCGAGGGGCCGGGAATGGCAAGATAAGGGCGGCCAGTGGTTTCATTCATGGGGTGTCTCCAAACATACGACGCCTAACACTACGCGCCTCCCGCGCGCCGTCAATCTGCGATCCCCGCCTTGCCATGAGCCCGCCCGCCGCCTAAATGGGGCACGCCCGATCAATGGGCAACTGGAACGGAGCGCAGCCACCCCATGCCCATCTTCAAACGGATTTCCGATTGGGAACGCAAGTTGCGCGCCTCATACAATACCGATCTCTCCACGCCCGAGAACCGCCGCCGCGCGCATATCTATAACCTGTGGTTCGATCACGCGATTCTGCGGAAGGTCTGGACCAACTTTTTTCCTGTAGCACCGGGGGTTTACCGCTCAAACCAACCCACGCACGAGCGTTTTGAAAAGCTCAAGGCCATGGGCGTGAAATCAGTGCTGAACCTGCGCGGTGCGGCCGGGGCGGCACACTACCTGGTCGAGGAGGAAAGCTGTAGGCAGTTGGGCCTGACCCTCGTCAATGTCTCGCTCATGGCCCGCAACGCAGCGCCCGCCGCGAACATCCTGCAAGTGATCGGGGCCTTCCGCAGCATCGAGAAACCCTTTGTCATGCACTGCAAATCCGGTGCGGATCGGGCGGGCTTTGCCTCGGCCATTTACCTTTTGGCAATCGAGGACCGCCCCATAAGCGAGGCGCGCAAGATGCTGAGCGCCAAGTATATCCACTTTCGATGGACAAAGACCGGCGTACTGGATTTCATCCTTGATCGCTATGAGGAGCGCCAGAAGGAAACCGGGATAGGATTCGAGGATTGGATCAAGACCGAATACGACCACCTGCAAATGCAGGCCGATTACGAAGCCCGGCACAAACCGCTGGTGTAAGCGTCAATACCGCTTGGCCAAACGCGCCGGGTCCGCCCCCAAGAGGTAACGTAAAAGCAACGACAGATTCCGCGCTCCGCGCCGCAACCACCCGCCCCGTTGGTATTTTTTCGCGCTTGTCGTGATCGCCACGGGCAGCAGCGACAACCGCCGCCCAAGGCGGCGCGACAGGGCCACATCCTCCATCAGTGGAATGTCGGGATAACCCCCGACGGCCTTATACTCCTGCCTGGATATCAGCAGGCCCTGATCCCCGTAGGGCAGATGAAACAGCCGCGAACGCAGGTTCGCCCACCCCGCCACCAATTGCGGCGCAACCCCCTTGGCATCGAAACGAAGGCGAAAGGCCGCGGGCCTGCCGTCTTGCATCTGCGCCGCCACAAGCGCGGGCCATCCCGGCGGCAAAATGCTATCGGCATGCAGGATAAGCAGCCACTCTCCCTGTGTGGCCTCCACCCCGCGCCGCAACTGCCCCCCGCGCGAAGGGGGGCCGCCCACCACCATCGCACCGGCCATATCCGCAATCTCAAGGGTTGCATCCTTAGATCCGCCGTCGGTGAACACCACTTCGCGGATCAAACCGGCCTCCAGTCCTTTACCAAGTGCATCAAAGCAAAGCGGTAGCGTCTCGGCGGCATTCAAGGTCGGAATTACAATCGACAATTTCGCGCGCATCTTCACCCCCTGTTGCCTGCCCTGTCATGACCTATATTACAGGCAATCAGGCGATTGGAGGGACAATGACGCGCGCGATCCTCGAAATAACCGGTTCAGAGGCCCAGGACTTTTTGCAAGGGCTGGTGACGAATGATGTCAAAGCCCTTGATAAGGGCTTGGTTTATACGGCTATCCTGACACCACAGGGCAAGTATTTGGCAGATTTTTTCCTGTGTCGTCAGGGGGAAACCATTCTTCTGGATGTGGATAAAGACCTTGCTCCCAACCTCGTTCAGCGACTGAACATGTATAAACTGCGTGCCGATGTGCAAATCACCGAATCCGACTTGAAACTGCGGCGCGGAACAGGCCCCGCGCCCGAAGGCGCCCTGCCCGACCCGCGCCACCCGGACATGGGCTGGCGGCTATATGGCGTAGAGGATGGAGACGACGGCACCGATTGGGAGACGATCCGCGTCGCCCATTGCATCCCTGAAACCGGTGTCGAACTCGGCCCGGATAGTTTCATTCTCGAGGCGGGATTCGGGCGGTTGAATGGCGTGGACTTCAGGAAAGGCTGCTATGTCGGACAAGAGGTCACCGCCCGCATGAAGCACAAGACCGAACTCCGCAAAGGCCTTGTTACTGTCGAGGTCGAGGGCAGCGCCCCAGTGGGCACGGATATCCTTGCCGATGGCAAACCCGCAGGCACGCTTTTCACCCAGTCCGACGGGCGCGGTATCGCCTATCTGCGCTTTGATCGCGCCAAAGGGCCGATGCAGGCAGGCGAGGCCACAGTTATCTATACCCCATGACCACCTCCTCGCAGATCGCAAACCTTGCCGGTTCCGCGGTGACAACGCGTGTTTCCCTGCATGGCGGCGATCTGTCAGTGGTTGAGTGTGTCGAACTGGCCGATGGGCGCAGTGTCGTTGCCAAACATGGGCCTCAGGCCCTCGCCGAAGCCGGAATGCTTTATGCAATGGCAAAGACAGGCACGCCCGTTCCCGAGGTTTTGGGGCAAACACAGGGTATTATTCTTCTAGAGTATCTGCCAGAGACCCCGCCAAGCGCCAAAGGCTGGGCCGCGCTCGGGCGATCCCTGCGACAGATGCATGACAGCCAAGGCGATACCTACGGTTGGCCTGAGGACTATGCCTTCGGTAAAGTCATCATTTCCAACACCCAGATGACGAATTGGCCGCAGTTCTGGGCTGAAAACCGGCTTTTGAGCGAGGCCGAAAACCTGCCACCCGACATCTCAAAACGTTTGCAAACACTGGCGCAACGCTTGCCCGAGATTGTCTCGCATGATCCACCCGCCGCTCTGCTCCATGGCGACCTTTGGGGCGGGAACATCCTGTTTAGTGATCACTCGGCCTATCTGATCGATCCTGCCTGTTATTACGGCGACCCGGAGGTCGATCTGGCCATGCTCACCCTCTTTGGACGCCCCCCGGCCAGTTTCTTCGAGGCCTATGGCCCCCTCCGCCCCGGCCACGAAAAACGCCGGCCCGTTTATCAACTCTGGCCGGCGCTTGTTCACCTGCGCCTATTCGGCGCCGGGTATCGCGGAATGGTAACCGGGTTGTTGGACAGCCTCTGCGCCTGATGGTCAGGCGCGCTCGGCATAGTCCATGGTTTCGGTGTTGACGATGATGTCCTCGTCCTGTCCCACGAAGGGCGGCACCATGACCTTTATGCCATTGTCCAGAACCGCGGGCTTGAAGCTGTTGGCGGCGGTCTGTCCCTTCACCACCGGCTCGGTCTCGACCACCTTGCAGGTGACTTTCTGCGGCAGTGTCGCGTTCAGTGCCTCGCTTTCGTAATATTCGATCTGAACGGTCATTCCATCCTGAAGGAACGGGCGGCGTTCCCCCAGGATATCAGCGGGGAGTTCGATCTGTTCGAATGTCTCGTTATCCATGAACACCAACATTCCGTCAGTCTCATAAAGAAACTGCTGATCTTTTTGTTCAAGGCGCACCCGCTCGACCTTGTCGGCGCTGCGAAACCGCTCGTTCAGCTTGGAACCGTTTCGCAGGTTGCGCAACTCGACCTGGGCAAAGGCGCCCCCTTTGCCAGGCTTGACGTGATCGACCTTCACAGCGCTCCAAAGGCCGCCATTGTGCTCCAGAACATTGCCCGGGCGAATCTCATTTCCGTTGATTTTCGGCATTGTCTCAAAACCATGTCAAAAGGTTGATAGAAGATTGACCGCCCCTATATCTGGTAAGGCATGGCGGGGCAAGAAAACGATATATCGTGCTGCACTTGCAGAAAGATATGAGCAAATTGCATAGAAGCTATGCATTTAGGCTCTATCCGAATCGTTTAAACTCAGCCATAACCATCGTCACGCCCGAAACACAAGAGCAATAAAATCAAGGACGAAACATGAAGGATTTCGTTGACGGCACGGCCTTCAATGCCGAACAGGGCAACCGTGCACGCAAACTGTTTGCCGCTGTCGTATTGGCCGCATTGGATGATGCTATTTCCGACGACAAGAAATACGGCAACGGCCCGGAACAGATCGCCCGCTGGGCGCGCTCGCGCGATGGCCGCGAGGTGCTGTCCTGTGCCGGGATCGATCCGAACGAACGTGTGGTCGAAGGCCTTATGGAATTCGTCGGCAAAGGCGTTCGGACCTCTGTCGCCCTCTCGCGCGAAGAAAGCGAACGCCGCAATGCCGCGGCACAGGCCGAAGCCGCCTGAATCTCTTTTCAAGCTGCCAAGAAAAAGCCCCGCCAAATCGGCGGGGCTTTTTCTTTGGGGCTTTCCTGATAGCGCAAGGCTCAGTATCACCTCCCGTGGCAAGGCAAAGGAGCGGCATGACCAAGGCCATCATGATACAGGGCGCGGGCTCGAACGTGGGCAAGTCCATGGTTGTTGCAGGGCTCACGCGGGCCTTTGTAAAGCGCGGATTACGCGTGGCCCCGTTTAAGCCGCAAAATATGTCGAACAATGCGGCCGTCACTGAAGACGGCGGCGAGATTGGCCGCGCGCAGGCACTTCAGGCCATGGCGGCCCGTCGCGCGCCGCATACCGACATGAATCCCGTTCTGCTCAAGCCCGAAACCGATACCGGCGCGCAGGTGATCGTACAGGGCCAGCGTGTCGCCACCCTTCGGGCCCGTAAGTATGCACAAGCCAAGCCACAGCTTCTAGAGGCCGTGCTGCAAAGCTTCACCCGGTTATGTGGCGACAGCGATCTGGTGGTTGTCGAAGGCGCCGGAAGCCCCGCCGAGATCAACCTGCGCAAAGGTGACATCGCCAACATGGGCTTTGCCGAGGCAGCTGGCGTGCCGGTGATCCTTTTGGGCGACATCGACCGTGGCGGCGTTATCGCGCAGATCGTCGGCACCCAGACCATCCTGCCCCCCGAGGACGCGGCCCATATCAAAGGTTTTGCCATCAACAAGTTTCGCGGGGACGTCAGCCTATTTGACGACGGCCTGACCGAGATCACCAAACGCACCGGATGGCCTTCACTTGGCGTTCTGCCGTGGTTCCGCGACGCATGGCGCCTTCCCGCCGAGGACGTGATGGACATCACCTCGACCCCCGGCGGCAGTTACAAGGTGGCCGTACCACGCCTGCCCCGGATCGCCAATTTCGACGACCTCGACCCGCTATCGAGTGAACCCAATGTCAGCGTTGAAATTATCGAACCCGGTCGCCCCCTCCCCGGCGACGCCGATCTTGTGCTGATCCCGGGCAGCAAATCCACCATTGCCGATCTGGCCGATTTCCGCGCGCAAGGCTGGGATGTGGACCTGCACGCCCATATCCGCCGCGGCGGGCATGTCATGGGCATTTGTGGCGGCTATCAAATGCTGGGCCGTGACATCGCCGACCCCGAAGGGATAGAGGGAAAAGCAGGTCGTGTTCCCGGTCTTGGGCATCTCGATGTGATCACCGTGATGAAACCCGAAAAGCACCTGTCCCTGACTGAGGCCACTTACCTACCCACCGGCGATCCGGTGACAGGTTATGAAATTCATCTTGGGGCAACCACAGGCCCCGACTGTGCCCGCGCATGGTTGCGGGTCGGGGAACGTACCGAAGGCGCAGCATCCCCTTCAGGCCGGGTACGGGGCTGCTATTTACATGGGTTATTCTCGTCGGATGCCTTCCGTGGCGCTATTCTGGGCGATCTCGGAGTGACATCCGACCTCGCATTCACGGACAGCGTAGAGACGACGCTTGATGCTCTCGCCGAACATATCGAAAGTCATCTCGATCTGGATCTGCTTTTGGAGCTGGCCAAAACACCCAGATGCTATTCGAACTCCTGACTGGCAAGCGCACGGTGAATTTCCCGCCGCACCAGCTTGCGCACATTGCGGGTGATCCGCTCCCCCAAAGCGCCCTGAAGTTCCTGACGGACGATCTCGCTCACCATGTCGCGCAGGGCGTCTTCGTCCAGCACATCCGCCTGTAGCTGCCAATCCTCCTCGGCCTCTTCGGGGGCCTCGGAATTTGCATTATCCAGATGGTCATCTTGCTCGGTTGCCGACGGGGTGACCTCATCCGAAAGCTCCTCGGCATCCGGCTCGAATCCTTCGTCATAAGCCGCCTCGAAACGCATATCCACGGCCTCTGAAGCATCATCCACCCCGTGGTCTTCCCACTCCAGCGTCGTGACCTTACCACCGGCATAGGCACTCTCACCTTCACCATCGGGTTCCCATTCGTCGTCACGCCCGGCAAGAGCCGCCTCGACACTGGCAATCCGAGCCTGCAAATCGGGGGGGGCCTGCTTTTCGATCTGGGGGGCCTCGTCCTCTACCTCCGCGTTCCCCGATACCGCTTGCACAGGCTCGTCTTCAGGCTCATGGCGGACATCATCCTCTGCGACCTCCTCCTGCGCTTCGGATTGATCAATATCTTGATGCTTGAACTCGGGTGTCCAGGCCTGTTCCTCTGCCGTAAAATCTTCAGAGTATTCATCTTCGCCCTGCGCCACGTCCCCGGACGCCTCTTGTGGCTCGGGTTCCGCCTCGGAGGCACCCGATTCGGCCTCAGGCTCAATGGCATATTGCTCAAGGCTGGCCACCGTATCGGTCACATCAGGGGCCTCCCCGGTCGCCTCGGAATCAAAAACACCGTCCTCTTGCGGCGCCTCGTCCACCCGTTGCGATGGCGTCAAAACCAGCTTGTCCTGTTCATTGTGCACAGCTTTAGTCGCACCTGTTTTCTCCCGGTCATCGGTAGAAACAAGACGACGAATTGAGGACAGAACATCCTCGATTTCCGCATTGGTAACGGGATTGGACATATTTGGACACCACTCTTGCCTCACCCCAGTTTACCCTTGAGCGCAGTTTCACACAACAAGTTAGCGGACCTGTTTCGAGTTAAACTTGAAGCAGCACTCTACCCCGATGGGCGTCGCCCAACCTATTGCTTGCCCAAAGCCTTCAATACACGATCCAATTTCCGGCCCTGTGCACTCATCTCTGCCGGGGCGGTCTTGACCATGTTGTAATAGGCTGCGGGATCATAGGTCGGCACGTTCAGGTTCAGGTCCTTGGCCGTCAACTGCCCGATCGCGCCCAATACCGCATAAGCGGCGATGTAAACATCGACCTCGGCAGAAATCAGGTTCGTACGCGCGTCGAGAAGGTTTTGCTCTGCGTCCAAAACATCCAGCGTGGTCCGAGCGCCCAGCTTGGCCTCCTCCCTCACACCACGAAACGCGACACGTGCCGCACGCACGGCCTCTTGGTTTGCGGTTCGGCTGGCCCGCGCAGCTTCAAGCGTGGCATAGGCGTTACCCACATCCTGCGCCAACCGCAGGTTGGTCGTCAGAAGCCGTGCGCGAGTTTGGTCACGCACGGCCATGGCCCGGCGCTTTGCCGAACTGAGCCGACCACCTTGATAGATCGGGCCACTCATCTGCACGCCGACTGATCCCGAACGCGAATTGTCACTGTCCGTAACAGATTCCCCCACACGCAGCCCTGCGGTCAAGCCAATGGTTGGCTTCATTGCGGCCGCTGCGGCCTTCACCGTCAGCTCAGAGGAGGAAACTTCATGCCGAACCTGCAAAGCATCAGGGTGATTACGTAGCGCCAAGCCCTTGGCTCCCTCGGCGCCTCTCTTGAGCGCGGGCAGGCGCTGCGGTGCGCGCAATTGGCCCGGGGCGCGCCCAACAGCGGCGCGGAATTCCTCGATCGCCTGCGCCAGATTGCCCCGCGCAGTCGCCAGACCACTCCGCGCAAGTGCAAGGGCCGCCTCGGCCTGAGCCACATCTGTGCGGGTCACTTCTCCGACCTCAAATCGGTCCTGAGCCGCACGAAGTTCTTGCTGCAAAAGGCGCAGATTGTTTTCACGCAGCGATACGAACTGGCTGTTTCTGCGCAGGTTCATATAGGCTTGTATGGCCCGAAACAGCACTTGCTGCTCAACGCTGCGCAATCCTTCACGGGTGGCAAGAACGGTTTCCTTGGCAGCTTCGATGCGCAGGGGGGTCCGTCCGAAATCATAAAGCAGCAAATCAAGCGACACCCCAATATTCGCGGTCGTACTCGATATCGGCTGCCTGATTCCGTTGGTGCGTGTCTTTCCGAAATTGCGCGTGGCATCCGCCGTCCAGTTGATGATCGGGCGCAGTTCGGAAACGATCGAGGCCACATCCTCATCCGCCGCGCGCAAAAGCGCCCGGTTCTGTGCGATCAATCCGCTGTTCTTATAGGCATCCGCAAGGGCATCCGCCAAGTTCTCGGCCTTGGCCGCCACGGGCGTCACGACCGCAAGCCCGATCGCCACGACCGCTGTTTTGATAATCCGTGCCTTTGACTTGCGCAATGAACCGTCTCCGTCTTTACGCGGACTGAAATTACAGGGTGAAGGCCGCGTGCCGTTCGAACCCCGGCAAGACCGGCGCCCCCGCGTTGAACGCGAAGCGCCAGTTGATATGCCCATCAATCTTGTATCCCACACGCACCGCACCAAGGGCGCCTTCCATGAACAGGCAAGCAATGCGCCCGCCGTCCTTGAGTTGCCCGGTCAGCCCCTCGGGCAGATGTTCAACCGCGCCTTGCAAAAGGATCACATCGTAGGGGCCATGTTCTGCCGCGCCATCGGCCAAGGGGCCTTCATGCAGGATGACATTGTCGGCGCCATGTTCGATCAGCAGGCCCTGTGCCTCGCGCAGCATCGCACCATCTTCCTCGACCGCGACAACCGCCTCGGCCATCCGCGCGATCACCGCCGAAGAATAGCCAAGCGCAGATCCGATATCGAGAACCAGTTCATCCCCCTGAATATCCAGTGCATCCAGCATCTTGGCCAAGGTTCGCGGCTCCAGAACCACACGTCCGCCGCCAAGATCGACATTCTCGCCAACATAGGCCGCCTCACGCAGTTCACGCGGCACGAAGGCCTCACGCGGGACCGAAAGCATCGCATCGATGATTGGAAATTTCGTGACGTCCGAGGGGCGAACCTGCGTATCCACCATCATCGTTCGGCGCGCGGCATAGTTAGTCATGGGCTAAACTCATCTGTTCAGAATCCTGTTCTCCTATAGTGGCACAATCCAAAAACGGGAACAATGCCGATAGCGACGGCCCCGCCCACCGCGCTGACGCCGGATTGCTCCGGGAATTTCACGTCATACGAGCATGCCAATCTGGGCAAAGCGGTCATTGACAGGCCGCAATAAAGCGACTCATCGCACCCCGCGCGATGCTTCCAATAACAGCTTGACGCCCCCGCCCAGAACCCCTAGATGGAACTCCACTTCGGCGAGTTGGCGGAGTGGTGACGCAGCGGATTGCAAATCCGTGTACACCGGTTCGATTCCGGTACTCGCCTCCACATTTTCTGACATATCTGGCCTTGAAGGCAATGACTTCATCCGTGTGATCCGGACGGTAATGCGCTGTGGTTGCCTTGCAACGCGAGAATTTGTGTGCCGGCGCAATACCGACAGGATACCGACGTTTTGCAGGTCATGGTTCTCCTGCCTTTTCAACCGGTTACCCCTGATTCGATCCGACTGAGGCCATGACGGCCTTGCGCACCATCTGCCAGTAGATTTCCTCGACCTCGGGGAGGCTCAACCGCCCTCCCTCGCGAAACCAAGTGTTGACCCCGGTCAGCATCGCGATCACAGCCATCGTCGCGATCTTGGGTTCGGTCACGTCGAAGGCCCCGCTGGCCACCCCGCGCCTGAGAATATCTTCCAATTGATCCTCGTACTGCCGCCTGAGCCCCTCAATTACCTCGAAGTTTTCCGGCGTCAGATTGCGCAGTTCCATGTAGGAAATGAACACGGCCTCGGGTCGCTCGTGGTGAAACCGAATGTGAAAGCGGGTAAATTGCTCCAGGGCACGGGCCGGATCGTCCGGCGCAGGGGTCTCTGCACGCGCCCCCAACAATTCCTCCATATGTCCCTTGAGCAGATCGAACAACAATGTCTGCTTATCGGGGGTATAGTTATACAACGCCCCCGCTTGCACACCCACCTCAGTCGCAATTTTCCTCATGGAAACAGCGGCATAGCCGTTTTCAGCAAAGAGCCGTATAGCCGCTTCGCGCACCTTGGGGCCAGTTATGCCGGAGTGGGATCCTTGGGTTCGTGCCATGGGGCCATCCTTATCTGAACATGCGTTCAAATCAATGCCCCGCTTGCCCCTCCCACCCAAAGAATGGCAATAGAGAGACACATGCCCCGAAAGGCCCCCGTGTTCATGCGTAAACTCGCCATATCCTGCCTGACCGCCGCTGCCACCCTGGCCGCCTGTAGCCAGTTCCCCGAACTGCAAGACGACGCCGACCTTGGCTCACGTGACGCGCCCTACCCTCAACTGGTTCCCGTCGAGACACTTCGCGCCCAGGCCCCACAAACTGCCGTCACCCCTGAAAGCCAAGCCGCGCTTGAGGCTCGCATCACGCGTCTGCGAAACCGCGCCATGCGGCTCAAAGGTACCGTCGTCGATGGGGGAACGCGGGCACGGATGTCACAGGGTGTGAACCAACCCTGAGCGTGTGAAAAACCCGCGTTGCAAGGGCCGCGTGAACCCGTTACATCGCGCTTCCAGACCCATAAATAAACGATGATCGGAGAAGCCCATGTCTGACCCCCTGCGCCTTGGTATCGCCGGATTGGGCACCGTGGGCACCGGTGTTGTGAAGATCATTCGCCAGAAAGCCTCGCTTTTGGAAGACCGCGCAGGACGTGCGGTCACGCTTAGCGCGGTTTCGGCGCGTAGCCGCGACAAGGATCGTGGTGTCAACCTGTCGGATTACGCGTGGGAAGACGACCCCGTGGCGCTTGCCACGCGCGATGATGTGGACGTTTTCGTGGAGCTCATGGGCGGGTCGGATGGCCCTGCCAAGGCCGCGACCGAAGCCGCCCTCAAGGCCGGCAAACACGTGGTCACCGCCAACAAGGCGATGCTGGCGCACAACGGTCAGGCACTTGCCGAACTGGCCGAAAAACAGGGGCGATCGATCCGCTACGAAGCCGCTGTCGCCGGGGGCATCCCGGTCATCAAATCCCTGATGGAAGGGCTGGCAGGCAATGAGATCACCCGCGTCATGGGCGTGATGAACGGCACCTGCAACTATATCCTGACAAGGATGCAGGCCACCGGCCAAGGCTATAACGCCCTGTTCGAGGAAGCCGACAAGCTGGGCTTCCTCGAAGCGGATCCCAACCTCGATGTGGGCGGCATCGACGCAGGTCACAAGCTGGCCATCCTGTCGTCCATCGCCTTTGGCACGCAGGTCGATTTCGACGCCGTGGAACTCGAAGGCATCCAGTCGATCACGCTGGAAGACATCAACCACGCCGCCGACATGGGCTATCGCATCAAGCTTCTGGGCGTGGCGCAGCTGACGGGACGTGGACTGGAACAACGCATGTCACCCTGCCTCGTCCCCGCCAGCAGCCCCCTGGGCCAGCTCGAAGGTGGCACAAATATGTGTGTCCTCGAAGGCGACATGGTCGAACAGATCGTGCTGCGCGGCCCCGGCGCGGGTGAAGGCCCCACCGCAAGCGCGGTGATGGGCGACGTGATGGATATTGCCCGTGGTGTTCACTTGCCCACCTTCGGCAAACCGGCTGACAAACTTGAAAAGGTCAAACCGGCCCGCGCGGTCACGCCCGCTCCCTATTACCTGCGCATGGCGCTTGAGGACAAACCCGGCGCGTTGGCCAAGGTCGCCACCGTTCTGGGCGAGGCCGGGATTTCCATTGACCGGATGCGCCAGTACCGCCACGACGACAGCACCGCTCCGGTGCTGGTCGTGACCCATAAAACCACCCGCAGCGCACTGGATACTGCGCTTGAAGCCATGTCGAAACTTGATGTCATGGCCCAAAGCCCCGTCGCCCTGCGGATTGAAACCGTTTGATCGCGCCCTTGTGCGCAAGACCCCGGGCCGCTAATGCTGACGCGGCTTGAAAAGAACAAGGATTTGCCATGACCGCCCCCGTGGATTTCAATGACCGCTCGCTGTCTCTGGGCTTGGCCCGCGTGTCCGAGGCCGCAGCCCTCGCCTGCGCCGACCTCATCGGGCGCGGTGACGAAAAAGCCGCTGACCAAGCGGCGGTAAACGCCATGCGTGAACAGCTTAACATGCTGGCGATTCAGGGCGTCGTGGTCATCGGCGAAGGCGAACGCGACGAAGCCCCGATGCTCTATATTGGCGAAGAAGTGGGCACGGGCGACGGCCCCGGCGTGGACATTGCCCTCGACCCGCTCGAAGGCACCACCCTGACGGCCAAGGCGATGCCCAACGCCCTGACCGTGATCGCCATGGCGCCGCGCGGCACCCTGCTGCACGCGCCTGACGTTTATATGGACAAGCTGGCCATCGGGCCGGGCTATGACAAAGACGTGGTTTCCCTCGACATGAGCCCCAAGGAACGGGTCGAAGCACTTGCCAAGGCCAAGGGCTGTGCCCCGCACGAGATTACCGTCTGCATCCTCGAACGCCCCCGCCACCAAGAGATGATCGACAGCGTCCGCTCCACCGGTGCCGCGATCTACATGATTTCCGATGGCGACGTGGCCGGTGTCATGCACTGCGCCGAACCCGGCCTCACCGGCATTGACATGTACATGGGCGCCGGTGGCGCCCCCGAAGGCGTGCTTGCCGCCAGCGCCCTGAAATGCATGGGCGGGCAGATGTGGGGCCGCTTGCTGTTCCGCAACGACGATGAAAAGGGCCGTGCTGCCAAGGCAGGGATCACCGATCTCGATCGTGTCTATTCGCGCGACGAAATGGTCACCTGCGACGTTATCATCGCCGCCACCGGCGTGACCAATGGCTCGGTCGTATCGGGCATCAAGCGCCGCCCGGACTACGTTGAGACCGAAACCGTGCTGATGCGCTCGAAAACCGGATCGCTGCGCCGCATGACCTACCGCAGCCCGCTGCGCTGACGCGTGGCCGAGGGCTTTCTTGGCATCACACACTCCCTGACGGGGCGGCATTGGATCGGCCCGTCTTTGGAGGTTGAGCGGCAGGCCGAAGCCATGGCACAGGCCACCGCCCTGCCCCGCCCCTTGTGCCAAACCCTGGCCCGGCTGGGCGTGGCAACCGAAGACACCCAATCCTACCTCGCCCCACAACTGCGCGACCTGCTGCCCGATCCGCGCAGCCTAAAAGACATGGACCCCGCCGCCACCCGCTTCCTGCAAGCGGTAGAGCGACGCGAGGCCATCGCGATTTTCGCCGATTACGATGTCGATGGCGGCACCTCTGCCGCGCTGTTGATCGACTGGTTGCGCCAGATGGGACAGCAGGCCACGCTTTATATCCCCGACCGGATCGACGAGGGTTATGGCCCGAACGAACCCGCCATGGCCGATCTTGCCGCCAAGCACGACCTGATCATCTGCGTCGATTGCGGCACGCTCAGCCATGACGCCATCGCCGCCGCCAAAGGGGCCGATGTGCTGGTGCTCGACCACCACCTCGGCGGCGAAACCCTGCCTCCCGCAGTTGCCGTGGTAAACCCCAACCGACAGGACGAACCCGGCGATCTGGCTCATCTCTGCGCAGCCGCCGTGGTGTTCCTGATGCTGGTCGAGGCGGGCCGCCAGTTGCGCGAGGCGGGCAAGCGCGGCCCCGACCTCATGGCGATGCTTGATCTTGTGGCACTGGCCACCGTCGCCGATGTTGCCCCGCTCAAGGGCGTCAACCGCGCCTTCGTGCGTCAGGGCCTGCGTGTCATGGCCCGGCGCGACCGTCCGGGGCTTGTGGCACTTTCGGATATTTCCCGGCTCGATACGGCCCCAGCCGCCTATCACCTGGGTTTCGTCCTTGGCCCCCGCGTGAATGCGGGCGGGCGCGTGGGCCGTGCCGATCTTGGGGCGCGGCTCCTGGCCAGTGATAATCTGGCCGAGGCGAAATCCATGGCCGAACGGCTGGACCAACTCAACACCGAACGGCGCGAGATCGAAGGGCTGGTGCGCGCTGCCGCCCTTGAGCAAGCCGAAGAACGCGGGTTGGACGCCCCGCTTGTCTGGGCCGCCGGCGAAGGCTGGCACCCCGGCGTCGTTGGCATCGTCGCCTCGCGCCTCAAGGAGGCCACGAACCGCCCCGCCATTGTCATCGGTTTTGACGGGGATGAGGGCAAAGGATCGGGCCGCTCGGTCTCGGGCGTCGATCTGGGGGCGTCTATTCAGAGGCTCGCCGCCGAAGGGCTTTTGATCAAGGGCGGCGGGCATAAGATGGCCGCCGGCCTGACCGTGGCCCGTGATAAGCTCGACGCCGCCATGGCCCGCCTGTCTGATCTGTTGGCCAAGCAAGGGGCGGGCACCGCCGGGCCAGCCGACCTGCGCCTTGACGGTGTACTCATGCCCGGCGCCGCCACGGTGGAGCTTGTCGAACAGATCGAAGCCGCAGGCCCATTCGGTGCAGGGGCCCCCGGCCCCCGCTATGCCTTTCCCGACATGGCGATCCAATTCGCAAAGCGTGTAGGGGACTCCCACCTTAAACTGCGCTTTGGCGACGGTCTGGGGGCAAGCATGGAGGCGATAGTTTTCGGTGCTTACGATGGTCCGCTTGGCCCCCGTCTGGAAAACCACGGCGGTGCGCGTTTCCACCTTGCCGGACGGCTGGACATCAACACTTGGGGCGGGCGGCAGTCCGTTCAATTGCGCCTTGAAGACGCTGCCGAAGCAGGTTGAGGCACGGCATCTAACGGCGTCGCGAAAAGAATGGTTTGCAGGAGGTATTTTTTGCAAAAACCCTCTTGCGCGCACCGCCGCTTTTGCCTAGTAACCGCCTCACGCCACGGTATGGCCCGTTCGTCTATCGGTTAGGACGCCAGGTTTTCAACCTGGAAAGAGGGGTTCGATTCCCCTACGGGCTACCACACACCCCTTCAGGTCATTGTTTCCAAACGCCTTTCATGAGGGGCGCGAACAACGCTGCCCTACAATCCGCCCTTGAGATTTGCGACATTTCGGGCACGACGCAACCGGGGCGTATGGCCCTTGGTCAGGTGGTGGATTCGCGGATGGTCGGGATTTCGCCATTTCCCGGATTTTCGGATGAAAACACCCTTCAATTGAACGGGAATGGCATACACCTCGCGGATGAGGAAAAGATCTGCGTGGCGTGATCCTCAAGGTAAATCCGCAGCCACGGGGTGTAGATATTGGGGGTCTCGCGGGTTTGTGCCACAAGATCATCCATCGCGATCCATGCCACATCCATGACTTCCTCGGGGTTGGGGGTGACAGGGATGCGGTGTTCGACAGGGGCCAGGAATATATCGACCACTTCATGTTCGATCAGCCCCCCACCGACATCGGCGCGATATTCGACCTGATCGCGATAGTTGAGGTCTAACCCATTGATTCCCAACTCTTCTTCCAGACGGCGATGCGCACAAGCCTCGGGGGCCTCATTCCAATGGGGATGGGTACAGCAGGTGTTCGCCCACAGCCCCGGCGTGTGATACTTCCCCAAGGCACGGCGTTGTATAAGCACTTGATTTTCATGCAGAACAAAGACCGACACCGCCTTGTGACGCAGCCCTTTGCGATGCACGTGCAGTTTATCCACGGGCATCAGGGTGCCATCGACCCATGCGGGGATAAGAGAGTGGTCTTGGGCGGTCATTCTGGCCTGAAAAGGTTAACGCGGATCATGGTCTGGCTGCCGGTTGTAACGCCCTCCCCCAACAAAGGCCAGCGTACGAGTCGTACGTAAATAGCCCGCGTTTCGTACGAAAATCACGCGGTCATCCACCCCTTTCGTACGAGTCGTACGAAACCACGCTCAGGCATTGACGCGATACGTCAGATCCGCGTCGTCATCCGCCTGTCCCAACATCGATACAACGCGGTGATGATCGGGGGATTTTATACAAACCGGATCGGTCGCCCCGGCATCGCCGGCAAGCGCCAGAGCCTGACAGCGGCAACCGCCGAAATCGATCTCTTTACGCTCACAACTCTGGCACGGTTCCGGCAGCCAATCGATGCCGCGATAGGTGTTGAAGGCGGCGCTGTTGTACCAGATGGATTCGAGCGGCGTTTCGCGGACGTTTTCAAACTCCAGATGCGGGATGGTCTGGGCCGCGTGGCAAGGCAGCACCGTGCCATCGGGGGCCACGTTGAGGCCCGCCGACCCCCAACCGCCCATGCAGGATTTGGGATAATCGGCATAGTAATCGGGCGGCACGAAATCGAAGGCCAGCACCCCGCGCAGGCGCTTTGACGCCTCGGCCACCTTCTCCTTGGCGGCCTCGGTCTGCTCCCGCGTGGGCAGAAGGGCGGCGATATTCTTGGTGGCCCAGCCGTGGAATTGGACGCAAGCCACTTCCAAACGCCGCGCGCCCAGTTCCACCGCCATTTCGATCGTGCGGTCCAGATCATCAAGGTTCTGGCGGTGCATCACCGCATTGAGCGTCAGGGGGATGCCGCGCTTGGCGATGTCCTCTGCGGCCTGCATCTTGCGGTCAAAGCCACCGCGATAACCACCGATGCGGTCGGCAAGGTCGGCATTGGTGCCTTGCAGCGAAAGCTGGATATGATCCAGCCCCGCCGCCTCCAGCGCGTCCAAGCGGCGGGGCGTCAGGCCAATGGCCGAGGTGATCAGGTTGGTATAAAGCCTCGCCTCATGCGCGGCGCGGGTCAAATCCACAAGGTCGCGGCGCGAGGCCGGTTCCCCGCCAGACAAATGAAGTTGTAAAACGCCCATTTCGGCAGCTTGGCGGAAAACATCGGCCCATATCTCGGTGTCCAACTCAGCGTCCTTAGCCGCCATCTCCAAGGGGTTGGAGCAATAGGGGCAGCTGAGCGGGCAGCGGTGGGTGAGTTCCGCCAGCATGGCGATGGGGGGTGGCACGGGCATCAATGCACCATCAGGTAAAGCCGCGCCCGCAGGCCGACAAGGAAGCGTTGCACGTCCTCTTCGATCTGGGCGGCGGGGGCGTTGTAGGTTTGGGCGAGGTCTTCGATAATCTGGGCAAAACTGGCATCGCCGGTGACACGGGTCAGGATCGCCACACCGATTTGATCCAGTTCCACCGCTTTCTCGGGGGCCAGCAAAACAGTGCTACCCCGCACCCTATCGTCATGCAGGCGCACGCCGCGCGGCAGGTAGGGGCGATCATCTGGGATCAATGCAAGGCTCATGCCAGTCCCTCGCCGGGGTGCCATGCGCCGGGCGGGATGCGGCCCGGTTCGACATAAGCCGAATGCAGCGCGTCCAGTTGTGCCCAAAGCACGTTGGTTTTGAAAATCAGCGCCTCGGCGGCCATGTCTTCCTTTTCCGGGGTGTCGGCGTGGGTCAGCACCCATTCAAGGCCAAAGGCCACGTCCTTGGGGGCCTCGGTCAGACGTTTGCGAAAATAGCTGAGGCTTTCGGTACTGGCGAAATCGTAATGTTGCAGCAGCCCTTCGATGCGCTGTTCGTGAATCTTCGGTGCGAAAAGTTCCGTCAGCGATGAGGCCACGGCCTGCAAGAGCGGCATGTCGCGGACATAGCGGATATAGGCATCCACGGCGAATTGCGTGGCAGGCAGCACCCCGCGCCCCGAGGCGACAAAATCGGGGTCCAGCCCCACCGCCTCGGCCAGTTTGAGCCAACGGCGGATGCCGCCGCCTTCTTCCACCCCGCCGTCGTGGTCCTCGATCCGCGAGCGCCATTCGCGGCGCATGGCCGGATCGGTGCAGCGCGACATGAAGGCGGCGTCCTTCATCGGGATTGCCGCCTGATAGGCCCAGCGGTTGATCACCCATGCGCGCACTTGATCAGGGGTGCAGCCGCCGGAGTGCAGCAGGTGATGGAAGGGGTGCTTGTCATGGTATCGTTCGGCCCCGATCTGGCGCAGGCGGGCCTCAAGGCTTTCGCGGCTCATGGCGTGATCTCCTGCCCGTCCTGGGCGATGGTCCACCCCGCGGCCAGAACCTTGGCGCGTTCCGGGCTGTCGGGTTGCAGGATGGGGTTGGTGTTGTTGATGTGGATGAAGGTCTTGGCGGCTTTGAGATCGGCCAGTTGGGCGATGGAGCCCTCCGGCCCGCTGACCGGGATATGCCCCATGCGGCGGCCGGTCTTGATGCCGGTGCCGGTGCGGATCATCTCATCATCATCCCAAAGGGTGCCGTCAAAGAACAATTGATCACCGTCTTTGAGTTGCGCCAGAAGATCAGGCGTCACCGTGGCGCATCCGGGGATGTAATAGGCCACCCTGCCGCCCCCTTCGAGGCGCACACCCACGGTTTGTTCGCCGATCAAATCGGTTTGCACTGTGTCACCTTCCATGAACAAGGGCACCTTGCCCGGCACCGCGAAAAGCCGCGCGGTGAGGCCCGGCAGAAGCGGGATATCGGTGTCGAGCGAGACAGGCGCGCGCGTCACCTTTTCGCGGTTCACGGCATCGAAAATCCGGTTTTCGGCCAGCAGGTCGAGGATGTCGCCGGTGGCGTAGAGGGTAAAGGGCGTCTGTTCACGCAAGGAGAGCAACCCGGCAATATGATCGATATCGCCATTGGTCAGCAGGACCGAAGCCACCGGCGTATGCCGCAGATCGCGCGGGTGCATCGCAGGATTGTCCAGCATCTGCTGGCGGATGTCAGGCGAGGCGTTGAGTACCGCCCAATCGCGCCCATCCAGCGAGACCGCCAAGGACGATTGCCCGGAGGCCGGGATGTTCCCAGCCCGGGCGTCGTTACAATTCCGGCATCCGCAATTCCATTGCGGCAGGCCCCCACCGGCCGAAGCACCCAAGACAAGAAAACGCATCCCGGGCCCTCCGACCTGAGCGATCAAAACAGATCGTGCTCGTAATCGCGGCCCTCATCCTCGGCCGGAGAATACATGTTGATCTCCATGCCGCAGTTGACTTCTTTCAGTTTCGGGGCGGTCCAGGACATGTGCTTTCCTCCCATAGCTGTCTGGTTCACCAATCACGGTAGCGGCTGCCCCTGCGCCGCGAAATGCTGCTTTGGTCGTAGCCGTGAGGCGCGCGCGTTAGACCTTTGTCGAATGTCCCGCGCGGGGGCGCGCGCCTACGCTGCGGGTATGGGAGGATTGGTCACAAGATGCGCGCTTCTGGCGCTGGGGCTGCTTTGCGCCCTGCCCGCTTGGGCCGAGTTGCTGACGCGCGAGGCCTTGGGCGACTACGTGCGCGCGCCCTATTCGGTGGGTGAAAAGCTCAACGACAAGGGGGTTTACAGCCTTCTGAACTCCGGCGGGGCCGAGGCGGGTTATGTCTTCGAGACCGAGCCGCTGGCCCCCCTGCCCGGCTTTTCCGGGGCGCCGATCAACGTGTTGGTGGTGCTGGACCTCGAAGGACGGTTCATCGACGTGCAACTGATCGAGCACAACGAGCCGATCTTTGTCTCGGGGCTGGGCGAGGCGCCGTTCCATGCGTTTTTCGAACAATATGGCGGGCTGTCGATTTCCGATTCCATCGTGGTCGGCACGCCCTATGGCGAAACGGCGGGCGGATCGTCGCTCAAGTACCTCGACGGGGTGACCAAGGCCACCGCCAGCGTCCGCATCGCCCATGAATCGGTGATGGGCGCGGCGCTGGCCGTGGCGCGCGAAAAGATGCAGGGGCTGGCCAGCGGGCCGCCCGCTTTCCCCGATCCGGCGCATGACGAGGCCCTGACATGGGATGACCTGGTGGACCAGGGCATCGCCACGCACCACGTGGTAACCAATGCGCAGGTTGACGCGCTGTTTGATGGCACCCTGTGGGAGGACGATGACCCGGAGGCGCAAGACACCCCCGACGCGGCCTATCTCGACCTTTGGGTGGTGGACCTTGGCCCGCCCGCCATCGCCCGCGCGGCCCTGTCCGGGGACACCTTCCAAGAGCTGCAAAACTTCACCGAAATATCCCCGGATGATGAGCCGATCCTGCTGATCGAGACCGCCCGCCATGGGCTGGTCAGCGAGGATTTCGTGCGCAACACCGCGCCCGATTGGATCTCGGCCGAACAAGACGGGCTGCCGGTGGCCCTACGCGATGCCGATCTCTTCGTCGAACTGGCCGAAGGCGCGCCCATTGATGCCACCGCGATGATCCTGCGCACCGACCGCCGCCTTGGCTTTGACCCCTCACGCGACTGGACGCTCAAGGTGCTGGCCACCCGCGAGCACGGCATGTTCCAGCCGCAAACCGGCTCAGTCACCCTCGACGTCCCGCACAGCACGCCGGAGCGCTTTTTTACCCGCCCCGAACAGATCAAACCCGTGCCGCCATGGCGCGAGGCCCTGCGCAACCGACAGGCGGATTTGATCGTGCTTGGGGTTTTCCTGACCGGGCTGATCACCCTCCTGAGCCTCGGCATGACCCGCTTTGCCGGCGCGCAGAATTTCACCCCCCTGCGCCTGACCATCCTTGCCGTGGTCACCGGCTTCATCGGCTGGTGGGGGCAAGGGCAGCTTTCGATCGTCACGGTGCTGGGCGTGATCCGCACCGCGTATGAGGGAGGCAGCTATGCCTTCCTGCTTTACGACCCGTTTTCCCTGTTGATCTGGGGTGTCACCATCTCCGGGTTCGTGGCTTGGGGGCGTGGATTTTTCTGTGGCTGGCTTTGCCCCTTCGGCGCGCTACAGGAATTCGCCCATCACGCGGGCCGCGCCCTGCGCCTGCCCCGGATCGAGCCATCGCCGAAATGGGACAACCGCCTGAAATACCTCAAATACATCCTGCTGGCGGGGCTGGTGGCGGTGGTCTTCCTTGCGCCGCAGAACATCGACAAGGCCGCCGAGGTAGAACCCTTCAAGACCGCCATCACCACCTTTTTCATCCGCGAATGGTACTACGTGGCCTATGCGGGGTTCTGGCTTCTGCTGTCCATGGTGCTGTTCAAGGGCTTCTGCCGCTACCTCTGTCCGCTCGGGGCTTTCATGGCCATCGGCGGGCTCCTGCGCGGGCGCGACTGGATCGCGCGCCGGGCCGAATGCGGCTCCCCCTGCCAGTTATGCCGCGTGAAATGCAACTACGGCGCCATCAAGCGCAGGGGCGAGATCGACTATTCCGAATGCTTCCAATGCCTTGATTGCGTGGCGATCCACGACGACGCCAGCCGCTGCGTCCCCTTGGTCTTGAAAAACCGCGGGCGCAGGTCCGCCCAAGCGGAGGTCGCCGCCGAATGATCACCCGCCGCCGTTTCCTTGCCATCTCCGCCGCAGCACTTGCTCTGCCCGCCCGGGCAGAACCTGTCCACTGGCAAGGGCGCGCCATGGGGGCAGAGGTCTCGCTGACGCTGGAGGCGCCCAAGGCACAGGCCCAAACAGCCCTTCAAGAGGTGAAACAGATCCTGCGCAAGACCGAGGCGCTTTTCAGTCTCTACGAGCCTTCCTCGCGCCTCTCACAGCTTAACGCCACCGGGCGGCTGGACCGGCCAGAGGCCCGCTTTACCGAACTCCTGAAACTCTGCGATCAGGCCCACCGCCTGACGAACGGGCGCTTTGACCCAACGGTCCAACCGCTCTGGCAAGCCCTCGCACAAGGGAAGACTCCCGACCCGACCCGCCGCTTGATCGGCTGGGACAGGGTGACCATAGGCCCGCAGGCCATAACCCTCGCCCCCGGTCAGGCGCTGACCCTCAACGGCATCGCCCAGGGCTATGCCACCGACCTGGTCAGTGCCGCCCTCAAACACGCGGGCCTCACCCGCGTCTTGGTCAATATCGGCGAGTACCATGGCACGGGCCACGACTGGCAGGTCGGCGTGGCCGATCCCACCCATGGCCTTGTGGCCACCCGAACGCTGAACGACCGGGCGCTGGCCACCTCCAGCCCCGGCGCGATGCGCCTTGGCCCGGATCAGCCCCATATCCTCGACCCGCATGGTGCCCTGCCCAAATGGTCCACCGTCACCGTCGAGGCCGACACCGCGGCCATGGCCGATGCCCTCTCCACCGCTTTCTGCCATACCAGCCACAAGGACATCCAGCGCATCCTAAAGGCCGCCCCGGGCCACTCCAAAGCCCTCTGCGTCGCGCCAAGCGGAACACTCCACCACTTCAGCACCTGACCCTTCATCTTTCCCCAAATACTCCCGCCGGAGGCTCCAACAGCTGCCACCCAACGCAGCCTCTGCTCAATGCGTCGCGCCCGCCAAACGCGCGAGGGCCCGGGGGTTCCCCCGGGCCCGAGATGTCATGCGCGCGGCCCCGCCGGGGCCGCGCTCCTTTTGGTCAGACCCGTTCAGGCCGCCTCGACGGCGCGCTTGGTCATGACCTTGACCAGATGCGCGCGGTAATCGCCCGACCCGTGCAGGTCATTGATCATGCCATCGCCCGACAGGCTGAGCCCATCGAGGGCCGCCCCCGAGAAATCCGACGACAGCGCCGCCTCGGCCTTGGACCAGCGGAACACGCCTTCTTCCGAGGCGCCAGTGACGGCCACGCGGACCCCATCGGGATATTTGGCCACGAAGACGCCCACCAGCGCGAAGCGCGAGGCGGGTTGCTCGAACTTCATGTAGGCGGCTTTTTCCGGCACCGGGAATTTCACCTCGGTGACGATCTCGCCTTCCTCAAGGGCCGTGGTGAACATGCCCTGGAAATAGTCATCCGCGGCAATCTCGCGCCGGTCGGTCGTCACCGTCGCCCCCGAGGCCAGCACGGCGGCGGGGTAACAGGCCGCCGGGTCGTTGTTGGCCACGCTGCCGCCGATGGTGCCGCGATTGCGCACCGCCGGGTCACCGATCTGGCCCGCCAGCGCCGCCAGCGCGGGGTATGTCCCCGCGCCGGCCGCCACCTCGGCGTGGGTGGTGCTGCCACCAATGCAGAGCCGGCCATCATCGTCCTCGCAGATGCCGCGCATCTCGTCGATGCCCTTGAGGCTGACCAGAGCCGACGGCATGGCAAGGCGCTGCTTCATGGTGGGGATCAATGTCTGCCCCCCGCTCAGCGGCTGCGCATCCTCTTGTTTGAGGGCTGCGACCGCGTCTTTCACCGTCGAGGGTGTCTCGATATCGAAGTTGTACATCGTCTTGTCTCCCTTTCCGGATCAGCTGTTCATCGCGGCCCAGACACGCGCGGGCGTGACGGGCATGTCGATGTGTTCCACGTTGGTGTAGCCGCCCCGGTGCAGGGCGTCGATCACCGCATTGACCACCGCGGGCGGTGAGCCGATGGCCCCTGCCTCGCCGCAGCCCTTCACGCCCAGCGGATTGTGGGTACAGGGCGTCTGGCAGGAATGGTCGACGTCGAACATCGGCATGTCATCGGCGCGCGGCATGGTGTAATCCATGTAGGACGCGCTCAGAAGCTGGCCGTTCTCGTCGTAAACGCAGTTTTCCAACATGGCCTGACCGATGCCTTGCGCCACGCCGCCGTGGACCTGGCCTTCGACGATCATCGGGTTGATGACATTGCCGAAGTCGTCGGCGGCGGTGAAGCCCAGCACCTCGACCTTGCCGGTCTCGGGATCCACCTCCACCTCACAGACATAGGCGCCCGAGGGGTAAGTGAAGTTCGACGGGTCGTAGAATGCCGTTTCCTCCAGCCCCGGTTCGATCTCTTCCAGCGGGTAGTTGTGCGGCACGTAGGCGGCCAAGGTCACATCGCCCCAGGCCACCGATTTGTCGGTGCCTGCAACGCTGAACTGCCCGTCCTTCAGCTCGATGTCGGACTCGGAGGCTTCCATCAGGTGGGCCGCGATCTTCTTGGCCTTGTTGATGATCTTCTCGGTCGCCCGCACCATGGCCGAGCCGCCCACCGCGATGGAGCGCGAGCCATAGGTGCCCATGCCCATCGGCGTATTGGCGGTGTCGCCATGTTCGATCTCGATCATGCCTTCATCGATCCCGATCATGTCGGCCACCACTTGGGCGAAGGAGGTTTCATGCCCCTGCCCGTGGGAATGCGAGCCGGTCATCACGGTGATGCCGCCGGTGGCGTTGACCCGCACGGTGGCGGATTCATACAAGCCCGCACGTGCACCCAGCTGCCCCACGAGGTTCGAGGGCGCGATGCCGCAAGCCTCGATAAAGTGGGCAAGGCCATAACCGCGCAGCTTACCGCGCGCCTTGGACTCTTCCGCGCGCTTCTCGAAACCGGCGTAGTCGGTCATCTCCAGCGCCTTGTCCAGCGTGGCGTGATAGTTGCCGGTGTCATAGGTCACGGCGACCGGCGTGTCATAGGGGAACTCCTCGGGTTTGATGAAGTTCTTGCGCCGCAGTTCCGCGGGATCCACGCCCAACTCGCGCGCGGCCTTGTCGATCACGCGTTCCAGCTGGTACGTCGCCTCGGGGCGACCCGCGCCGCGATAGGCATCGACCGGCGTGGTGTTGGTAAAGACCGCCTTCACGTTCACGTAAATGACCGGCGTCTTGTAGTTGCCCGCCATCAGCGTGCCGTGCAGCCACGTCGGGATCGACGGAGCAAAAGTCGACAGATACGCGCCCATGTTGGCGTAGGTGTCGGTGCGCAGGGCGGTGAACATGTGGTTTTCGTCCAGCGCCAGTTCGATCTTGGTCTTGTGGTCGCGGCCATGCGCATCCGAGATGAAGGCCTCGGAGCGGGTCGAGGTCCATTTGACCGGACGGTTCACCACCTTGGAGGCATGGGTCACGAAAGCCTCTTCGGCATAGTGATAGATCTTCGAGCCGAAACCGCCGCCCACATCGGGCGCCACGACCCGCAGCTTGTGCTCGGGGATCGACAGCACGAAGGCCCCCATCAGAAGCCGGATCACATGCGGGTTCTGCGAGGTGGTATAAAGCGTGTATTCATCGCGCGCCCGGCTGTAATCGGCCACGGCGACGCGCGGCTCCATCGGGTTGGCGACAAGGCGGTTGTTGGTCAACTCTAGGGTGACGACATGGGCGGCGGATTTGATCGCCTCGTCCACGGCCTCCTTGTTTTCTTCCACGAAACCCCAGTCGTAGCAGAGGTTCGAGGTCAGCTCGTCATGCACCTTGGGGGCGCCATCTTCTAGCGCGGCTTTCATGTCGAGAACCGGCTCAAGTTCGTCGATGTCGATCTCGACCGCTTCGGCGGCGTCGCGCGCCTGCTCCAGCGTTTCGGCGACGACACAGGCGATGGGATCGCCGACGTGACGCACCTTGCCTTCGGCCAGAATGGGGTGCTTGGGCTCCTGCATGGGTTCGCCATGCCGGTCGGTCACCTGCCAGCCGCAGGGGATGCCGCCCGCACTTTCGAAATCGGCGGCGGTAAAGACCTTCAGCACGCCGTCCATCGCCTCGGCGGCGGATGTGTCGATGCTGTTGATCGTACCATGGGCCACGTCCGAACGGACGAACCACGCGTAGGTCTGGCCATTGACGTTGATGTCGTCGGTGTAATTGCCGGCCCCGGTCAGGAACCGGACGTCTTCGCGCCGCTTGCTGCTGGCGCCGATGCCTCCATCTTTGGGCATTTTATTCCTCCTCAAAATCCATGATCGCGCCTTGCGGGGCCATGCGCCCCACGCGCGACAAACGCCCCTGCAAGGGGCGCGTGATGCGCGTTACTCGGCAGCGACCGCGGGCACCTCTTGGCCGCTGGCGGCCATGATCGCGCGAACGATGTTGTGGTAGCCGGTGCAGCGGCAGATATTGCCTTCGAGATATTCGCGAATCTCGGCTTCGCTCGGTGTGGGGTTGTCGCGCAGCAGGGCGGCGGCACTCATCACCATGCCCGGCGTGCAGAAGCCGCATTGCAGCCCGTGATAATCCTGAAACGCCTGCTGAATCTTGTTCAGCGTGCCGTCAGGTGCGCATTGCCCTTCGATGGTGGCCACATCGGCCCCGTCGCATTCGGCAGCGAACATGGTGCAGGATTTCACATCCTTGCCATTCACATGCACCACGCAGGCGCCGCATTGGCTGGTGTCGCAACCGACGTGGGTTCCGGTCAGGCCCAGTGTCTCGCGCAGAAAGGTGGACAGAAGCGTCCGGCCCTCTGCTTCGCCGGTCCGGGTTTGCCCGTTGACCGTCATTGTCACTTTCATGGATTCTCCTCCCTTATTGAGTCTCTCAGCTACTGAAGGCGCGCTTCAGCCAGCCTTTCTTTTCACCTTCGCCATCGGCCTCCTCCGTTTCGGCGGTGTCGGCCTCGGCGTCGGTTGCATCCTCGCCCGGCCCTTCGACCGCAGCCTGAAACCTCTCGAAGAACTGGTCGGCCATCTTCTTGGCGAACCCGTCGATGATGCGGCTGCCAAGCTGTGCCAGCTTGCCGCCGACCTTTGCCTCGACATCGTAAATCAGCTTGGTGCCTTCGGGCACCTCCTCGAGGCTAACATCGGCCCCGCCCTTGGCAAAGCCCGCGGCCCCGCCCTTGCCCTCACCGGCAAGGTGCAGGCTTTCCGGTTCGGTCATATCCGACAGGGTCACCTGCCCTTTGAAGGTGGCCTTTACCGGGCCGACCTTCTGCACGACGACGGCCTCGAAGCCATCGTCGGGGCTGCCGGTCATTTCCTGGCACCCGGGCACGCAATCCTTGAGGACCTCCGCCGAAAGAAGCGCCGCCCAGACCTCATCGCGCGGGGCGGCGATTACGCGGGAATCGGACAGTTTCATTGTCTTGTCTCCATTCTTTTGTCGTTACGCTACGCCCTTGTCCGGCGGCTGCCTAGTAAGACCTTGGTGGGGTCAGCGGTATTTCGGCGCCACATGGGTCAGACCGTAGCGGGTGAATATTTCAGTCATGCGACCATCCTGCATGGCCGCGTAAATCGCGTCATCGACGGCATAACCAAGTGCACGATACGCGAAATGCACCGCCACGCCACTCACCCATTTGCCGACGGCAAACCCCGGAAGCGGCGGGTTGTGCAGGTCGAGATCATCGGTCAGGCCGAATTCAAGCTGTGCGCGCGGGCCCATGGCGGCCTTGGTCTTGCCCCCGGCCAGCGCCTGCATGGCCTCGGCAGTCGTGGCAAAGCGGCGAATCTTGCCGTTCAACTGCCCCCCCGCCAGCGACGACAGGTAGAAGTCGGCAATCGAGTCGTTCTCGACCGCCACCGTATCGAAGCGGAAATAGGCGGGCACCGGGGGATCGTCGGGATAAGCCGCGCGCCGATAGGCAATCGCCACTTCCTCCTGATGGTAGCGGCCGGTGAAGACGACCTGCTCCACCCGACAGGCGAATTCGCTGTCATAGGGGATGTGCAGCATCACGTTGGCCACGCGCCCGCCCACGATGGGGCCTTTCCAGATCCAGTTGCGCAGATCGGCCTGTAGGTTCTCGCCCGCCGCGACCAGCCGAAAGCGCGGTTCGACGCCGAGGTCTTCGGCGATCAGGCGGGCAATGTCGATATCGACGCCCTTGATCCTGCCGCCTTCTTCATAGGACCACGGCGGGAAATCCTCGTAGGCCGCGAAGGTGATATAGCCCCGCTCGACAATAGTATCGAGGTCGGCGCCCACGATGTCGCGGCTGGCGTTCTGGGGTTTGGGTTGGGGCACATAATCGGCGCAACGGGCCAGCGCGGGGCCGGTAAAGGCCACCGCCATGATCAGGGAGAAGAGGATCGTGCGCGCGGTCATGTGCCCCAGCCTGCCGCGTTATTGGGCGGCAGACAAGCCGATGGTCAATTGCTCGGCGGCGGCGGAGGGCCTTGGCGTATCCCCTTGCAACAGGATCGCCGCGCGCATCGCCGCGCTATCGGCCACCGGCGCGCCCGAGGCGGTTTCCACCTCCTGCGCGATCTTGCTGAGTTCGGCGCGCAGGGCCTCGATGTCGCCGCTCGCATCACTCATGGCGTCCAGATCATCGCGAATTTCCTTCAACCGGTCCGAGTGCTCGTCCAGCGCGCCATCGTCGGGGCGGGTTTCGATATAGGTTCGGATGGCCCAGGCCGCCTTTTGGCCCAGAAGCTCGCCGAAGGCAGGCATCTTGGTGGTGCCGTTCTGGGTATAGCCGTGGCGGAAGCGTTCGACGAACCATTCATCGCCGTATTCCTCGGCCTCAAGATAGCGCAGGTCAGGGGCCAACCCGCCCGATACCGCGCCAAGGCCATGGCAGCGTGCGCAGTTCTGGTTATACCCCGAATCGCCAATCTCGATGGCCTTGGCCCATGTCTCCTCGCCGACCTTGTCGGCGCGATAGGGGTTTTCGATCAACCACTCCTCGCCCACATCGGGCAAACCTTCGGTATCGACAGGTTGCGGGGCCGCATCGCCGTGGGCCAGTGCCATACCGCCGATCACGATCAATGCGGTTGCGGTGCTCCAATTCTTCAGGTGCATGGGGTCCTCCTCCGTCATGCGTTCGGCTTTGGTTGTAGCGCAGCGCCTCCGCGCCCCGATATGCGACCTTGGTTGAAGGTGCCCTGGAGAGAGGCCCACCAGCACCCCGACCTTGGTCTAATACACCGCCTGCGCCGCCCACGATTTACTGCATGGCAACGGGAGGACATCTTTATGTTGCGAAAGCTGCTGACGCTGGCCGCTGTGGGCCTTGCCCTGCCTGCTTGGGCGGAGGTGGAGTTGCCTGTCACCTACCTGAAACTTGAGGTGCCGCGCCCGCCGGTTTTGTCGAATCTTGACCCCGTGCCGGATGATCTGGGCGAGGCCGGGGCGCAACTGGGCTTGGCCGACAACAAGACCACCGGCAAGTTCCTTGGCCATGACTATAGCCTGACGGTGACCCGCGTGCCGGAGGGGGGCGAGTGGCTGTCCGCCGCGCGCGAGGCGCTGGCGGCCTCGCCCTTCGTGATCCTTGACGCGCCCGCGCAGGCGCAACTGGAACTGGCCGATCTGCCCGAGGCGCAGGGCGCGGTGCTGTTCAATGCCACCGCCCCCGGTGCCGCCCTGCGCGACGGGGCCTGCCGCGCCAATCTGCTCCACACCCTGCCGTCCAGTACCATGCGCGCCGATGCCTTGATGCAGTTCCTGGTCAAGCGCCGCTGGACCGACCTTGTGATGATTGCGGGCGACCATCCGGGTGACAAGGCCTTTGCCGGGGCGCTGAAGCGCTCCATCACCAAGTTCGGCCTGACCCTCAAGGCGGAAAAGACATGGGTCTTTGACGCCGACATGCGCCGCAACGCGGCCCGGGAGGTGCCGCTGTTCACGCAGGAGTTCGGCGATTACGACATGCTTCTGATTGCCGATGAGTTGGGCGATTTCGGGCGCTACATTGCCTTCAACACGTGGCAAGCGCGGCCCGTTGCAGGCTCCGAAGGGTTGAAGCCCGTGGCGTGGTCTTGGGTCGTCGAACAATGGGGCGCGGCGCAGATGCAAGGCCGGTTCGAAGACCTTGCAGGCCGCGATATGCGCTCGGAAGACTATGCCGCATGGGCCGCCATCCGCAGCTTGGGCGAGGCCGTGACCCGCACCCAAAGCGCCGATCCTGCCACCCTGCGCGCCTATATCCTGTCGGATGAGTTTGAACTGGCAGGCTTCAAGGGCCGCAAGATGAGCTTCCGCGACTGGAATGGCCAGTTGCGTCAACCCATCCCGCTGGTCACCCCCCGCGCCGTGGTGGCCAAGGCCCCGTTGGAAGGCTTCCTGCACCAACGCACCGAACTGGACACCCTTGGCATCGACCAAGGCGAGACCGAATGCACCGCTTTTCAGGAGTGACACCGATGAAACACGCCCTTGCCCTTGCCGCCACGCTTTGCGCCACACCCGCGCTGGCCGATGAGATCTGGGTCAGCAACGAAAAGGACGACACCCTGTCGGTGATCGACATCGACACGCTTGAGGTCACCCGCACGATCGAGGTAGGCGAACGCCCGCGCGGCATCACCTTTTCCCAGGATCATTCGGTGCTTTATATCTGCGCCTCGGACAGTGACGCGGTGCAGGTGATGGACCCCGAAACCGGGGAGATCCTGCATGACCTGCCCTCGGGCGAGGACCCCGAACAATTCGTCCTGCACCCCAACGACCGGCACCTTTACATCGCCAACGAAGATGACGCGATCACCACCGTGGTCGATACCGAAAGCCACGAGGTGATCGCCCAGATCGATGTGGGCATCGAACCCGAGGGCATGGCCGTCAGCCCCGATGGCAAGATCGCCATCACCACGTCGGAAACCACCAACATGGCGCATTGGATCGACACCGAAACGCGCGAGCTTTTCGCCAATACGCTGGTCGATGCCCGCCCCCGCCACGCCGAATTCGTCAAGGGCGGCAGCGAGCTTTGGGTGAGTTCCGAAATCGGCGGCACGATCACCGTGTTCGACGTGGAAACCCAAACCGAGAAAGCCAAGATCGATTTCGACGTCAAGGGCGTGCACCCCGACCGGGTGCAGCCGGTGGGGTTCGAACTCTCCGCCGATGAGGCCACGGCCTTTGTCGCGCTCGGGCCGTCCAACCACGTCGCCGCCGTGAACCCCGAGACCTACAAGGTGGAGGAGTATATCCTTGTCGGGCGGCGTGTCTGGCACATGGCATTCAACGCCGACAAATCGCTTTTGTTCACCACCAACGGCATTTCCGGCGACGTCACAGTGATCGACGTGGCCAGCCGCGAGCCGGTCAAGACCATCAAGGTCGGGCGCTTCCCGTGGGGGGCGGCCTACCGCCCGTGACACCGACGCAATACCGACGTTCTACAGACAGGAGTTTCACCATGTTTCGCACCACTGCAATCGCCACCATGTTCGCCCTTGCGCTTCCCGCCGCGGGCCTTGCCGACGATGACGACGACGGCCCCAGCTTTGGCATGGCCGGGGTGCTGTCCTCGGGCAACAAGGAAGACCTGCCGCCGGTGATCCTGTCGGCGGGGATGCCGCTTGCGGACGCGCCTTGGGTGCTGCAATCGGGCACCTATTACGAATTCGAAATCCAGGGCGATGGCAGCCAGGAACTGGCGCTTGTCGGGCCGGAGTTCTTCCGCGCGATCTGGATCGACGAGATGGTCGTCGAGGGGCTGGAGATCCGCCCGCTGGGGTTGGATTCGGTGGAGTTCGACGAGGCGGGCGAGATGGAGATCGGCTTTGTCGCGATCAAGCCGGGGCGCTATTACATGAAGGTTCCCGGCAGCACCGGGGAAACGCAACGCTTGGAGATTACCATTAAGTGACAGGGCTTTACGTCCAGAACCTCAGCTATGCCTACGGGGCCAAACAGGCCCTGCGGGATGTCAGTTTCGCGATCGAGCCGGGGCAGTTCTGCGCCCTGCTCGGGCCGAATGGTGCAGGAAAATCGACATTGTTTTCGCTTCTGACGCGGCTGTTCACCACGGCGCAAGGGCGCATCGAGGTGGCCGGGCATGACATGGCCCGCAGCCCCCGCGCGGCGCTGGCACGGATGGGGGTTGTGTTCCAGCAACCGACGCTTGACCTGGACCTGACGGTGCAGCGCAACCTGAGTTATTTCGCGGCGCTGCATGGGTTGTCGGGGAAGGCCGCCGAGGCGCGGATTGCCGCCGCGCTGGACCGCCTGAACATGGCCGAGCGCGCGGGCGAACGCGCCCGCGATTTAAACGGCGGCCACCGCCGCCGGCTGGAGATCGCTCGCTGCCTGATCCATGACCCGGCGGTCCTTCTGCTGGACGAACCCACCGTCGGGCTTGACGCCGCCGCCCGCCGCGCGATCACCGATCACGTGCATGACCTGTCACGCGACGATGGGCTGACGGTGCTATGGGCGACGCATTTGACAGACGAGATTTCCGAGACGGATCAAGTGGTTATCCTGCACCAAGGCGAGGTTCTGAAAGACGCGCCCTGCCATGAGATCACCCGGGGTGCAGGCCTTCAGGATGTGTTCCTGAGCCTCACCGGGGCGCCCGCATGATTGCCGCGCTGACCGCCCTGCGGGCCATCGTGATCCGCGAGGCGCTGCGCTTTGTGCGGCAACGCTCGCGCTTTGTGGCGGCGCTGGTGCGGCCCTTGGTCTGGCTGGTGGTGTTCGCTGCGGGGTTCCGCGCCGCGCTTGGCTTGTCGATCACCCCGCCTTACCAGACCTATATCACCTACGAGATTTACATCGTGCCGGGGCTGTGCGGGATGATCCTGCTGTTCAATGGCATGCAAAGTTCGCTCAGCCTGGTTTACGACCGCGAGATGGGCTCGATGCGGCTTTTGCTGACAAGCCCCCTGCCCCGGTGGTGGCTCTTGATCTGTCGCCTGCTGGCCAGCACGGTGATTTCCGTCTTGCAGGTCTATACTTTCCTGATCGTGGCGGCACTCTATGGCATCGACTTTCCGGCGATGGGATACCTTTACGCCCTGCCCGCGCTGATCGTGGGCGGTGTGATGCTGGGCGCGCTAGGGCTTGCGCTGTCGTCCACCATCAAGCAGTTGGAGAATTTCGCAGGCGTGATGAACTTCGTGATCTTCCCGATGTTCTTCCTGTCTTCGGCGCTTTATCCGCTGTGGAAAATGGCCGAAAGCTCGGCGCTGTTGCGCGACATCTGCGCGGCCAATCCTTTTACCCATGCGGTCGAGCTCATCCGCTTTGCTTTGTATGGCGAGTTCAACGCCGCCGCCTTGGGCTGGACCCTGTTGGCGGGGGCGGTGTTCATCGCCCTTGCGCTTTGGGGCTACGACCCGGCGCGCGGCATGAAACGGCAGAAGGGCTGACCGAACATACGACCATGCGGGCGGTGAAAAAGGCGCGGCATTGCGCTATGGTCCCGCCCAAGGAGGCCCCATATGTTCCGCATCGCAACTGCCCTTCTGCTGGCCAGCGCCCTGCCCCTTGCCGCCGAGACCCGCACCGTCGAGGACGAGCACGGCACACTGAACCCGCAGGATACCGGATTTGGCCGGGTCATGAGCAATATCGACAAGGGCGTGGTGGATATGCCGACCTGTGCGACAGGCTATTACATCACCAAATCGGGCCGACACGCCGCCGCACGGCAATTGTTCGAGGCCTGCGCCGCCGCCGGGTACACCGGCGCGATGACATGGATGAGCCAACTGGACAACAACGGGCTGGGCGGCGACTACAACCCCGACCGGGCGGCGGATTGGGACAAGCGCGCCGCCGACTTGGGTGACCCGGTGGGCAAGTTCAATTACGGACTGGACCTGATGCGCGGGCATGGCGTGGCGCGCGACAGGGACCTTGGGCGCGCCTATGTGGATGCCGCCGCCAAGGATGGCCTGCCCATCGCCCGGCGGTTGCAGGGCGCGGATTATGACCTTGATGAGGTCACCCCGGATGCCGACACCTGGAAATACGCGCCGCTGTTCTGACGCCTACGACCAAAGCACACCCCGGTTTTACGACCAAAGGATAAGGGCCGCACCCTTCCCTGCGGGGCCTGCGTCACGCACCATTGGGGCACGCGCGGCACAGACTTATGCCGTTTATTGGAGGACCCCATGAAACACGTCATTCACGCCCTGGGCCTTGCCGTTCTGGCAACCGGCACAGCCCCGGCCATGGCCGAAACCACCTTTGACCAGATCAAGGTCGAGGCCGGAGAGAAACTTTACGATGCCGAATGCCGCCGCTGCCATGCGCCGGATTCCGAGCACGACAGCTATGGCCCGCCGCTCAACAACGTGATCGGGCGCGGGGCCGGGACGGTGGAGGATTACGATTATTCCGTCGCGCTTGAAGCCTCGGGCATCGTCTGGACCCCGGCCGCCCTGCGCGCTTGGATGGAGGATAACGACGGCTTCATGCCCGGTACCAAGATGCGCCATGTGGGCATCGAGGATCGCACCGTTCAGGATTTCATCCTTGCCTATCTGGACAGCATCACCACACAGGACAATTCCGCGATATCCGACTAAGGTCTAACACCGCGTGAAAGCCCGGCGCGCCACAGGCGGTGCCGGGCTTTCGCACGTTTCAGCCCATGCTGAGCGCCAGCCAGGCCAAACAGGCATAAGCCACTGTCATCGCAAGAGAAATACGCGTCAAACGAACTGGCTTTCGTTGCATGGTTCGCCCTCCTTTCGCTTGGTGCTTTGTTGGCAATCATACATCGAACAGGCAAACGCCCCCCTACGACCATTGTTCAATTTCGCGCCGTCCCTGCGCACCCAATACTCGTTGTCAGCCAATGATCCCGGCACGGTTCGGGATTCGGGCTGAGAGGACAAAAGTCTAGGGAGGACACCTATGAACCGGTTCATCATGGCCACCGTGGCCGGGGTGCTGGCCACCAGCACCGCCCACGCGGAGGTAAGCGAAGAGGATCTGGCCAACGACCAGACCATCACGAGTCAGATCGTGACCAACGGCATGGGGCGTCACCTGCAACGCTACAGCCCGTTGGACACGCTCAACAAGGACAACATCGACAAACTGGTGCCCGCCTGGGCCTTCAGCCTTGGCGGCGAAAAGCAACGCGGGCAGGAAACCCAGCCTCTGGTCTACGACGGGATGATGTATATCACCGGCTCGTATTCGCGGCTGTATGCCATCGACATCGAGACCGGCAAGGAAGTCTGGCAATACGATGCCCGCCTGCCCGAAGGCATCCTGCCGTGCTGTGACGTGGTCAACCGTGGCGCGGCGATCTATGGCGACAAGATCTATTTCGGCACGCTGGATGCGCGCATCGTGGCGCTGGATCTGAAAACCGGCGACGTGGTCTGGCGCGACAAGATCGCCGATTACAAGGCGGGCTATTCCTATACCGCCGCACCGCTTATCGTCGATGGGCTTGTGGTCACCGGCAACTCGGGCGGTGAGTTCGGGATCGTCGGCGAAGTACAGGCGCGTGACGCCGAGACAGGCGACATGGTCTGGACCCGCCCGGTGATCGAAGGGCACATGGGCACGCTCAATGGCGAAGAAAGCACCATGACCGGCGAGTTGAACGCCACATGGCCGGGCGACATGTGGAAAACCGGCGGCGGCGCCACGTGGCTTGGCGGATCGTATGACGCCGAGACCGATACGCTGGTCTTTGGCGCGGGCAACCCGGCGCCTTGGAACAGCCACCTGCGCGGCGCGGGGGAACCCAGCGACGATGGCATGGGGGACAACCTGTATGCCGCCTCGCGTCTGGGGATCGACCCAAAGACCGGCGAGATCAAGTGGCACTTCCAGACCACCCCGCGCGAGGGTTGGGATTATGACGGTGTGAACGAGGTCGTGGCCTACGAGGACCGCGAAGGCAACAAGCGTTTCGCCACCGCCGACCGCAACGGGTTCTTCTACGTGCTGAACCGCGAGGACGGCGCTTTCGTCAGTGCCGCGCCCTTCGTGAAGGATATCACATGGGCCGAGGGCATCGATGAAAACGGTCGCCCGATCTATAACGAGGACAACCGCCCCGGCAACCCGGCGGATGCCGCCGACGGCAAGAAGGGCGAGGTGGTCTTTTCCGCCCCCGGTTTCCTTGGTGGCAAGAACTGGATGCCGATGGCCTATTCGCAGCGCACCGGCAATTTCTATGTGCCGTCCAACGAATGGGGCATGGATATCTGGAACGAGCCGATCACCTACAAGAAGGGCGCGGCCTACCTCGGATCGGGCTTTACCATCAAACCGATATACGAAGATCATATCGGCAGCCTCAACGCGATCGACCCCGACACCGGCGAATGGAAGTGGGAATACCAGAACGACGCGCCCTTGTGGTCGGGGGTGATGACCACCGCAGGCGGCCTGGTGTTCTTCGGCACGCCCGAGGGCGAGTTCATCGCGCTGGATGACGAAACGGGCGAGAAACTCTGGTCGTTCCAGACCGGCTCGGGCATCGTCGGCCAGCCGGTCACCTGGGAACAGGATGGTGAACAGTATGTCTCGGTCATCTCCGGCTGGGGCGGGGCTGTGCCGCTCTGGGGTGGCGAAGTGGCCAAGAAGGTGAACTACCTCAATCAGGGCGGGATGCTCTGGACCTTCAAATTGCCCAAGGAACTGGCCTCGGCCAACTGATCCCCTTTGCAAACCCTCACAAAGCCCCGCCCCTCCGGCGGGGCTTTCCTGTTGTGCCCCCTCTACGACTTTCGGCCACTAGGCGGCGGCGGCACAGCTTGCTAGGCTTGGGACAAAGGCTGACGCATAACAACAAAAGGCCGCGGACCATGCTTGCACAGACACAACAGGGGTGCGATTTCCAGACCGTCCTGATCGTCGACGACCACCCGTTGTTTTGCGATGCCCTGTCGATGACCCTGCAAACCGTGGTGCGCATCGGGGATGTTCACACCGCTG
Organism: Roseovarius bejariae; assembly: GCF_009669325.1. NCBI lineage: Bacteria > Pseudomonadati > Pseudomonadota > Alphaproteobacteria > Rhodobacterales > Roseobacteraceae > Roseovarius > Roseovarius bejariae. Next base: position 811,989 of record NZ_SZWE01000001.1, read on the forward strand.
ACCGGCTGGAAAAGGCGCTTGAGCTTCTGGCCGGGGGGCTGCGGCCCGATGCCGTCATGCTGGACCTGAACCTGCCCGATGTGGATGGGCTGGACGGGTTGATCCGGCTCAAGGCCGCCGCCAATGCGCCGATCATCGTGGTGTCGTCACTGGCCGACAACCGCGTGGTCAGTCAGGTGATCCGCGCGGGCGCCGCCGGGTATGTCCCGAAGCATAGCCAGCGGGATGTGTTCCGCACGGCCTTTGACGCGCTGCGCCGGGGCGAGACCTTCCTGCCCGAGGGCTGTATCCTGATGGAAGAGGACGACACCGACGATGCCGTCAGCCGCCTTGCCACGCTGACCAACCAACAGGCGCGCATCCTGCAACTGATTTGCGAGGGCAAGCTGAACAAGCAGATTGCCTATGACCTGTCGATCGCCGAAACCACCGTCAAGGCGCATGTCACCGCGATCATGCGCAAGCTGGGCGTGCAAAGCCGGACGCAGGCAGTGTTGATCGCCAAACAGGCCTCGTTCGCCAATGTCTTGCAAGAGCCGGGGTAACTTGGCAGGGTAAATACGCGTCGCGCTTTAGGGAGGAAGCACGATGGATCAGGCAATCGGCCTGAGTGCGGGTTGTACCCGCGCGCCGGGCATCGTCCGAACCGCTTGCGTTACCTATGACACCGCCGATCCGGCGGATGAATTGCTGCGGGCGATTGGCCCCGGTGACATGGCGCTTGTCATTCTCTTCGTCACCTCCGGCGCCGATGCCGCCCGCCTGATCGCCGAGGCCGCCACGCGGTTTGCCCCCACCCCGGTTGTCGGCTGCACCACCGCCGGGGAGCTGACCGACGCGGGCTATACCGAGGATCACATCGTCGCCATGGGCCTGCCCGCCTCGCATTTTCTGGCCAAAACGCGGCTGGTGCCCGATCTGGACCATGTGAACGCGCAGGACCTGATCGACGAGATGATCCGCAACCGCAACGCCATGATGGAGGAGGCGCCGGACTGGCACCACGAATTCACCTTCCTGATGATCGACGGGCTGTCGACGAAAGAGGATTCGCTGACCTCGGAACTGGCCGTGGGGCTGGGGCCGGTGCCGCTTTTCGGTGGCTCGGCGGGCGATGGCGAGCGGTTCGAACATACCTATGTGCTCTACGACGGTCAGGCGCTGGAGAATGCCGCGATCCTGACGCAGGTGCGCACGCGCTGCCCGATCAAGGTGTTCAAATCCGATCACCTCGTCCCCGCCTCGCAGCGCATGGTCGTGACCGACGCCGACCCGGCCCGCCGCATCGTGCGCGAGATCAACGCCGAACCGGCGGCGCGCGAATATGCCCGCATCCTCGGCAAGGACCCCGAGCAACTGACCACCTTCACCTTCGCGGCGCATCCCGTGGTGGTGCAGATCGGCGGGCAGCATCACGTGCGGGCCATTCAACAGGTGGCCGACAATGGCGATCTGGTGTTTTTCTCGGCCATCGACGAGGGGCTTGTCCTGACATTGGCCGAACCGCGCAACATGGTCGAACACCTGCAAGAAGAGATGGCGGCCCTGACCCGCAGGGCCACGCCCGATACCATCCTGGGCTGCGATTGCATCCTGCGCCGCATGGAGGCGCAGGAAAAACAGATGACCGGCGCGCTGTCGAATATTCTGGCGTCGAACCGCGTGGTGGGCTTTTGCACCTACGGGGAACAGTTCAACTCGATCCACGTCAACCAAACCCTGACCGGCGTGGCCATCTACCCGCCCGAGGACAGCGCCGCGCATGACCCCCTCGCTGATTGACCCCAACGATCCCGTCGAGCGGCAGAACGAGAAGCTGCTCAAGATCGCCGAGTCGCTCATGCGGCGGGTCGAGGAATCCACCGATGCCTCGGGGGCCGCCTATGCCCAATTCCAACGCGCCGCCATGCTGGAACAGGAGGTGCGCGCGCGGACGCTTGAACTGGAACGCGCGCTTGACCTGCTGAACGAACCCAACGCCCGCCTTGCGCAGGCCAACCGCGAGACCGAGGCCGCGCGCTCGAACCTCGCCAATGCCATCGAAACCGTGCAGGAGGGGTTTGCCCTTTTCAATTCCGACGAGGAACTGGTCATGTGCAACAGCCGCTTCGGCATGCACATGCCCGATATCCGCAGCGCCCTCGTGCCCGGGCTGACCTTCACGCAATACGTTGAACTGGTCAGCGAGTCGCAATTCCTGGCGCTGCCCGACTCGGAAACCCCGCAACAATGGGCGCAAAAGCGCATGGCGCGCCATGCCGACGAGCATGTGATTTTCAACGCGCGCATGATCTGGAACCGCTGGGTGCAGGTCTCTGAACATCGCACCCCCGATGGCGGCACGGTGATCCTGCAAACCGATGTCACCGACATCATGCGCATCGAGCGGCAGGAACGCGACCGTATGCTCGACGATCAGGCCCGCCTGATCCGTGCCACGCTGGAACATATCGACCAGGGGCTTTGCATATTCGACAGCAAACTGCGGCTGGTGGGCTGGAACAAACGCGCCAGCGAACTTCTGTCGCAACCGGCCGCGCGCTTCCAGATGGGGGCACAGTTTGCCACGCTGTTCAACCGCTTCCGCGCCGATGTGACCTTCAACGACGAGATGAGCGCCGCAGACATCGAGGCCTGGGTAAGCAGCGACGGCAACCGCCCGCCGCTCAGTTTCGAAATTCACCGTGGGCGGTCGCACATCCTGTCGGTCTTCGCACAGGAGATGCCCGACCGGGGCTTCGTGATTTCCTTTACCGACGTCACCGCCGAGCGGCAGGCGGCACAGGCGATCATCGAGTCCAAGGAGCAACTCGAACAACGTGTTGCCGACCGGACCGAGGAACTGGCCCGCGCGCTCAAGGATGCCGAGCGCGCCAATGCCACCAAATCGCGTTTCGTCGCCGCCGCCAGCCACGATTTGCTGCAACCGCTTTCGGCGGCCAAGCTCTATGTTTCCTCACTGGAAAGCACCGTCGAGGACGATACCGCCCGCAACGTCGCCCACAAGGCCGGCAGCGCACTTGGCAGCGTCGAACATATCCTCGAAGCCCTGCTTGATATCTCCAAGCTGGATTCGGGGCAGGCCTCGGTGCATGTCTCGGCCGTTCCCCTTGGCCCGATGCTGATGCAGTTCGGCGATGCCTTTCGCCCGGCGGCACATGCCAAGGGGCTGGATTTGCGTATCCTGCCAAGCGCGGCCTTGGTGCAAAGCGATGCCACCTACCTGCGGCGCATCCTGCAAAACCTGATTTCGAACGCGATCCGCTATACCGACCGGGGCAAGGTTCTGGTCGGGGTGCGCCGCCGGGGCGCGCACCTTGTGATCGAGGTCCACGACACCGGCCCCGGCATCCCCGAGGCCGCGCGCGACACCATCTTTCAGGAGTTTCAGCGCCTCGATGCCGCCGCCAGCGCCGCCGAGGGCATGGGCCTTGGCCTTGCCATCGTCGAACGCGCCTGCGCCCTGCTGGATCATTCGCTGTCCCTGTCCTCCGAGGAAGGGCGCGGATCGGTGTTTTCGGTCCGGGTGCCACTGGCCCGTGCCGCCGGTCAGGCCGCCCCCCACCCCGAGCTTCCGGCCACGGGGCAAAGCGGTGACCTGCACAGCCTGATCGCCCTGATCATCGAAAACGAAGACAACATGCGCGCCGCCCTGACCATGGCGCTGGAAACATGGGGGGTGCAGGTTCTCGATTGTGCAAGCGAGGACGAGGCGCGCACACTCCTGACCGAGATCGGCGTCAGCCCGGATGTCATCATTGCCGACTACCAGTTGGACAATGGCCGCATGGGCACCGATGCGGCCCAACGTCTGGGGGTCGAATTCGGATCGCCCCCTGTCTGCATCATCTCGGCCAATCGCTCGGTCGAGTTGTCAGAACGTTGCGCAAGTGAAGGCTTCGGGCTTATCCACAAACCCATAGACACCAACAAGCTGTTGCACTTCCTTCTGAACTGTACGGCCCATCAGGACGCGGCCCCCTCCCCTTGATCCGTTATGTTGCCCCGCGCTCTTCGATCCGGGGGTCCGAACCGATTGCCTCCAGATGCCCCATCAGCGCCTCGCGCCATGCCGATTTGAGCGACAGGGCGACTTGGCTCAGCGGGCGCAACATCGGGGTCAGGATCGCGTATTCATAGCGCAGCGGGTCCTGCAAGGGGCGGAAAACCACCTCGTCGGCAAGGTTGCGGGTAATCTCTTCCGAAACCACCGCCAAGGGGCCGACGATGGCAAGGCACCGCCCGGTGCGCACGAAATGCATCAAGGGCGAAAACGTCTGGCTTTCGACGGAGACCTCGAAAGGCAGGCCCTCGCGCTGGAACCGCTCGGCGATATGTTCGCGGTGCGTATGCCCGGCCTGAAGCGCGCCCATGGGGTGCCCGACCAGATCGCCCAGCGTGATACGCGCCGTATCTGCAAGCGGGTGCCGCCGCGGCAGGGCGACATAACTCTCGGCGGTAATCTTTTCCGTTTCATATTGCGCATCGCGGCCCGTGGCCGATGGCGCATCGCAAAATCCGAAATCGATGCTTTGCGTGCGCACCAACTCCTCGATCTGCATCGAACTGCGCGACGTTATATTGACGTTGAATTCCCCCTCCTCGCCCAGCCAATCGGCCACGAAGCGCGGAAACAGGAAAGACGACGGCCCGGGCATGGCCGAAATCCGCAGCGAGCCCGCCCTTCCAGAAGCCAGGCTTTGCATGGTGCGCGACACGGTGGTCAGCCGGTCCAGAACCCTCTCGGCCTCGACAAGCAGGTATTGCGCCTCGGGCACCGGCACCAACTGCCGTCCGCGCCGCTCGAACAGTTTCATGCCAAGCGTGTCTTCCAGCGAACGGATGGCAAGACTCACAGCGGGTTGCGTGCGGCCCAGTTTGCGCGCGGCCTCGGAAAGCGAGGCCGAGGTCATGACCGCACGAAAGGCTGAAAGTTGTACGAGATTCATTGGCGCTCCATAAGCCAAACTTAGAATAACAAAAGTTATTCAAATTTGCCTAAATCTATTCCTCTGTTACGGTCAAAGGCAAGTGACGGCGAAACGTCACGTTTCAACCACCACAAACGGGGAGCTTTCCATATGACATTACTCAAGAAAATCACCGGCGCGGCGCTTGCGCTCAGCCTTGGGGCGGGCACCGCCCTTGCCCAGGATCCCACCTTCTTCCGAATCGGCACCGGCAGCGCCGGGGGCACCTATTTCCCCATCGGCGGCACCATCGCCAACGGGATTTCCGCCCCTCCCGGATCGCGCCCCTGTGACGAAGGCGGCCAATGCGGTGTGCCGGGCCTGATCGCCATCGCGCAATCGACCACGGCCTCGGTCTTCAACAACACCGCCGTACAGAACGGCGAGCTCGAGGCAGGTATGGCCGCCGCCGACGTGACCCGTTCGATGTACATGGGCAGCGGCAAGTTCGACGGCAAACCGCATGAAAAACTGCGCATCGTCGCCAACCTCTATCCCGAGGACCTGCACCTTGTGATGCCGAAAGGCACCTCGATCGACAGCCTTGCTGACCTCGAAGGCAAGCGCGTCGGTATCGCGCAGGCCGGATCGGGCACCCAAGTCGCCGTGCTTCAGATGTTGGAAAAATGGGGCATCACCCGCGACAACATCGACGAGGCCGAGCTGAACAACTCGCAATCCGCCGAACGCCTCGCCGATGGGCAACTTGACGCTTACTTCTACGCCGCGGGCTGGCCGGTCTCCGCCATGGTGCAACTGGCCACCACCAAGGGGATGGAACTGCACAGCTTCACCGACGAAGACCTTGCCACCATCAACGAGGCCGTCCCGGCCTATATCCCCTCGACCATTCCCGCCAATGTCTATGAAGGCATTGATTACGAGGTGAAAACCCCCGCCGTTTCGGCCCTTCTGGTGGTCTCCTCGGATCTGGACGAGGAACTGGTCTATGGCATCACCAAGGCGCTGTGGAACGACAACACCCGCAAGCTTCTGGACAACGGCCATGCCAAGGGCAAGCAGATCACGCCCGACACCGCGCTGGACGGGGTCGAAGCGCTTGGTGTGCCGCTGCATCCGGGCGCCGAGAAATTCTACAAGGAAGCGGGCCTGCTGGAGTGATCCGGCCCTGACCTGACCACACCCAAGGGGGCGGTGCCGTTCGCCGCCCCCTTGTTTTCCGTCCGGCACCACAATCAAGAAACATTCGGGGGCACCATGACCGAGGGGCAACACGAGGCCACGCGCGACCTGAGCGAGGACGACCTCAAGGATATCGAACGCAAGTACGACGAAGGCGCCGCCACGCGCACCGTGGCGCCGGGCTTTACCGCCTTCCTGCGCTACGTCGCCCTTGCCTTCGCGATCTATCACTACCTCACGGCGGGCTTCGCCCTGCCGCCCGATTTCTGGCACATGGGCTGGCACCTGTCGGGGTTGTTCATCCTGACCTATGCCTTCTTTCCCGCCTTCAAGACTTCCATCGCTTTCGACCTGAAAACCGGCTGGCTGCGCATCGGCGGCGTGCCCATCATCGACATTATCGCCATGGTCCTCGGCGTTGCCTCGGCGCTTTACCTTGGCCTTGCGTGGCGCGGTATCCCGATGCTGGGGATCGAGGAACAGACCTTCCGCATGGGCAACCCCAATACCTATGACATGGTGTTCGGCTGTATCCTCATCGTGCTGGTGCTGGACATCGCGCGCCGCACGCTGGGCTGGGTTCTGCCGCTGATCATCTGTCTGTTCATGTCCTATGCCCTGTTCGGGCCGATCTTTCCCGGCATCCTTCAACACCCGGGCGTGAAGTTCAAAACCTTCGTCTCGTCGATGTATTTCCCGCAGGAAGGCATCTTTGGCGTCACCCTCTGGGTGGTTTCGACCATCGTCTTTCACTTCGTGCTGTTCGGCGTCATCGCCCAGCGCACCGGGCTGGGACAGCTTTTCATCGACAACGCCACGATCCTCGCGGGCCGCTATACCGGCGGCCCGGCCAAGGTTTCGGTCGTGTCCTCGGCCTTTTTCGGCACGATCTCGGGTTCTTCCGTGGCCAACACCGTCTCGACCGGCGCGCTGACCATCCCCAACATGAAGCGGCTGGGCTATCCGGGCCATTTCGCGGGCGGGGTCGAGGCCGCGGCCTCGGCGGGCGGTCAGATCACCCCGCCGATCATGGGGGCGGCGGCCTTCATCATGGCCGAATTCCTTGAGGTGCCCTATACCACCATCGTGATCGCCGCGATCTTTCCGGCGCTGCTGCACTACGTCGGGGTCTTCGCCGTGGTGCACCTGATGGCACGGCGGTTGAACCTGCAAGGGCTGGCCAAGGACAAGCTGCCGCAATTCGCCGCCGTCTGGCGCGATGGCTGGGCCAATATCGTGCCCCTCATCGGCCTGCTGCTGGTGCTGTTTTCCGGTTACACCCCCTTCATGTCGGCCTTCTGCGGCATTTCCCTGTCGCTGGTCGCGGGGATGAGCCGGATCAAACAGCCCGTCACGCTGATCTACGCGGCGGCCTTCATCGCCTTCGTGGTCTGGAAATACATGGGCGGCGGCTTCGATTTGTCGATGTCGCTCATGCTGATCGCGGGCAGCGTCATCGCCACGTTCAACCCGCAAGACCGGATCACAATCCCGGAAATGGCCGTCACCTTCGAGACGGGCGTGAAATATGCCCTCGCCGTGGGCGCCGCCGCCGCCGCCGTGGGCATCGTCATCGGCGTCATCAACACCACCGGCGTGGGCTTTCGCATCGGGTTCATGGTGACCCAGGCGGCCACCGCGCTCGGCTCGGACCTGCACTGGCTGTTCACCTACGGCGATTGGGAGCTTTTCTCGACCTCCGACCTCACGCTCTTCATCAGCCTCGTGTTCATCGCGCTGGCCTGTATCCTGATGGGCGCGGGCATTCCCACCACGGCGCTTTACATCATGCTGGTCTCGGTCGCCCAACCGGCGCTGGCGCAACTGGGCATCCCCCCCATCGCAAGCCATATGTTCGTTCTCTACTACGGCGTGGTGGCCGAGATCACGCCGCCGGTCTGTACCTCGGCCTACGCGGCCTCGGCGATTGCCAACTCAAACCCCTTCCGCACCGGCATTTCCGCCTTCACGCTGGGTCTGGGCAAGGTGCTGGCGCCCATGGCCTTCGTCTATGCGCCGGTGCTGCTGTTCGTGTCGGAAACCGGCTTTGATCTCTGGGAGTTCAGCTATACCGCGACAAGCTGCATTATCGGGGTGGTCTCGCTCTCGGCGGCGGTGGTGGGCTATTGGCTGACCCCCATGGGGGCGCTGTCGCGCTGGCTTCTCGCCATCGCGGGGCTTGTCTTTATCGCACCATCGCTACAGGCCGATCTGGTGGCCGCGATCATCGCCGCGCCGGTGATCCTTAGCCAAGTGATCGCCCGGCGGCACGCCGCCTCGACCGCGGGCTAGGCCCATGTCGGAAACGGTCACGATCCTCGGCGCCGGCATTGTCGGCATCTGCTCGGCGCTGTCGTTGCTGGAGCGCGGGCAGCGCGTGCGCCTGATCGACAGGGGCGACCCGGGGCAGGAAACCTCCCTCGGGAACGCGGGCGTTGTCTCGCCATGGTCGATCATCCCGCAATCCACCCCGGGCCTCTGGCGGTCGATCCCCGGGATGATCCTGTCGCGCAACAAGCCGCTTTCGGTGCGTGCCGGAACATGGCCCCGGATGATCCCATGGGGCCTGCGCCTTCTGGCGCAGGGCACCGAGGCGCGAACGCGCCGCGCCGCCGAGGCGATGGACCATCTTTGCGCCCCTTCGATCGACCTTTACCACCGTCACCTTGCGGGCACCGGGCACGAGGGGTTGATCCGCGACAGCCACTATATCCACGCCTTCCGCGATGAGGCCGCCGCGCGGGATGCGTTCGACAGCCTCGGCTATCGCATCCGCGCCGAGAAAGGCGCGCCGATGGAGGTCATCGACCATGCCGCACTCAAACGCATGGAACCGGCCATCGGCCCCGCTTATCGCGCGGCCATCACCATCGGCGCACAGGCGCGGTGCACCAACCCGGGACGCATGGGGCAGGTTCTGGCGCAAAAGGCCCGTTCCATGGGGGCCGAGATCATCCGTGACGAGGTGCAGGCCCTCACCGAAACCGAAACCGGCTGGCATATCACCGGGCAGGCCCAAAGCTATGACGCCGCACAGGTCGTCATCGCCATGGGCGCTTGGTCGGCGGCGCTCTTGCGGCCGCTGGGTTATCGCCTGCCGCTGATGGCCGAACGGGGGTATCACATCGAATGCGAAAATCCGGGCGTCAGCCTTGAAAACTCGATCATGGACATGGACGGAAAATTCGTGGCCTCCAGCATGGAGGGCGGGGTGCGCATTGCCGGTCAGGCCGAATTCGGCCCCGCCGAGGCGCCCCCCGACCCGCGGCGAAAAGGCATCCTCGCGCGACAGGCGCGCGAGGTCTTTCCCGACCTGAACGTTGCGCAAGCACGCTTCTGGATGGGCCGCCGCCCCTCCTTCCCAGACAGCCTGCCGGTGCTCGGCCCGTCCGGGCGGCACAAGGGCCTGTACTTCTGCTTCGGGCATTCCCACTACGGGTTGATGATGGCGCCCAAATCCGGCGAGGTGCTGGCCGATCACCTGACCGGCACACGCCCCAACCTGCCGCTTGCGGCCTACAGCGCCTCACGATTCTGAGGGCGCTCTGGGTCCGATCCCCTGCGTGTGGCGAAGTGTGGGATCATAAACTACGTAACGCCCCCGCCCCCTGTCCTTGGCGGCATAAAGCGCGACATCGGCATCCTGCATCATCTGCTCGGGATCGACCCGGGCATATTCACAACTCAGGCTCGCGCCGATGCTGGCCGAGACCCGGCATTCTTTTTCGCCGAAAGGGATGGGCCGCTCCAGCCGCGCGATCAGCCGCCCGGCGATTTCGGCCACGCGGTCGCGGTTGGTCAACCCGTCGAAGATCAACACGAATTCATCGCCACCCGTGCGGATGATCGTATCCTCGCCGCGCGTTTCGCTCACGATGCGGCGGGCCACCCGCTGCAAGACATGATCCCCCGCAGCATGGCCCAGCGTGTCGTTCACCGATTTGAAATAATCCAGATCAAGCGCCATCAGGACGAAATCATGCTCGGTTTCCATCAACCGCTCCAACACGGGTTGCATGGCCCGGCGGTTCTTGAGCCCGGTCAGCGTATCGGTAAAGGCCTGTTCCTCGGCGGCGATCTTGGCGCCCTGCAATCGCAGGTTCAGCTTGCGCGACGCCTCCATCGCCGCCGATTTCGCCTCGATCAGGTAGAGCATTTCGATGGCAAGGTCGGTGGCCGCGAAATCGGCGCTGGTGAGGGTGAAATCGCGCACCGCCTCCATCACCGAAATCCCGAACGACAGGTTTACGACGGCACCGCCAGCCGGACCGAAACCGCCCTGCTCGGGCAGGCACACCAGCGTTCCTTTCAGGTCCGATTGCGGCCCGGTGCGCAACTGAAAATGCAGTTTCGCGCCCTCCGCCCGGCGCAGGGCCTCCATGCTGTCGCCCAGCTTGGGGCGCTTGAGCTCCAGCAGCTCCAGAAACCGCCGCCCCTCGGGCGGGGTCTCGGCCGCAAGCTTGGCAAAGGTCGGTCCGACATGCACCACATGCCCCGTGGCATTGAGCACCGCATGCATCGGGCACAGCACATCCAGAAGCGCATATAGCGCGGTCTCGTTCTGCTCATCTTTCATCGCAGCTGCGCCCCCAGGTCAAAGGCCCGCCCCGAGGCAAAGGCCGCTTCCACCACCCGCACCTCGATGATTTCCCGATCCGCCCGCGTGCCCTTGTGTTCCAGAAAGACCAGCGCGCCATAATCATCGGCCATGGCCCGCAAAAGCCCCATCATCACGCGCCCGAAGGCAATCCGTCCCTCCGGCATCGGCCCCACCGTCAGGCTGTAGTGGCCTCGGGCATGTTCCTCCAATTCCAACGGCGGCAGCACGAGGTCCGGCACCGCCAGCCGCGCGCGCCCCGGCAGATCATCCAGTGAATGCAGGAACTCCACGAAATCCAACCCGCCAAACCGCAACAAGCGGCGCAACGCCTCAAGGTTGGGATGCGATACCAGATAGGTTCCGATATCCTCCAACACCTCGCCCAGCGGCTTTTTTAGCGTCAGCGCCAGTTCGCCCAGCACCTCAAGCGTGATCGCGTCGTCATAGGTCAGCATCGGCTCGAACTCGACAAACCCGAGGTCAAGCCTGTGCATGATCCCGTGCCATGTCTCGCGCCCATATGTATCGCGGGTGAATCGCTCCACCGCGCGGTTGGCCAAACCGTGCATTGCCCTCTCCGTACTGGCTGGCCCATCTTGGGCATGGCCCGGTTAAGAACTGCTGAACAAATAAAATCCGCCGCGTTTTCCTGCCCCCTTGCCGGGGCCAAGGCGCGCTGTTACACATCTGCCATCCGTTGGGGTGCCCCCGTGATCCGGGGGCTGAGAGGCCACGCGCCAACCCACCGAACCTGATCCGGTCAGTACCGGCGGAGGGAACGGAGCATGTCACAAGGGCCCATGGCCCCGTTGCGCCCCCTTCATCGCCTGACCCCAAGCCAAGGAGGCCACGATGAAAGCCGCACTCACCCTCGCCGCCAGCCTGCTCACCGCCCTGCCCGCCATGGCGCAGGACCAGATGACGCTTGTTCTGGACTGGTTCGTCAATCCCAACCACGGCCCGATCATCGTGGCGCAGGAACAGGGCTATTTCGCCGACGAAAACCTCGAGGTCGAGGTGATCGCCCCCGCCGATCCCTCCGCCCCCCCCAAGATGGCCGCCGCGGGCAAGGCCGATCTGGCCATCTCGTACCAGCCGCAACTGCACCTTCAGGTGGCCGAGGGCCTGCCGCTCAAGCGTGTCGGCACCCTCGTGGCCTCGCCGCTCAACTGCCTTCTCGTGCTTGAGGACGGCCCCATCGACAGCATGGCCGACCTCAAGGACGGCAAGGTGGGCTTTTCGGTCGCGGGCGTGGAAGAGGCGCTGCTCTCGGCGCTGCTTTCCGATGCCGGGCTGAGTTTCGACGACATCGAGTTGATCAACGTCAACTGGTCGCTCTCACCCTCGCTGATGTCCGGCCAGGTGGATGCCGTCATCGGCGCCTACCGCAACTTCGAACTGAACCAGATGGAACTGGAAGAGGTCGAAGGCCGCTGCATGTACATCGAGGAAATGGGCGTCCCCGCCTATGACGAGTTGATCTATGTCGCCAACCCCGAAACCGCCGACATGGATCAGATCGCCCGCTTCCTGCGTGCCACCGAACGGGCCACGCAATATATCGTCAACCACCCGCAAGAGGCGTGGGAGGTCTTCTCGGGCACTTCGACCGAGCTGCAGGACGAGCTGAACGAAATGGCATGGGCCGACACGATCCCGCGCTTCGCCCTGCGTCCATCCGCGCTGGACCATGGCCGTTACAAAGCCTTCAGCGCCTTCCTGGCCGAGGCCGGGTTGATCGACGCACCGCAAGCGGTCGAAGACCTGGCCATGGACCCCGCGCAATGAGCGATTACGGCCAAACCTTCGCGCTCTGGCGTGACGCAGCGGGCCAGCATTGGCCCGCCTACACACGGCACCGCTTTGTCGAGGGTCTGGGCGACGGCAGCCTGCCGCGCGCGGCCTTTCTTGATTACATGGTGCAGGATTACCTGTTTCTGGTGCATTTCTCCCGAGCTTGGGCGCTGGCGGTGACCAAGGCCGAAACCGTGGATGAAATGCGTCTCTGCGCGGCAACGGTGAACGCGCTGATCAACGACGAAATGGCCCTGCACATCCGCACCTGCGCCGATCTGGGCCTGACCGAGGCCGACCTCTTCGAGGCCGAGGAAAAGCCGCAGAACATCGCCTATACGCGCTACGTGCTGGATGCCGGGCACGCAGGCGACCTGCTTGACCTGCTGGCGGCCCTCGCCCCCTGCGTCATGGGATACGGCGAAATCGGCGCGCGCCTGAAGGGCGAGGCAACCTCGGAGAGTTACGCCGACTGGATCGCCACCTATGCAAGCGAGGACTATCAACAGGTTTGCCGCGAGGTGGGCGCCCTGATCGACGCCGCCATCACCCGCCGCCTTGGCACGACACCACAGGACAGCCCCCGCTGGACGGCCCTGACCCAGCGCTTCACCACCGCCACGCGACTTGAAGTGGGGTTCTGGGACATGGGGCTGGAGGCGGCATGACCGCCCCGGGCCTGACACTCTCGGGCAGCGCCAGCTTCGGCGAGACGCCGGTTTTCGGCCCGCTCACCCTCAACGTGCCAGCCGGGCAATGGACCTGCCTGCTCGGCCCGTCCGGCGTGGGCAAGACCACGCTCTTGCGCCTCGTCGCGGGGCTCGATGACCTGACGCATTTCGACGGCACGATCACCACAAGCGACGGCGCCCCCCTGCGGGGCCGCATTGCGCTCATGGCGCAGAGCGATCTGCTGATGCCGTGGCTTTCGGTGCTGGAGAATACCCTGCTGGGCGCCCGTCTGCGGGGCGAGACACCGGACAGGGACCGCGCCCGCGATGTGCTGGCGCGGGTGGGCCTGACCGACCATCAAGGCAAACGCCCCGGCGCCCTGTCCGGCGGGCAACGCCAGCGCGTGGCGCTGGCCCGCACCCTGATGGAGGACCGGCCGGTCGTCCTGCTGGATGAACCCTTCTCGGCGCTCGACGCCCGAACCCGCGCCGACATGCAGAACCTTGCCTGCGAACTTCTGACAGGCCGCACCGTCCTGATGGTCACCCACGACCCGGGCGAGGCCGCGCGCCTTGGCCACCGGATCACGATCATGGAAACCGGCGGCCTCTCGCCGGTCACGCCCCCGCCCGGCCCCGCGCCCCGCCCGGTGGACGATCCCGCCACCCTGCAAGCACAGGCCGCCCTGCTGAACCGCCTGCGCGACAGCGCCGCCTGAAGGAGACACGCCCATGCGCCCCACCGACCACCTGCGAAGCCTTGCCGCCGACGATTGGCAGGCCGCCACCCGGCACGGTTTCACCGATGCGCTGGCCGATGGCAGCCTGCCAAAGGACAGGATGCTGACCTACCTGCAACAGGATTACCTTTTCGTCGAAGGCTTCGTGCGGCTGCTCGCCTCGGCCATCGCCCATGCCCCCAGCCTGCCCGACGCAATCCCGGCGGCGCAGTTCCTTGGCCTGATCTCGGGGCCGGAAAACACCTATTTCCTGCGCGCGATCGACACTTTGGGCGGCGATCCGGACACCCCCGCGCCCGCCGCCCCCGTCACCGCCGAGTTTCAGGCGCTGATGGCCCGGGCCGCGGGCTCGGGCCGCTACGAACAGATGCTCGCCGTGCTGGTCGTGGCGGAGTGGAGTTACCTCGACTGGGCCAGCCCCCATGCCGGGAAGGCCGCCGGCCTGCCGTTCTGGTTCGGCGAATGGATCACCCTGCATTCCGGCGCGGGTTTCGAAAGCGTCGTGGCCTACCTGCGCGACCAGCTCGACACTGCATGGCAAGACCTCGACGACACCGCCCGCCGCGCGGTGGAAGACACTTTCCGCCAAGGCGTGGCACTGGAACGCCGGTTCTTCGACGCGGCCTTGGCCGGGTTCGGGGCCGCATGAAACAGGGGCTGTCGATCCTCGGCTCGGCGCTTCTGGCCATCGCGCTCTGGCAGGCGGTGGTCAGCCTTGCCGCGCCGCCCTCCTATATCCTTCCCGGACCATACGACGTGGCCGAAACACTCGTCACCCAGCGCGGGCAGATCTGGCACCATACATGGTACACGCTGGCCGAGGTGGTGCTTGGCCTCGCGCTCGGCGCGGGCCTTGGCGCGCTTTCGGCCATCGGCCTTGCCGCCTCGCCCCTCGCCACGGCGCTTTTGCGTCCGATGATGGTGTTTTCGCAGGCGATCCCGGTGTTCGTGCTGGCCCCGATCCTGACCCTCTGGCTGGGCTACGGCATCTGGCCCAAGGTGATCATGGCGCTGCTGATCATCTATTTCCCCGTCACCTCGGCCTTTTTCGACGCGCTGATGCGCACCCCGCAAAGCTGGCTGGATCTGGCCCGCGTCATGGGGGCCAGCCGCAGGCGCGTGATGCGCCACATCCGTATCCCCGCCGCCCTGCCGGGGCTGGCCTCGGGGCTACGGCTGGCGGCGGTCTATGCGCCCATCGGGGTGATCATCAGCGAATGGGTCGGCGCCTCGCAGGGGCTGGGATACCTCATCCTGCTGGCGCTTGGCCGGGTCAAGGTGGATTTGATGTTCGCCACCACCATTGCCCTGGCGCTGATGACCCTGCTGGTCTATGCGGGCGTCGACCGCGCTTGTCGCCGCTGGCTCGACCGGGCCGAGTAGAGAGCGATCAAGGGGGCGCTGCCCCCGCCGCCCTTCGGGCGTCTCCCCCGGAGTATTTCAGGAAAGATGAATATAGGCGGTCAGCCCGCGTGGATCGCCGTGCCCATCTTGGCGCTGCGCTTTCCCGTGCTGTTGTCGCGCCCCAGCGTGCGGCACAAGAGGGCCACCGGGATGAGGCCGAACCCCACAAGAACCAGCGACGGCACCGCCGCCTGCGCCAGCCGCTCGTCCGAGGCCAGCCTGTGGGCCTGCACCGCCAGCGTCTGGAAGTTGAAGGGATGCAGGATCAGGGTGGCGGGAAGCTCCTTCATCACGTCCACGAAGACAATCAGCAGCGCGGTCATGACACTGGTTTTCGCCACCGGCAGATGCACCCGCCACAGCAGTTTCGGCCCCGGCTGGCCCAGAGAGCGGCCAATCGCGTCGTAATGCGCGGGCACCGTGGCCATGCCGCTGTCATAGGCATTGAGCGCCGCGGCCATGAACCGCGCCATGTAGGCCACCACCATCAGCCAGATCGACCCGGTGATCAGAAGCCCGGTGTCGATCCCGAAGCTGGCCTCCATGATGTCGTCGATCAGGTTGTCCAGCGCCGCCATCGGCACCATCAACCCCACCGCGATCACCCCGCCCGGCACCGCGTACCCCAGCCCCGCGGCAATCACCATGCCCTTGGAGCGCCGCCCCGGGTTGGTCCTCGCCCGGAACCCGATCAGCACCGCGCCGATCACCGTCAGCACCGAGGCCACCGCCGCCACCGTGACCGAATTCTGCATGAACCCAATGTATCGCGGCGACAGAAGGCTTTGCCCCGATCCATGGGCCATCACCCCCAGCATCGCCACCGGGATGACAAAGCCCAGAAGCACCGGCAGCACACAGATCAGCGTGGCCATCCACCCCACGCCCCCCGTCAGGCGGGGCTTCTCCATCGTCTCGAAGCGCGCGCCGCGCCCGGCGGTACGGGCCTTGCCGCGCTGTGCCCGCTCCAGCCCCGCCAAAAGCAAAGCGAAACTCAGCAGGCACAGCGAAAGCTGCGCCGCAGCCCCGCGGTCGCCCATGGAAAACCACGCCTGGTAAATCCCCGTGGCAAAGGTCTGCACGTTGAAAAAGGCCACCGTGCCGTAATCGGCGATCGTCTCCATCACCGCCAGAAGCGCCCCGCCCGCAATCGCCGGGCGCGCCATCGGCAGCGCCACGCGCCAGAAGGCCCGGATCGGCGACCGGCCCAGCGTACGCGCCACCAGGAAGGCATTGGACGACTGCTGTTTGAACGAGGCCCGCGCCAGCAGGTAAACATAAGGGTAAAGCACGATGGTCAGCATCAAGGCCGCCCCCCCGAGGCTGCGGATCTCGGGGAACCAGTAGTCGCGCGGGCCCCACCCCGTCACCTCGCGCAGAAGGGTCTGCACCGGGCCGGGGTGATCCAGCAGATGGGTATAGGCATAGGCCAGAACATAGGCCGGAAAGGCCAAGGGCAGCGCCAGCGCCACCTCCAGAACCCGCACACCGGGAAAGCGGTAAACCGTGACCAGCCACGCGGTGATACTGCCCAGAACGGCGGTCGAGACCCCGACGATCACCACCAACGTCAGCGTCGCCCCCGCATAGCGCGGCAACACCGGCCCCAGAACATCGCGCCACGTCTGCCAATCGCCGGTCAGCGCGGCCAGACCCGCCGCCGCGATGGGCGCCACGCAAAGGGCCACCACGAGCCAGGCGAGGCGATGCAAAAACTGTTCGGACATGGGATCAGGCCACCGGCGGTTTCGATTTCCGCCCATGGCTGCCACAAAACGCCGCCCTGCGCCAGCCATTCCCGACAAAAACTCTACGGCATAACCGCGCAGGGGCGCCACCTGCCCCCCTGCACCTCCCGCCTGACCCGCTGCCTTACTTCGTCAGGATCAGCTTGCCCGCCCGCGTGATCCGCAGGGTATAAAGCTTGCCATCCAGAACGATGGTCGCCGTCGCCCCGCCCATGGTCAGGCTGCGGGCATCGTGGCACGTGGGGTCGGGGCGCAGCTCGGGCGCAGCCTTGCTTTGGGCCCGGATCATCGCCCCGCCTCCACCCGGTCCAGAATCACGTCAAGCCAAGGCATCCCGGGCCATTGGCCCGCCATGGCCTCGCGCAGAAGGGTGTCGCGCCGCGGCGCGCGCCCCATCTTGGGGATAAGCATTGATTGAGTGCCTGTTCGCATCGCACTGTCTCCCGTTGCTGTCTTGGGCTGCACCGGGCTGACCGTATCGGTTGGCTGGGTATTGACTCGATAGATGACTTTTTTAGTCAGGTTTGTCAATTCAAAACCCCGGACCAACGATAAATCTGGCGTGACACCACAATATCCAGTATGCTCAACCCATGTTTTGGGCAGAGAAGCGCAAGGGAAAGGCCCGCATGACGCTTCATACGATTAAACAGTTGCCGATTTCCCTGCGCACGCAGCACAAAAGTGACGTGCGCACGCAGTTTGCCGCCCTGTGCTACCGAATCCGCAAGGACAAACCCGAAATCCTGATGATCACCAGCCGCGCCTCGCGCCGCTGGATCATCCCCAAGGGCTGGCCGATGGATGGCAAGACCCCGGCGCAAAGCGCCATGACCGAAGCCTGGGAAGAGGCTGGCGTGATCGGCAAACCGATCGACCTGTGCCTTGGGCTTTATTCCTATCGCAAGTGGATGGGGCCAAAACAATTCCTGCCCTGCGTGGCGCTCGTCTATCCGGTCAGGGTGAAATCGCTGGCCGATGACTTTCCCGAAAAAGGCCAGCGCAAGCGCAAATGGATGCGCCCAAAGAAAGCCGCCCAACGGGTGTCCGAGCCGGAACTGGCGCAAATCCTGCGCAATTTCGACCCGCGCATACTGGGCCGCAAAACCTGACGCGCGCTTGATCAATCCGTGTAAAGGCATAAATATCACGCGGTATTCGCAACAGGACGACCCATGATTCAATTCACGTTGAAATGTGACAAGGATCACCGCTTTGACAGCTGGTTCCAATCCTCCGACGCCTTCGACAAACTGAAGGCGGCGGGCATGGTCGCCTGCACGCACTGCGGATCAACCAATGTGGACAAGGCCATGATGGCCCCAAGCGTACAGGCCAGCCGCGGCAAACCCGAGGCCCCCGGGGCCGCAGCGCCTGAAACCGCGCCCGGCCCCCTCAGCACCCCGGCAAACCCGGCGGAACAAGCCATGACCGATCTGCGCAAGAAGATCGAGGACAACGCCGATTACGTCGGTATGAACTTCGCCCGCGAGGCGCGAGACATCCACGATGGCCTCTCGCCCGAGCGCGCGATCTATGGCGAGGCCAAGCCCGACGAGGCCCGCAAACTGATTGAAGACGGCGTGCCGGTGGCCCCCCTACCCTTCGTGCCGGGGCGCAAGGCGAACTGACCACCTGTTGACAATTCGCCGCCGCTGGGGCCGCATAGGGGCCTTTGGTAACGGGCGGAAAGGATCAGGGATATGCATATCGTCATCACCGGCGCGAACCGTGGGATCGGGCGTGAACTTCATGATCGCTACACCGCTGCGGGCCATGACGTGACGGGGACCTCCCGCCAAGGCGGTGAATTCGCCACGCTGGATGTCACAAACCCCGACAGCCACGCGGCCCTTGCCCGGGAACTGGATGGCAGGCCCGTTGACTTGCTGATCTGCAACGCGGGCGTTTACCTCGACAAGCACGAAAACCTTGCCGATGGCTTTCCCGCCGCGATGTGGGCCGACACCTTCGCTGCCAATGTGACCGGCGTGTTCCTGACCGTGCAGTCGCTCTTGCCCAACCTGCAAATGGACCCGGGCGCGAAACTCGCGATCATCTCAAGCCAGATGGCCAGCCACACCCGCGCCCCCGGCGGCAGCTATATCTACCGCGCGTCCAAGGCCGCCGCGTTGAACCTCGGGCGCAACCTCGCGGTCGATCTCGCCCCCTTGGGCGTCTCGGTGGGCATCTATCATCCGGGGTGGGTCAAGACCGACATGGGCGGCGACGCCGCCGCGATCACGGTCGAAGAATCCGCCGCCGGGTTGATCGACCGTTTCAACGAGCTCGACCGCGACTCCACCGGCTGTTTCAAAACCTACGACGGGCAGGATCACCCCTACTGACCGGCGCCTTTCGTACGACTCGTACGATCCATGCCTGCCAGTCCCCGATTTTCGTACGAAACGCAGGGGGCAAACGTACGACTCGTACGAAAATTTCAGGCTCGTTTGACCGGGCTGTGGGTGACCATGGCGCGGAACTCTTCGACCAGTTCGGCATGGTCCCGATCCGCGTCGATGGCCAAACGGCGCAGCCCGAAATGCACCTGCGCCATCTTCTGGTAATAGCTTGTATAGGCATAATTTGTGGCCGCCCCGGCCGCCGCCCCAAGAATTGGTATGGTCTGCGCGGCCAGTTTCTGGCCCAGCACCGTGGCCAAGCGCGGCGCCACTCGTGCGATCACCGCATGAACGCTCGCGCCGGTCACCGCCACCCGCGTACTCAGAAAGGCCAGATCCGCCCCATCGTCATGGTCCAACGGTCCGGCAGCCGCGAAAACCTGCAGGCAATCATGCCTAACCCCTTGTTCTTGAGCGGAAAATCCATGCTCCACGGCAACATCCTGAATGGCGCGCAACAGCACTGTCGTGGTCACCGGAAGCTCCGCCATGGCACTCGGAAGGCCGCCAAATCCACCCGCCGCACCCATGGCCGTGGTCACCGCACGGGTCATCCATCCGGGGCTTTCCCCCACCACATCGCGTGACCGATGCGCCGCCTCCATCGCGATTTTCAAAGCGTTTTCAGTACCTTCGCCCAAACGCCCCCGCACTTGCGGCGGCAGGCGGTCCAGCAGGCTTTCGGCCTGCCCACCGATCAGGTTGAGCACCTGAATGCCCGCGTTCGAGGCCCCGGAATGCACCTGCGCCAAGGCGTGCAAGCGGCGCTGCACCTCGTCGCTATCTATCTGTTTTTCAATGATTTCCAAGGGAGCCCCCAAAGCTGACACCCTCTATAGATCAGGCCAAAGCGCCACATTTTCAAGCGTCACGTTCCACCACGCCCCTTACGCCATCCCATGCGCCAGGCACCAGCTCCAGCCCCAAAACCCGCTCCGGATTGGTGGGTGGCGGCATCTGCACAGCTGTCAATTTGGAAAACCCGAACCGTCCATAGTAAGGCGCATCGCCCACCAGCAGCACCCGCTGCCAGCCCTGCGCCTCGGCCAGATGCAGGCTCTCGCGGATCAACCCGCCGCCAAGCCCCTCGCCCTGCCGGGTCGGGTGCACCGCAACCGGCCCCAACAAAAGGGTTTTTTCGCCTGCCACCCGCACCGGCCAATAGCGGATCGCCCCCGCCAGAATCCCATCGGGGTCGCGCGCCACCATGCTCAACCCGGCAACGGGCGGCACGTCATCGCGCAACCGGTACGAGGACAGCGCCTCACGTCCCGGCGCGAAGCAGAGGTCGTAAAGCGCCTCGACCTCCCACCAATCCTCACCTGTTTCTGGCCGCAAATCGAACACGGGGACCCCTGCGAAACCCTTGTGAATAAAACTGGAATTGCGCCTAGCACGGCGTTACCTCTGGCAAAAGCCGGAAAAAACAGGAAGCACGCGCAATGTTCTACACTCCCGATCAGGGCCACGGCCTGCCCCACAATCCGTTCAACGCCATCGTGGCCCCCCGGCCCATCGGCTGGATCTCCACCCGTGACGCCGAAGGCCACGATAACCTCGCCCCCTATTCGTTCTTCAACGCCGTGGCCTATGTCCCGCCACAGGTAATGTTCGCCTCCACCTCGGCCAAGCCCGACCGCGACGGCACCAAGGATAGCGTCGCCAATATCCGCGAAACCGGGGTGTTTTGCGTCAATATCGTTGGCGAAGCCCTGAGCGACGCGATGAACCGTACCTCCGGCCCATGGCCCCGCGAGGTGGACGAATTCACCGATGCGGGCATCGCCAAAGCAGATTGCGAAACCATCGCCTGTTCCCGGGTGTCCGAGGCGCCCGCCGCCCTCGAGTGCCGCCTGACGCAGATTGTCGAGCTTCCGGGCAAGGCGAATTTCGTTGTTTTCGGTGAGGTCACGGGCATTCACATGCGCGACGATTGCCTGCGTGACGGGCTGTTCGACCCCGCCGCATATCGCCCGCTGGCGCGCATGGGCTATCAGGATTACACCGTGGTACGCGATACCATATCGCTCAAACGCCCGGAATGATCACGGTTCGTGGAAGGCTTCCTGGCTTTTGTAAAGCGGCTTGAGAAGGTATTGCAGCACGGTCTTTTCCCCGGTGTGTAACTCCACCTGCGCCTGCATCCCGGGGCGAATTTCGATGCGTTCCTGCCGGGGCGTCAGGTTGGCGGTGTCCACCTTCAGGGTGACCTTGTAATGCGGGTTTCCATCGGGGTCGCGGGCGTTCTCATCTTCAAATGTATCGGCCGAGATAAAATCCACCACACCCTTGAGTGATCCAAAAATCGTATAGTCATAAGCGGTTAGCTTGATGGTCGCCTCTTGGCCGTGGCGGATGTTGGCGATGTTTTCCGGGGCCACCTTGGCCTCGACGAACAATTCCTCATCCAGCGGGATGATCTCAAGAATTTGCTCACCGGGGCGTACCACCCCGCCGATTGTGGTGACGTTGAGGTTATTGACGATCCCGCGCATCGGGCTTTCCAACACGGTGCGGTTCAACTGGTCCTGACTGGATTTGAGGTTCTGCTTGAGCGTGCCCAATTCCTTCAATGTCTCGGAATATTCCTTGGCCCGCTCCAATTCGGTCTGGGTGACGATCTCGTCATAACGGGTCTTGGCATCGGCATAGGCCCCGCGCGCGCGGGTCACCTCGATCAAGGCCACGATCTTTTTCTTCAAAAGGTTTTCCAAAAGGCGCATTTCCTCGCGCGCCTGTTCCATCACCTGTTTCGCGCCTTCGCTGCGCTTGACGAAATCTTCCTGCCGCGCCTTGAGCAGGGCTTTTTCCGAGGCCACCATCTCGGGGCTGCGCAGGGCCATGTCGTCGGGTACGGTGAATTCATACTGCCCGGCCAATTCGGCCTCCAACCGCAAACGGCGAATTTCGAACGCGGTGATCTGATCGCGCAAATCCTCGACCGAGGATTTGAACTGCGTGCCATGCAGGCGCGCCAGAACATCACCGCGCTGCACGATATCGCCCTCCTGCACCATCAGTTCCGACAGGATCCCGCCTTCGAGGTTCTGGATGATCTGCGGGCGCGACGACGAGATGAACGAGCCTTCGGCGCGCACGATCTCATCCACCCATGCAAAGGCGGCCCAAAGGATGAACAGCCACACCGTGATCGCGCACAGCCAAATGGTCAGGCTTGGCCCCCGCAAACGGTCATTCAACTGCGCGGCAAGGTTCGTGGCACTCACAGACATCTCAGGCCCCTCCCTTGCCGCCCTGCGCCAGATGCGCCAGCACCTGATCGCGCGGCCCATCCACGGCCAGACGCCCGTTTTGCAAGATCATCGTCCGGTCGGTCAGTTGCAGGATCGGCACCCGGTGGGTGGCGATCACCGCCGTGCGCCCCTCCAGCCAGCGTTCCAAACGGCTGACCAGCGTTTTTTCCAGCGTCTGATCAAGGGCTGCGGTGGGTTCATCCAACAGGCACACCTTGGGGTCTTGCAGCCACAGCCGCGCCCAGCCGATGGATTGCCGCTGTCCTTGGCTCAACCCTTGCCCGCCATCGCGAATTTCAAGGTCCAATCCCTTGGGATGGCTTTTGACGAATTGCCCCAACCCGGCAAAATCCAAAGCCTGCAACAGACGGTCGTCGTTGCGTTCCAAAAGCGTCAGGTTCAGGTTCTCGCGCAGGGTTCCGGTGAACAGGCGCACATCCTGGCCCAGATAGCCAATCAAGCGGCGCAAATCGCGTGGCTCGATCTGGTGCATATCGGCCCCATCCAGCAAAACCCGGCCTTTCGTGGGCGCATAAAGCCCTGACAACAGCTTCAGGAAGGTGGACTTGCCCGATCCATTGGCCCCCAACACGGCCAGCTTCTGCCCCGGTTGCAGCGACAGTGCGGGAATGTCCAACACGGGCGCCGCCCCTTCGTCATAGCCAAACTGCACCTCGCGCAGCTCGAACCCGCCTTCGATGGTCTCACGCCTCAGATAGGTCCGGTCGGGGGCGCTGTCCTGTTCGGCCTCGGCGATGCTGTCCAGCCCATTGAGCGCCGATTTGACATTGCTCCACCGCGCCATGGTGCCCGAAAGCTGCGTCAGCGGGGCCAAGGTCCGGCTGGTCAGGATACTGACCGCGATGATCGAGCCCACGGTGAACTCCCCCGCGAACACGAGGTAGGTGCCAGTAATCACCGCCGTGATATAGGTCGCTTGCTGCACCGCCTGGCTCCAGAAGGTCAGCGTCGAGGCCAGCTTGCGCTGATCGCTGGATTTCACCGCCTGAAGCGTGGTCAGTTCCGTCCACAAGCGGCGAAACCGATCCTCGGCGCGTTGGGTCTTGAGGGTGTCCAGCTCGAAAATCGCCTCGTGCAACAGGCGCGAGGACTTGGCACTCGCCCCCTGCATTTCCTGCGTCAGACGGATCATCTTCTTTTGCAAGAAGAACCCCGGCAGCACCATCAGGATACCGCCCAAGACCAGCACCCAAACCACGTTCCCGGCGATCGAGGCCACCAGCAGCAGGAAGATGAAGATAAAGGGCACATCGGCGAGCGTGCCGATGGCCGAAGCGGTAAAGAACTCCCGCACCGATCCGAACTCGCGCATGGAGCTGAACAACTGACTTGGCGCTTGGCCCGCGCGCTCGGACCGCATCCCAAGCACCCGGTTCATCAACAGGCCCTGCACGTTCAATTCGATCTGCCGCCCGGCCCCATCCATCAGGCGCGAGCGCGCGATTTTCAGGAAGGCCTCCATCATGATCGCCAGTCCCGCCCCGGCAGCCAACACCCAAAGCGTGGCCTCGGATTGATGCGGGATCACCCGGTCATAGACCTGAAGCGCAAACAGCGCGACCGCCACCGCCAGAAGGTTCGCCACGAAGGACCCAAGGACGATCTCGCCGATGTGCCGCCGGAACCCCGCGAACTGCCCCCAGAACCAATGCGGCGGGGCCTGTTCCTCGGTGTGGGTCTTCGAGATCGCCTGCAAGGGCGCCTCGGCGCGCACCAGAATGCCGGTAAAATATGGCTCGAACTCGGCCAGTGGCACATGGGCGCGGTTATCCGTGCAGGTGGTGTCATAGATCACCACCTCCTGCCCCTGCTGCGCCAGAACCAAAACGAATTGCCCGCTGGTCATCTGCGCCAAGGCGGGCCATTGATGCGCCATGCAATGCGCAACGCTTTCCACCTCGGTCAGCAACCCCACTGCGGCCAATCCTTCGGCCAGTGCCTCGGGCTGAGGCTGATCGTCGGTGCGCTCGCTGGCCATCATGGCCTCAAGGATGTCGCGCGGCATGACCTCCTGGCCCAGCACCGCGGCATAGGTCGCGCCCAGCTCCGCCCGTGCCACCGCCCGTTCGCCAAAGCGCGATTGCAAAGGCACTTGCGCCGGGGCCTCGGCCGCCGGCGCATTGGGGTCGTTCACCGGGCGCAGCTTGGCCCCGGCTCCAGAGGTGATCGTCAAGGCGACGGGGGATTTCGTCAAATGCTACTCCCATCCGCCAAAAGGCCACGCTCGCGGGCGACCTGCAACCGCGCTTCGGCCAGTTCATACTTCAAATCCAGCCGCGCCGCCTGCCGCGCGGCGAAGGTCTCGTAAACGCCGACCACATCCATCACCTGCCGTTGACCGGCATCGTACTGCCGCTGAAACAGGTCCAGATTGGCCTTTGCCTGCTGGGTCAGAACACTGGCCTCGCTCACTTGCCGGGACAGCGCGCTCAGACGGGTTTCCAAACGGCGCAAGCGGCGGTTGGCGTCTTCCTCGGCCTGCCCCACCCTGCGGTTGGCGGCCTCACGCGCCACGTCCAGCGCCTTCATGCTGTCCACGGTACCAAGACCAAGAAGCTGATCGGATTTCACGTTCACCCCGATGCCGCTTCCGTTGTCCCCCAGCGTGCCACCGGCGGTGACCCCCGGCAATAGCCCCGCGCGCTCCATCTTGGCGCTGGCGATCTCGCGCTCTTTCTCGGCCTCGGCCTGTAAGACCGAGAGAGGCTTGGCCACGGTACCCGCCACCGCCACGTCGCTTACGCCTGTCACATCGTTCAAGGGCCGCGCCGACATGGCGTTCAATTCGGCCAGCGCCGTGGCCTCTTCCTCCTGCTTGGCCGAGAGGGTGGATTGAATCTCGGCCAGCTTTTGGCGCAGCACGTTCAAGTCCGACATGTCCGAGACACCGCCCTTGACGCGCTCGTTCATCACCCACTCGAAGTGCTGCATGTCCTTGAGCGTCGCTTGTTCAAGCGCGATCCACTCCCGTGCCTTGGCCCCTTCAAGATACAGCGTCAGCGCGGTGAACACGCGCTCGTTGGTATCCTCGGCCAGCGTTACCGCCGCGGCCTCCACATCGGCCTTGGCAAAGGCCCGCTCGGCCTTCTTGCGCCCATTGTCGAAAAGCACCTGCTCCACCACCAACTGCGCCACGACATCGCTCAGGCTGGTCAGGCTGATGTTCGGCCCAATCCGCGGCAGCCAGTTCTTTGACGCGGCCTTGGCCCGCAACCGCGCGCTGCGCAACTCCGCCTCGGCGGGGCGGCTGTAGGCCTCCAGAACGGGGCCGGCCACCTGCGCATAGGCACTGCCCGGGGGCAGCAAAGATCGCCGGGCCTGCAAATCGGAAATGATGATCGACTCGGCGGCCTCTTTCTCGGCCTCGGTCATTTTCGGGGCGGGGTCTTTCGACATGAAGCGCGACACCTCGCCGCCGTCCGCCGACATGCACCCCGTCACCCCAAGCAGGGCCATCAAACCCACTGCCCGGATGCCTGCTCTGTACCTCTGCCCCATGACCGCCCCTTGACCGGTAGCTTGTCTTTCAAACCCGGCGCGCACCTCGTTGGGCGCGCGCCGCACTCGCACTGTTAAGTCACGATGTCGATTTCTTCATCCACCACGAGGGTGGCATCGTCGCCCAAGCTGTAGATGTCGTAACCTGCGGGCTCATCGGCCCCACCATCCACCTTGGTCGCGCCGGTGATGGTCACCGTGTCGTCGGCGCCACCTTCCACGACCAGCGTGTCGGTATTGTCCGACAGCGCCAGAAGCTGCTCTTCGGTGATGGTCATCTCCGAATGGTCGCCAAAGCGCAGATCGACGGTTTCGACCTGGAAATCGCCCAGATTGCCGTTCGACAGGTCCACGACCGAGGTGGTCACCTCGTCCAGCACCACGTAGGTGCTTGAGGCATTGCCCGCATCATCGGTGTTGGTCACGATAAGCTGCGACCCATCGGGGATCGAACTCGCCTGTCCTGCATCATTCAGGAAGAAGTGATCGGTTTCCCCGGTGAAGGTGCTGACATCGTCATAGATCGACAATTCATTGATCGCGCCACCGCCCTCGACCTCATGGATGGTCACATCGTCCTCACCGGTCATGGTGGTGACATAACGATATCCACCGCCCTCGCGGAAGTACCCCACGATGTCGGGCTGATCGGGTGCCACCATGTCAAAGGTCACGCTGCCGGTCGTGGTATCCTCGTTGCCATAGATATCCGTCGCCAGAACCGAGATCTGCGCGGTGCCGTCCTGATCGGGAATATCGCCGCGCGGCACGGTCAGGGACCAGTCGCCATTGGCATCGCCGACCGTGGTATAGGTCTTGCCAAAGATCGTGACCTCGACACTCGACCCCGGCTCGACCGTCCCGGTCAGGTCCATACCGTCGCGGGCCGCGTCCAGACCGACAAAGCCATTCACCGTCTCGGGGGAATCCGTGCTGGCCAGATCGTCCACCACCGTATCGATCAAGACACGGCTCGGAATCTCGTCAAGGTTTCCGACGCTGTCGCGCACCTCGACCACCATGTCCACTTCGCCCTGATGGCCGTCCATGGCCCCGGATTCGAAACTGGCACTCCATTCGCCGGTGTCTTCGTCCACCTCGGCCTCACGACGTACCCCGTCAATCACCACCCAGACGGAGGATCCGGTTTCCACGGTGCCGGTGATCTCGAAACCACCGTCGGCCTTGTCCTGATTGATGACGCTCAGGCCCTCGGCCGTCGTCGGCATCCCTTCCGGTGCATCCACCGACAAATCCTCGACGATCGTGTCGACATCAACCGCCTGATCGACCGAATAGGAGTTACCGTAAGCATCGCCTACCGTCGCGGTGACCTGCGCCTCGTAGTCGCCCGACGGCAGTTCGCCGGGTTGATAGGTCGTCTGCCACTGGCCGCTGCCATTGGCGGTAACGGTGTGAACCACACCGTTGAAGTTCACCTCGACCTCGGCATTCGGATCGGCGGTGCCGGTCACCGTGACTCCCGCGTCATAGGCATCGGAGTTGACCACGCCATTGTCGCCGATCGCATTCATGGTCAGGCTGCCCGGGTCGGTATCCACCCGCACGGTATGTTCCAGTTGCTGCACGTTGTTGGCGGCATCCGTGGCGGTGATGATCACATCGCTGGAATAATCGCCCCCCGGAACCTGCGCCCCGCTGAAACTTGCGGTCCAATCACCGGTCACCGGGTCCACATCGGCCCAGACCGTGCTGCCCTCGAATTCCAGCTTTACGGTCGAGCCGGGCTCGACCGTCCCTGTCATGGTAAAGCCCTCGCCGATTTCGCTGCCGCTGATCACCTGATCAGCCCCGCCAATGTCAGCTTCATAGGCAAAGTCCTGCACCACGAGGTCAATCTCGACCGTGCTGCTTTTCGTCGTGGTATTGCCCGCCTCATCGGTCGTCGTGGCCGTCACATTCGCTTCGAACTGCTGGCTCGGCAGGTCGGCGGGATCGAACGTGGCCTCCCAATGGCCGCTTCCATCCGCCGTGACCTCCTGCGAAAGTTCACCGATGGCCACCGTCACGGTCGCCCCCGGCTCTGTTGTACCAGAGATAACGACACCGCCCTCGTCCTGCACCGCGTCCGAGTTGATCAGGCTGCTGGAACTGCTCGACCCGGTCGTGATCTCAAGCGCGTTATAGATCGTGTCAATCGACACCGTCTCGGTGATCGTGCTGGAATTCCCCGCCTGATCAGTCGAGACGACACTCATCTCCGTCTCGTAATCACCCTCGGGCAGATCCGAAGGGTTGAAGGTCACGCTCCAGGACCCGTCCTCTTGAACGGTGGTCGTCTCGGTGTGCCCTTCGATGGTCACCTCGATGGTGGCCCCGGCCTCGCCGGTGCCCGACACATCGACCCCATCCTCGAAGTCATCCGCATTCACGATACCCGAGGTGTCCAGCGTCCCTTCCGAGACCTCCGCGACCGGCGCCGTCGTGTCGATCGAGATCGACGGCCCCTCCAGATCGGTTTCCGTACCATCCGGCTCGGTCACGGTCACGTTGACCGTATAATCACCGTCCTCGGGGAAATCATCCCCCTCGAAAGTGACCTCCCACTCCCCGTCCTCGTTGGCCGTGGTGGTCTGCGACTCGTCGCCAATCTCGACCGTCACCTCAGAGCCCGGCTCGGCCTCTCCGCTGATGGTGATCGACTTGTCTTCGTCGGTGGTATCATCCCCACCAACGACAATCGGCTGATCCTCGTTGACACTCGGCGGAATGCGCGACGCCCCACCAACGCCACCGCCGCCGTTCTCATCCGCGGCCACGACAGACGCCGCAGCGACACCGGCCGCGCCAAGACCCAAGGCACTCATCAGGCCGGACCCGCCCAGCAGGCCCGCTCCCAGCATCGACACTTCCTCTTCAGCCGCGGTCGCCGGGGCCACCTCGCTGCCACCCAGGAATATCAGATCGTCCGAGGGGCTCCATTTGCCCCACATCTCGGTCGGGCCGTACTGGGCATAAACCGCCCCTTCGCTGCCCTCGATCAGCGTCACTTCGTTGAGGTAACCATCGGCACTGATGAACAAACGGCTTTCCGCCGCGCCATCCTCGCCGAAATACCCTTCAAGGATAACGAGCCGGCCATCGGCCAGATTGATCACCAGATTGCTGCCATCACGATCATAATTCGCGATGTCGATCTGCCGAAGATTTAGGGAAATTTCCTGTCCGTTACCTGCCGGGATGACACTTACATCACTGCCTTCAGAAACCGAACCACGCTGCGAAATGCCCGCATCTGTGCGGGCGACATAATCAATCGCCTTCATAACAACACCACTCTACCTCAGATAGCGACACTTTAGCGTGCCGCTTTGTTTTTCTGCCTTTTTACTACCTTCATTTTGACACATTCGCTAGAATTTTTTGCACGACATTCGTCAAAACGCAGCGCAAAGCATCGAATTCGCGTCTGACGTGAATATCGCCACAAGCACAGGTGAATTCTGAGTCTTTTCTGCAACATGGCCTTTAGCCGCCCACTCGCCAACTGCCCAAAAACGACCCCGAATGTCGGTTTCAAACAGCCACTCAAACCAGAAACGAGGTTGTAACGCGACAAGACCTACTTCGCGCTTGACGGGGCGCACCCGACCCCACAAGGTCACTCAAACCCCGAAAATCAAAGGACGATCGCGCCGTGACGACACAGCTATCCGATACTGTTGCCCTTCTGGGGGAGCTGATCGCATTTCCAACTGTTTCCGAGCTCAGCAATCTCGACATGATTGCCTATCTGGCCCACCAACTGGAAAGTGCGGGTGCGACCGTCGATATCTTTCATGATGAAATCGGCCACAAGGCCAACCTCTTTGCCACCATTGGCCCGGAAACCGATGGCGGGATCGTGCTGTCGGGTCATTCCGATGTGGTCCCCGTGGCCGAACAGGATTGGGTCAGCTATCCCTTCGAGATGATCGAACACGAAGGCCGTCTCTACGGGCGCGGCAGCTGCGACATGAAAGGCTTCATTGCCGCCGCAACCGCCATGGCGCCCTATTTCGCCGATCAAGTGAAGGACCGGCCCATTCACTTTGCCTTCACCTATGACGAGGAGGTCGGCTGTTTCGGCGCACAGGCGCTTGTCGACAGCCTCAAGCGCAAGGGGATCCGCCCCGGCGTCGCCATCATCGGCGAACCCACCTCGATGCGCATCATCGAAGGGCATAAGGGATGTTATGAATACACTACACATTTCTGCGGCATGGCGGGCCACGGCTCGGCCCCGGATCGCGGGGTGAACGCGGTGGAATATGCGGTTCGGTACGTCAATCGCCTTCTGGAACTCAAGGATGAGCTTCGCGCCCGTGCCCCCTCCGGTAGCCGTTTCGACCCGCCCTGGACCACGATCAACACCGGCAGCCTGAAGGGTGGTGTGGCCCATAACGTCATCGCCTCCAACGCCACGCTGGAATGGGAAATGCGCCCCGTACAGGCCGCAGACGCCCAATTCGTCAAGGACGACCTGCGCCGCTATTGCGAGGAAACCTTGCTCCCCGCCATGCGCGCCATCTGCCCCGAGGCCGAGATCACCACCGAGGTCATTGGTGAAGTCGAAGGCTTGGAGCCCGCGGATTTGAACGAGGCAAAGGACATCCTGATGGAACTCACCGGCGCGAACCGGGCCGATGTGGTGCCCTTCGGCACCGAAGCAGGGATTTTCCAAAGCTACGGCATGTCGGCAGTGGTCTGCGGCCCCGGCTCCATCGATCAAGCCCATAAACCCGACGAATATGTCTCTATCGACCAGCTTCAACAATGCGTCGACATGCTGGGCCGTCTGGGCAACAAGCTGGCGAGCTGAAGTAAGCCGAGGGCGGCAATTCGCACAACAAAGCCGAGAGTTGCCGTTGGTGATTGCCAAATCGCATGGCTATTTCCGGCCCGACGTCACCTCGTCACGTCACGTGATGTTCGTCGCTCTGCTTCAATCGACTTGTAGGACCTTCTCGAGTCTTGGAGACAATGCACGCGCCGCTGCGGGAGATATATGGTCGGCATCGAAATAAAGCAGTTTATCGTCGATCATCCAAGCATACCGCCCATCGCGTTCAAAGAATGCGTTGACCGACATAACCTCGGCGCCCAGTGCGCGGGCAACCTCCATGAGAATATCTCGCGACACGCGGACGAGGGCTTCATGCTTTTCGATCGTTATAAAACTATTGGTAATTTCGACCTGAATATCGTCCTTGGAAAGGCCCCTGAGGATCGCTTGAGCAATCACGGTTTCGGGAAGCCGCACTTGCTGTGGGACCTGGTCCATTAAGACAACCCGCAGGCCGGCCTCCTCGAAATAGGTGATCGTGTTGATCAGGCCCGCCTTGAAGCTGGCAAAATAATCGGCGTCGCTCATGCGAGGCATAGCGGGATCGATCGATAGCAGAAAAGGGTCAGATTTGCGTGTGAGATCGCCCTTGACATAGAGACTCCAGCGCGCGGCGATGAAGACCGTATCGACCCCCTGCGCGACGGTATCGGCCGCAAATCCCTTAACAAGGTCATGGCATTTTCGCGACGCGGCGCCCCCTTTCACGAGATAAACACCCAGCAACGGCGGGCAGGCCGGGTGGATGCCCTGCATAACGCGCAGCGAACGCCCTTCCGTGATTTGCTCAAAGGCCGGCAGGATAGCGGCGGCGTGACTGTCACCCAGAACCGCAATCGTCGAGGCCGCCGTCTCGGGCCCATAGGCCCTGCAAAGCTTGTCGGACACCGGGCGTGGCCCATCGGCACACATTCCTGACAGATTCACCGCCCTGTCGGCTGTGATCAGCTTGTGAAACGCTTGCTGGTCTTTGCCCTCAAGCCGCTGTGGCACACCCTCCCAGGCCACAAGGCTGAACCCAATGGCACCAAGCATGACGCTTCCGCCAAGGCTTGCGCCAAACACCGCCTTGCGCTCCCGCAACCAGACACGCGTCCGGAAGGGGCGTTCAATCAAGGCCCATGTGATTGTCGCCAACACCATGGAAAGCGCGATCAACAGCCAGATCATCCCCGGCAAGGCCTCCTCCCACCCGCGGATACGCGACAGCGCAAAGACCGGTTGATGCCAAAGATATAACGAATAACTGATCAGGCCGATGGCGACCAACGGGGGTGCCGAAAGAAGCCGCCCGGTCATCGTGTCGCCTGAAGCAAAAAGGATGACAAACATCGCCCCCAGAACCGGGGCAGTCGTGTACAGTGATGGCGAAGGATCGCCGGGCCTTAACCACAGCACGCTGCCAAGAATAAGGACCAGTCCAAGCGCGGCAAGCCCTTCATGGCGCATCTGGGCTCGGTTCAACAGCAAAGCCGCGCAGATCGACCCCGCCAACAACTCCCAAAGGCGCGACGGCGTGAAAAAGAAATTCTCCGCCGGAAACTGAGACGCCCCCCAGACCGCAAGCGCCAAGGACCCCGCCGCGACGGCGATAAAGGCCGCTATGTGCCGGGCGCGCACGAAACGCCCCAAGGCCCACAAGAATGCGGGAAACACGATATAATACTGTTCTTCGACCGCCAGGCTCCAGGTGTGCAGCAGCGGGCGCAGTTCGGACTGAACGTCAAAATAGCCCGAATGTTCGATGAAATGCAGGTTCGAGATGAACATGACCGAGAAGGCGAGACTGCGGGCATAATCTTCAAGGGCGACGGGCGGAATCCACAGCCAGGCAAACGGGATCGTACAGGCCAGAACGACGAAAAGGGCCGGCAGGATACGCCGTGCGCGGCGTTCGTAAAATCGCCAAAGGCTGTATCTGCCAGCCTCGCGATCTGTAATCAGGATGGTCGTTATCAGATAGCCGGAGATGACAAAGAACACATCCACCCCGATATAGCCACCGCCAAAGGCGGTGAAGCCTGCGTGAAACAGGATAACTGGCACGACGGCAATAGCCCTCAGCCCATCTACTTCACGCCTGTATTTCATACCGTCCCGCCCATACTCATCGACCGTGCTCGTCGCATAGCGCTACCCGGATCGGAAATAAAGAGGACAGTATGGGCTTGCCCCCTCCGGACACGAGACACACGAGACAGACGCGGCCCGCCTTGAAGCGCGGCGAGGGGATGAATGTCGGTTATGCGCAGGGAGCGGGCTTTGCACACTCCGCCACGCCCGGTCATGCAAAAAAGCGCCCAACCGTCTCTTTGCCGACAGTCATGACAGGCGCAGGGTATGACCAGAAGCACGCCACCAAAATTCAGTTGCCTTTCCAATGCGCTCTTGTCGTTCCAAAACTTTACGGCAGGCTGAGAGGATATTTTTGCATCCCCGCAGCTCAGTTGACTAAGAACGGGATTGGCACACCAAAGGTTTGTGCGAGTAGAACAAAATTCAGCGACAATACGGCCGTTGCTCCGAGGATCGCCAGCCCCCGCATGGCCGGTCTGATCGTGAAAGCGCCCATGATATTGCGCCGTGAGGTGAAGATGACCAATGCAATCATAGGAACTGGCAGGGCAATCGATAGCACTACTTGGCTCATCACCAGCGCATCGGTGGCGTTGTAGCCGAGGGCGACCACCGCGAAAGCAGGCGCCATTGTCACCAGACGTCGGATCCAGATTGGCACGTAAATATGCAGGAAGCCCTGCATGATCATCTGTCCGGCCATCGTGCCCACCACCGAGGAAGAGACG
Organism: Roseovarius bejariae; assembly: GCF_009669325.1. Classification (NCBI taxonomy): domain Bacteria; kingdom Pseudomonadati; phylum Pseudomonadota; class Alphaproteobacteria; order Rhodobacterales; family Roseobacteraceae; genus Roseovarius; species Roseovarius bejariae. Next base: position 845,887 of record NZ_SZWE01000001.1, read on the forward strand.
CCCGAGGTGATCAGGGACACCAGGAAGACAGCCGCCGCCGCCGACCCCAGAAGCGGCGTCAGCGTGTGATAGGCTGTTTCGATCTCGGCCACGTCACTGTAGCCCTGATGAAAAGCCGAGGCCGCCATCATCACCATCGCCATATTGACCATTCCCGCAATGGCAAGCGCGACCACCACCTCGATGTTCGAGAACCGCAACACTTTGCGCCGGTCTTCGTCGTGGCGGATCAGGGCACGGTTTTGCGTCAGGCCCGAGTGCAGATAGACCGCATGGGGCATCACCGTGGCACCAATGATCCCGACCGCAATGGTCAACGCGGTCGCGTCTGGAAGGTTGGGGGTCACCAGTCCGACGGCAGCAGAGCCCCAATCGACCGGCGCAATGAAAATCTCAATCAGATAGCAAAGAGAAATGATCGCAACCATCGCCCCGATGATCAGCTCCATCGGCCGGAACCCCTGGCGCTCAAAGATGAGGATGCCGTAGGTGACGATGGCGGTCACCACCATGCCCCAGACCAGAGGCATGTTGAACAAGAGCGCCAGACCGATTGCACCGCCGAGGAATTCGGCAAGATCCGTGGCCATCGCGGCGATCTCGCTGACCGCCCACATCGCACAGACGACATGCCGTGGAAAATTGTCACGCGAAATTTCTGCAAGATTCTTACCAGTTACGATCCCCAGTCGCGCCGACAGCGACTGGAACAGCATCGCAATCAGGTTGGCCAGCAGAACCACCCAGAGCAGCAGGTATCCGTAACCGGCGCCCGCCTGGATGTTGGTCGCGTAGTTGCCCGGGTCGACATAAGCGATCGAGGCGATCACCGCAGGTCCCACAAAAAGAAACTTGCTGCCAAATCCCCGTCGTTCTCCCGAGAGAACGGCGCTCATGTTCTGGCGGGTTCGTTCCGTATTGATCATCAGATCACCCCATTGTGCCTTAGGTGCGAAATATAGCCATGGCTTTATTTTCTGCAATTGGAAAATTTTTTCAGGCCAGGCAGGAAAATCAAAGGCGCCTCGGTCTGCTGTTAAATCAAGCCAAGGCTTTATTGATTTCCCTTCCTTCAAAATGGTACATCGCCAGTTACACCCCATGACTGAGGCCAGACCGTGATGACCGAGCAGAACATCCCCCCGGCAGAGACTTCGCCGTCGGAACAAGCCGGTCGTTTCGCCCGTGCCCGGGAAAAGCAGTCGATGGCCATCCTTGAGGATTACGTCGAGATGATCGGCGACCTGATCGCATTGCATGGCGAGGCGCGGGTGGCCGACATCGCAGAGCGCATGGGGGTGGCCCACCCCACCGCCACCAAGGCGGTGGCCCGGCTGAAGCGGGAGGGGCTGGCGACCTCACGCCCGTATCGCGGAGTCTTCCTCACAGAGCAGGGCGAAGAGCTGGCAAACTGGGTGCGCGCGCGCCATCGGACGGTGGTCGACCTCCTCGTTGCTGTCGGGGTGCCCCGGGATACGGCCGAAGCGGATGCAGAGGGGATCGAACACCACGTCTCACGCCGCACATTGAATGCCTTCGAAGCATTTCTGGCTGGCGAATGAAGTTGTCAAAAAATAAAGATTTCCTGTTCGGTCCCTAGACGACATCTGAGTGAGGATTAATTCGCATCTATTCAGACTGCCACTTATGTTGCTGCCGGTCATGCATCGAACAGCGAATGGCTGCGTTCCTAGCCCTTACGTAGGCACCTCACCTCATCCTCAGCGCCGTTCAAATGTCGAGTTTGGGGGATGACTCCTGCCATTCCCCCCAAAAATTAAACCGTACGAAACTCCCGTACGTTTCGTACGAAACTCACCGCGCGGCCTGTTAATCCGCCGGGGTGCGGTAAAAAATACCGACGCGATACCGACGTCATACCGACGCGCTACAGATCGGTATTTTTTCCGTTAACCCAAGGACTTAGATCAGATTCGCATCAGAAGTCCGTTGGCGCGCCGCCCTCCGCCTTGCGCCGCTCCACGAAAGCGGCCAGTTCCTCGCGGATCGCGGGCTCCATCGGCGGTTCTTCATAGTTGGCAAGAATGTCGCGATAGGTCTGATGCGCGCGCTCGGCGGTCCAGATGCCGCCCGCCGCTTCCCATGCCTCGTAATTGCGCCAGTCGCTCAGGAAGGGCTGATAGAAGGCTGTAGTATAGCGGTCCTGCGTGTGCTGGATGCCAAAGAAATGCCCTTGGTCGCCTACTTCGCGAATGGCCTCGATGGCGATGTCATCGGGGGTCGTGGCGGTGATCATCGGATCCATATACCGTTGAATATGCTGCAAAATTTCGCAATCCATCACGAACTTTTCCGGGCTGGCGATCAGCCCGCCCTCCAGCCACCCGGCGGCATGGTAGATCATGTTGGCCCGCGCCTGCACCGCCGACCACAGGCTGTTCGAGGTTTCCCACATCGCCTGCCCGTCCGGCACATTTGCCGCGCAAACGCCCGAGGCCCGCATCGGCAGCTTGTAGAACCGCGCCAACTGTCCGGTCATCTGCGTGGCGCGCATGTATTCCGGCGTTCCGAAGGCCGGCGCGCCCGATTTCATATCGACGTTGCTGGTAAACGTCCCGATGGCACAACAGGCCCCGGGCCGGATCACCTGCGCCAGCACCACGGCACAGAGCGCCTCGGCCAGCGATTGCGACACCGCCCCGGCCATCGTCACCGGCGCCATGGCCCCGGCAAGGGTGAAAGGCGTGACAATAAGTGCTTGATTTCGCCGGGCAATTCTAATCCACCCATCCAGCATCGGATAGTCGTGCTTCAGTGGCGAGGTGGAGTTGATGTTGGTGAACATATGCGGTTTCGCTTCGAACTCCTCGTGGGTCAAACCGCCCGCGATCCGCACCATTTCCATCACGTCCTCGACCCGCTCCTTGCCGAGGCAATAGGCGTGCGAAACCTTGTCGGTCAGGGTCAGCTTGTCATAGAGCACATCCAGGTGCCGCACGCTGGCGTGGATGTCCTGCGGCTCCACCGGGTAGCCGCCGACGAAGTGGATACAGTTGAAATACTGGCTTAATTTCAACAGGTTGCGGCACATCTCGCGGTTGCCCGTCACCTTGCGGCCCGTGGTCAGGTCCCAATAGCTGGGCGGGGACGAGACATTGCCGAAGTTGAAATGCGGCCCGCCCATGGTGATTTCCCGCGCGGGGTTGCGCGGGGTGATCGTCCATTGCTCGGGGGCCTTGCCGATCATCTCCATGACGAAATCGCGCCCCATGCGGACGTTTTCACCGTCAATCGTACAGCCCCCCGAACCCCGCAGAATCTCAATCGCTTCGGGGTTCAGGAACTCGATGCCGATCTCTTCGAGAATGCGCATCGCCCCGTCATGGATGGCCTGCACGCCCTCTTCGGTGAGAGGTTCCACCGGCCTGTCGATATTAACGGGCGGGCTCCATGGCATCTGTTCGATCGCCGCCGTGCCGCGCCGTTCGGCATTGCCTGCGCGGCCCCCGCCGCGTCGTCTGCGTTTCGCCTCTGCTGCCATGGGATACGAACCTCCTGATGCGTCTTGCACCTAGGAAACACTGGATTCGCCAAAGGGTTTGCCACTTTGCGACCGATCTTGTCGCTTTTGAAATCCTACCCGGCCGAAGCGATGCCGCGGCGCGTTCGTCCTGTCCAAAGGATGTAGCCAGCAAGGCTCACCACCACGATCCCGCCCCCCAGAACCATCATCGGTGTCGGGGCCTCGCCCACGCCCAGCCACACCCAAAGCGGACCCAGCACGGTTTCGAGTAGCATCAAAAGGCTCACGTTGGAGGCATGGGTGTGGCGCGAGGCCAGCGAGAGCAGGAAAAACGACACCGGCAACACGATCATGCCCGTGGTCGCCATGGCCCAGACATGGCCATCGCCCATCCGGTCAACCCCGGTGACGACCAGCCCGAAACACCCTGCCAGAAAGGCCCCCACCCCGATCACCAGCATGATAGGTAGTTGCCGGGCCGAGCGGATGACCACGAAATTCAACGCCAGAACAAAGGCCACCCCAAGGCCGAACCCCGCCCCGGCAAGGGCCGCAAGATTTAGTTCCACGCCCTCTCCTTCGCCGCCCAGAACGGCAATCCCGATCCCGGTCATGACCGCCGCAATGGTGATCCACGTGGCAAACCGCGTCGCCTCGCCCAGCAAAATCCATGCCAGAAGCGCCGCCCAGACAGGCACCGTGGCCAGTCCGAACAGGACAACCGCCACCGGCGCGATGGCGATGCCAAGGCAAAACAGCAGCGAGTTGAAAAACTGGCACAGGACGATCACGCCCCCCGCGCGGGTGAACATATGCCGCAACTCACCGCCACGGTCCCGGCTCAGGATGGCCCAGAGCCCCACCATGACACAGCCCATCAGCAACCCGCGCCACGCGGTCATCTGGAAACCGTCCATCCCGGACAACCGCATGAACAGGGAATCCGGCGTCAGAACCAGTGTCCCGATCCCCGCCAGGGCCACACCATAAAGTGGATGCTGCCTCATGGGTCCAACCATGCGGGGATATGGCCAATATCGGGCAAAACCGCATCCGCAAGCGGCGCAAGCTCCGCCTCTTCCGCCATGCCGGTCAGCACGCCAAGCGTCTGCATCCCCGCCCGCCGCCCGGCGATCAGGTCATGGGTGCTGTCGCCCACCATGACCACCCGCCCGGGCGCAAGGCCCATCTGCCGCGCAAAAGCCAGCAGCGGGCCGGGCGCAGGTTTGGCGCCATGGCCTGAATCGAACCCGGCGATGAAATCGAACTTTGCCGCGATGCCGGTGTTTTCCAGATGGCTGCGCGCGCCATATTCGCTGTCGTTGGTCATCACGCCAAGGGCCAGCCCCCGCGCGGCCAGATCGGCCAGATAGGGCGCCAAAGGCACGGCAGGGGCAAGGGGGGCGTTGGCCGAGGTGATCATCAGGAACCGCTCGATCTCATCGGTGCTGCGCCCCGGCAGGGCACTGGCCACGCATTCGGCGGCCTCGCGATTGGTTCCCGCAATGACCGGGCTGGTCGGGCGAAAACGGGCCGCCGCAAGATCGAAGTCGATGGCCGCGGCGATCCGCGTCATGACCTGTGCCTCGCCACCTGCCAGCTCGCGGATCGTCTCGGCGGCCCAGACATTCCATGTGGCGTGGAAATCGAACAGGGTGCCATCCTTGTCGAACAGGATGCCATCAACCTTTCTTGACGCGACGTTCATCATGTCCAGTTCACCTGCTCACCGCCCGGCAGCGCCGCGCGGGCCTGCATCGGCAGTTGCGGATCAAGCCCCTGCGCCTCGCAACAGGCGATGATCCAGGCATCGTCCATCAACAGGAAATCAAGGACAGAGCCAAGGAAAACAGGGTCTTGCGCCTGCTCGCGCAGCTCGGACTCGGACACCCCCGTGGCCCCCATGAAGACCGGCAGCAAGTCCTCGTTCCCGGCCAACCAAGCCAGACATTGCAGCGCCACAGTCTCGGCGGTTTCTCGCGTGATATTCAAGAGTGTTACGCTCCCGGAAAGGATTTCTTAACCAATGCAATGGATAGTCGTCCCATTCGAAAGAGCAAGTCGGAAAGGCATGTGCGTATGCCCCGGAACGTATTGATCGTCGATGAACTCGCCACCAACAGGATTGTCCTCAAGGTCAAACTGTCGGGGGCGCGCTATGGCGTCATCCAGGCTGCATCGCTGTCCGAAGCGCGCAAATGCCTCGATCGGGATCCCCCCGATCTCGTGCTGGCCTCCGCCGACCTCACCGGGGCCAATACCGCGCAGATCGTGCAGGCCCTCCGCGGCACGGCGCGGACACGGGACATACCCGTGGTATTGCTCCTCGCCCACGACAACGCCGAGGCTCGGCTCGATGCCCTGCGGGCGGGCGCAAGCGACGTTCTCACGAAACCCGTGGATGACCGGTTCTTTCTGGCTCGCCTGCGTAGCCTTTTACGTCAGCATCACACCAGTCAGGCGCTCAACCTGCATTCCGGAACCGCCCATGCGCTCGGCTTTGCCGAGCCCCCCGCCAGCTTCCAAGTAACCGGGCGCATCGCCATCGTCGCACACCCCGCGGCCGCCGCCATGAAATTGCGCGCCGATCTCATGCATCGCATCCAGCATGATATGACCCTGCTGACCTTCGATGCCCCCGAGGTCGCGTCGGATCTCGCACCGCCACCCGATGTGGTGGTGCTACGCATCGCGACCGCAGACTGCGAACGAGGGCTGCGCCTGATCGCAGATCTCAAAGCAGACACGGCCACTCAAAACAGCCGCATTCTCGTCCTGCTGCCCCCGGAAACCATACCGCTTGCCAGTACCGTCCTCGACATGGGCGCGCATGATATCCTGTGCGGGGCGACCGAAACAGGCGAACTCGCGCTTCGCCTGCAAAACCAGATACGACGCAAACACCAGGAAGACAGCCAACGCGCCAAGCTCAAGACGGGCCTGCAAGCGGCTGTGACTGACTCCCTTACCGGGCTTTACAACCGCCGCTACGCCCTGCCCTACATGACACGCACCATAGCCGAATCTGCCGGCTCGGGCCGGCCCCTTGCGGTGATGGTGGCCGACCTTGATCATTTCAAGAAAATCAATGACAGGCTGGGACATGCGGCCGGAGACGAGGTGTTGCGGCGCGTGGCCGGGTTACTGCGCGATACCCTGCGTGACGATGACCTTGTCGCGCGTATCGGCGGCGAAGAATTCCTGATCGTGCTGCCCGACACCCCCCGGGAACGCGCGAAACAGGTGGCCGGACGTCTTTGTAAAACCGTGCGCGACACACCGATCGCGCTGACCGGGCAAAAAGCACCGGCACATGTCACGCTCAGTATCGGTGTTTCTCCGGTGCACCTGCCCACGCACGACCCCCTGCCGGATGCCGAAACCCTGATTGCACAGGCCGATCGTGCGCTCTACGGGGCCAAAGCGGGCGGGCGCGATACCGTATCCTTTTGTGCAACGCGCCCGGCCGCCTGAGCGATTACTCCCGGTCTTTCCAGCGGCGTTTCATGGCCTCCTCCAGACGCCCGGCAAAGGCATGCCGCGCCTCCGGCTCCATCTGTGCCAGATGCTCAAGCAAAACCTGCTGGCCAATCGCCACGCGCCGTCCCAACATCTCGCGCATCCGCGCCATCTGCGTGGCGACCGGCGCAGGGTCAAAAGGCTCGGCCCGAAGACCCTCGACAAGCTGCTGCATCGCCGCGCCATAGGCCGCACGCCCGTCACGGCCTTGCTCTCGGTAATTGCGCCGCATCTCGCGGGCCACGACGCGCTTGTCCTCCTGGCTCAGTGCGCGGGTCATCGGCCCACCCGCCATGTGATGGTGACGCCCGTCAAACCCGCCGTGCCGCAGGGCCACCCCCCCGACGACCCCCAGCACCAGCAGGTTCAGGGCAAGGGACAACGCGAACACCACCTTCAGCCAAGGGCGCATACCGGCCTTCTTTTCCATGCGTTCCCCCATCACAACGCCCCCTCATCCCAAGCCAGCCCCAGTTCCGCCCCGGGCATGACGTCCACCGTATAAGAGGCCGTGTCGCCCGCGCCCAGATAACTGGCCAATGCATCCGACAGCCCCACATCCGGGCTCACGCCCAACCAGATCCCGGCAACCCCCGCCGCCGTGAGGCCCGCCATGGCCGGCCAGCCGCCCAAGGTCTCGAAGAACTGCCGCAGATACCCGGACCGCGGGCGCGGTGCGGGTGCGGGGGCAAACCCCGCCTGCGCGGCCTCGGCATCGGCCAGAACCCGGGCCATCAGCTCCGCCGACGGCTCGGGGCGGGCCGCGCGGGCCGCCTCGAAGGCCGCCTCCAACCGGGTCTCTTGTCTGTCATCATCCGTCATCGGCATATCCCAACTCCTCGCGCCGCCCTTCAAGGGCCGCGCTCAATGCCCGTTTTCCCCGCGCGGTCAGGCTTTCCACCGCTTCCACGCTGATTTCCATGACATCGGCGATCTCGGGGTTGGCCAAGCCCTCGATATGGCGCAACACTACCGCCTGACGCTGCCGGTCGGGCAACCCGTCCAACGCCTCTTGCAAGGCGTCGACCCGTGCCTCGGCCTGCATCTTGTCCAGAGGGCCGCACGCCTCGTCTTCGGGCTCGGGCACCGCATCAAGGGCCACGCCCCGCCCTGACCGCCGCAGCCGGTCGGTACACAGGTTGGCCACCACCCGGTAAAGCCAGGTGGTCACCTTCGCTTCGCCCTGCCGCCACTCCGGCGCGATGCGCCACAGCCGCAACAAGGCCTCCTGCGCCACATCCTCCGCCTCGGCCGCGTTGCCCAACAGGCGCAGCGCATGGCCAAAGGCCTTGGGTGTCAGACGCAGGGTCAGGGCCCGTGCCGCCGCAGGCTCACCGTTGGCAAAAAGCACCAACAAGGCTTCGTCGGTTACATCCTGCATCACATCCAGCGGCATGACCCCTGTCCCAAGAGCGGCGCTTAGTCGTCGTCGCTCATACGGCCCCAGCCTTTACCCATCATGCCATGATGGCCCCAACGGCGACCGTTGCCAAACTCGTCCTTCGACAGGGCGCCATCGCCATCCTTGTCCATCCATTCGATCATGCGGCCCATACGCTTGCCGCGCATCTGCTGCATCTCGGCCTGGGTCACCTTGCCATCGTTATCGGCATCCATCCAGTCCATCCTCCGATCGACACGGGCTTCGACCCGGGCCATGGCCCGCGCCATCATTTCTTCACGGCTGATCGCCCCGTCACCGTCGCTGTCGGCCTCGCCAAACCGGGCCGCGGCGCGGGCCTGCATCTCGTCGCGGGTAATCTTGCCGTCACCGTTGGTGTCGACCTCTTCGAAAGACGGGCGGTTACCGTAGCCACCTTTGCCCTGCGCCACCGCGAAACCAGCACTTGCCACCATGGCTGCGCCCACGACACTCAGAATCATCGTCTTGCTTTGCATCTGCTCTCTCCGTGTTTCCTGGGCACGCATCCCGCGGGCCCTTCATCTCGGTGTCAGGCAAGCGCCCATCTGCGCCGTGCTGACCCACTTGATACGTGGGGTCGCGGCCGTTCCGTCGCATCCCTGTTGGTTTTTTGATCACAGGGACGTGACCTTCGGCAAATACTTTGCGACATCCCGCCGCAAGGACGCGGTGACACCTTTCAATCTTCCGTCCCTTCCCCCAATTTACCTCGATCATCAGGCAAGAGGTACACCATGTCAGGCACGACGCATCACGGCGAAGACCGCGCCCTCGGGCCCGCCGTTTGGAAAGGATTTCGGCGCAAGTGTCCCAATTGCGGCAGCGGCCCTTTGCTCAAGGGCTACCTCAAACTGCGCGACAGCTGCACCGTCTGCCGCGAAGACCTCAGCCACGCCCGCGCCGATGACGGCCCGGCCTACCTGACCATCCTGATCGTCGGGCACCTCATGGCCCCACTTCTCCACATCGTCTTTGTGGCATGGCGGCCCGAGCCTCTGGTGCTGTTCACCATTTTCGCGGTTGGCTGCGTCACCCTCTCGCTATACCTTCTGCCCAGATTGAAGGGGATGATCGTGGGCTTCCAATGGGCGCGCCTGATGCACGGCTTCGGCGAAGTCACCTGAGTCCCTTCGCCGCGCCATACCGGCGCCAAGGGATTTGACATGAGCAGCGACCAGACCATCGATAAAACCGCCATCCGCAACGCCGCCACGGTGATTGCCCTGCGCGACAGGCATAACGATCCGCATGTCCTGATGGGTCAGCGCGGCTCGAAAGCCGCCTTCATGCCCAACAAGTTCGTCTTCCCGGGCGGGGCCGTGGATGCGGGCGACGCATATATTCCGCTGGCCCGCCCCCTGCCCGCGCTGTGCGCGCAACGCCTGACCGAGGATTGCACGGGCGATCTGTCGCACGCGCTCGCCGCCGCGGCCATCCGCGAGCTTTGGGAAGAAACCGGCCTTCTGCTGGGCACACCCGGCGAATGGTCTGGCGAGGTGCCGCACGATTGGAAAACCTTCGCCGCCCGCGGCTTCCTGCCCAGCGCCCATGCCTTGCAATTCGTCTTCCGCGCCATCACGCCACCGGGCCGCCCCCGCAGGTTCGATGCGCGGTTCTTCCTCGTGGATGCGGATGAACTGTCTTCCGACCCCGATGACTTCTCCGCCGCCTGCGAGGAACTTTCCCACCTGCAATGGGTGCCCTTGGCAAAGGCACGCGAATTCGACCTGCCCTTCATCACCGAGGTCGTGCTGGCCGAAATCACCGCCCGCGCGGCCGAGGTCGGACCGCCCACATCGGTCCCATTCTTCCGCAACGACGACGAAGAAAGCCTCTTTCTGCGCCTTGCCGGCCAAAGCCCTCTGGCCTAGGCACCGATTTCTTCAAAAGAAATCGGACCGAAATCTTTTCAAGATTTCGGCCACCTGCCTTCAAGCGCCGAGTCTCAAATCAAGACGAGCACAAGAATACTCACCGTCAAAAGGCCCATCCCCCACACCTCGCGCCCCGTGATCCTCTCGCGGAACACCAGAACCGAGGCAAGGATTGAAAAGATCACCTCGATCTGCCCGACGGCAAAGACCAAGGCCGCCGATTGCAAGGTGAACGCCGTGAACCAGCACAGGCTGCCGCCCATGCTCATCACCCCCATCCAGACCGCCACGCGCCGCGCTTGCCACACGGCGCGCACCTGCCCCGCCTCGCGCCACGCAAGCCACAGGCCAAGGCCGATGGCCTGCGTGGTATTGACCACCGCCACCGACACCCCCGCGCGCAACAAGGCATCGGCGCTCTCGATTTCCAGGGTCGCCCCGCGATAACCCACCGCCGACACGGCGAACAAGGCGCCCGACAAAAGACCCAAGGCCGCGCCCTTATTGGCCACCCGTCGCAGGCTCAGCCCCGGCAAGCCCGCGTTGTCCGACAGGATCAGAACGCCGACCAACCCCAGCACGATCGCCGCCATGGCAGGCGCGCTCACCCGGTCGCCCAGCACGACAAAACCAACCAGCGCCGTTTGGATCACCTCGGTTTTCTTGAAGGTGATGCCCACCGCGAAGGATCGCGCGGCAAACAGGGCCACCACGCACCACGTCGCCAAGACCTGCGCCAGGGCCCCGCTCAGGGCATAGGCCCAGAAAAGCCCACTCAACCGGGGCAAGCCCGCGCCCTGCAACAGCATATACCCTGTGACCAAGGCAACCACGAAAGGCGTCGAATAGGCAAAACGTGCCAAAGTGGCCCCGCCCGCGCTCAGCGTGCCAAGGCTCAACTGTTTTTGCAGCATGAAGCGCAGCGTCTGAAACGCCGCCGCCGCAATCGAAAGGATGATCCAGGCCTCCATGAGGCCCCTCATGCCCCGATTTTACGGCTTGGGCCAGAGCGGATGCGGCACCGGGTCTTTCGCGCGCAGGAAATGCCGCGCGAAAATCTCCCGGTAGGAGGCATAGCGATAGCCATCGTTGCGCTCAAGGTAATGCGCGCGCTGCTCGCGATAAAGCGCCGGCAGGCGATACCACGGCACCTTGGGGTGCATGTGATGCACGACGTGAAAGTTGTTGTTGAGAAAGAGCAGCGCCAGAATGCCCCGGTCCTCGATGATCACCGTCCTCCCCCGCGCCTTTTCGTGGGCCCGATGTTCAAGGAAGGTGCGGATTTTCAGGATTGAAATCGCCATATAGGCCGAGATCACATAGGCCCAGACCGGCATCGCCGAGACGCTGACGATCCACCAGATCACCACCGCCACCGCCGGAACATGCCACAGCCACGCGCGTAGCACATCCCGCGCGCCCGCCCGGATCAGCCGCCAGTCGCCCTGCATGAAGGCCACTTGCGATACCACCGGCCCAATCACCATCCGCCCCAAAAGGGTGTTGTTCATCAACAGGATACGCCGCATCCAGCCCGGCAAGCGCCCCCATACGGCGGGGTCCATGTAATTGCTTTCCGGGTCGTCGTACGGGTCGGTCAGAAACTCGTCGCGGTGATGCGCAAGATGGGTGTCGCGGAATCGCTGATACGGAACGAAAAGGCTCAGCGCCGGAAAGACCAGCGCCTCGTTCACCCGGTCATACCGCGTGGGATGGCCATGTAGAACCTCGTGGCACAGCGACGAATGCAGCGCCGCGAAAACCCCGGCGGCGACGATCCCCAAGGGCAGCCACAGTGCGGCCAACCAGATGGTCGCCACGGCCCAGCCGCCGTAACAGACCGCCAACAGAAGGATCGTCGGCCACTCCTCGCGCAGCCGTGCCATGCCTGCTTTACCCATGGAGGCGCCCCCAGTTGACCCGCGCCCAGATCCGCTCGTAAAGGACATACATGGTCAGCCCGATCAGCGTGTTGATCACGGCCATCGCGCCGCCCACCGCCGCCGACCCGGTCATGGCCAACCCCACGAGGGACATCACGGTCAACCCCATGACATTCCATAAAACAGCTTTGACCAGCGTGCGCCGTGGCGTCTCCATGTCGTCCCTCCTTTGTTCGATTGCAGGCACAGGGCTAAGCCAAAACCGCGCGTCCGCGCAGTCCGAATGTAGTTAACATTTTTTTGCATTGATGATATTTATCACCAATGATGGAAAAAACAGACAAACGCCTACGCGCAGACCTTTTCCGCACCCGCCTGAGCGACGCGATGCGGGATCGCGGCACCAATCAAAGCGCCCTCGCCCGCGCCGTGGGGGTGGATCGCTCCACCATCTCGCAGTTGCTCAAGGGCACGGGGGCACGCCTGCCCAATGCGCAGGTGGTGGGCGAATGCGCCCGTGCGCTCGGGGTGTCCGCCGATTGGCTTCTGGGCCTCACCGATCGGCCCGAAACCGCCGCCGACATTCTCGCCAACACCATGGCCATGACCGAAGCCTCCCGCGCGCTTGTCGATGAACAGATCTTCCGATGGCATCAGGAAGCCGCGGGTTTCAAGATCCGCCACGTCCCGGCGGGCCTGTCCGACATGCTCAAGACCCAAGACATGCTGGAATGGGAATACACCCCGCATCTGGGCCGCAGCACCCAACAGGCCATCGGCGCCTCACAGGACCGGCTGGAATGGATGCGCAGCGCCCAATCGGATTACGAGATCGCCATGCCGCTTTACGAGGTCTATTCGATGGTACGCGGCGAAGGCTACTACGCCGACCTGCCCAAAGAGATTCGCCTGGCCCAGGCCCGGCGCCTGATCGACGTCAGCCATGATCTCTACCCGCGCCTGCGTGTCTATCTCTACGATGCCCGCCGCCTCTATTCGGCGCCGATTACCATTTTTGGCCCCCAAATGGCCGTGCTTTATATCGGACAAACCTACATGGCCTTCCGCGATACCGAACGCGTGCAGGCCCTCACCCAACACTTCGATCATCTGGTCCGCGAGGCCCAGGTCACCGCGCGGCAATTCCCCGACCACCTGCGCGACCTCATGGCGGATATCTAGCGGGCACCGATTTCTTCAAAAGAAATCGGACCGAAGTCTTTTGAAGACTTCGGCCCAGCTGACACCGACGTAAGTCCGCCAAAGTACCGACGTATTGCAGACAGCGATTTTAGCGCCTTTTCAGCACCTTATCTACAAATCCTCAGAACGGCATTGGATGCGCCCGATGCGCCGCGTCGATCTCTTCCAGCACCTCGTCCGACAGGCTCACATTCCCAGCGCCCAATGCCACGTCCAGTTGCGTCACCGAGGTTGCCCCGAAGATCACCGACCCCATGAAGGGGCGCGTCATGCACCACGCAATGGCCATCTGCGCCGGGTCCAGACCATGCCGTGCTGCGATCTCCAGATAGGCCCCGACCGCATCAAGCGCCCGCCCGGTCTTGCGCCCCCCGAGCGTCTCGTTCAGCGTCATACGCGAGCCTTCGGGCACGGCGCCCCCTTGATATTTGCCGGTCAACAGCCCCGCCGCCAGCGGCGAAAAGGCCAGCAACCCGACATTCTCGTTCACGCTCAGCTCCGCCAGGTCCGTGTCATACAGGCGGCACAGCAGGGAATATTCATTCTGGATACTGGCGACACGCGGCAGGCCCTTGTCCTCGGACATCCGCAACCACTGCGCCGTGCCCCATGCGCTTTCGTTCGACAAGCCAAAGGCGCGGATATTGCCCTTGTCCACCTGCTTTTGCAGGGCCTCCAGCGCATCTTCCATATGCGCCAGCGTGGCCGTCTTATCCTGCCCCGACGGGTCATATTGCCAGTTTTTCCGGAACATGTAGCTGCCCCGGTTCGGCCAATGGAATTGATACAGATCGATGTAATCGGTCTTGAGGCGCCGAAGCGACCCCTCCACCGCCTCGGGAATGGTCTTTGAAGAAATCGGCGCCCCCTCGCGCGCATGTTTCATGCCCTCGCCCGAATGCTTGCTGGCCAGAACCACCTCATCGCGCCGCCCGCTCTTGGCAAACCATTCGCCGATCACCTCCTCGGTCCGGCCAATGGTTTCCTTGGCGATGGGATTCACAGGGTACATCTCGGCGGTGTCGATGAAATTGAGGCCGCGCTCCAGCGCGCGGTCAATCTGCGCATGGCCTTCTTCCATGGTGTTCTGGCTGCCCCATGTCATTGACCCAAGGCACAGCGCGCTGACCTCGATCCCGGTCCGCCCCAGTCGGTTTTTCTTCATCATTTGCGCCTTTCCTTGTCCCTCGCGCTCGGCGCAAAGACTAGCGGTTTTCCGGCCCGCGTCACCCCCCGGGTCTTTCACTGGATCTGCGGCGGGCATAGCTTAGGGTCAGGACCCATTCATCCCACACCACTGGCGCCCTATCGTCGAACCGGGGCTCTGGCGTGTGACGCAAAGTTGAGTGGCCAGTCCGGTGCATTCGCCCTACCATAGTTCGATGCGTTATCTGTTTGCCCTCACCTTCAGCCTGGTCGCCACGCTCAGCATGGCCGCACCACAGGCCTACCGCCTCGACACGGCCCGCTCCAGCGTAGGCTTCACCTATGCCATCGAGGGCAGCGCGGCACAGGGCACCATGCCGGTCAAATCCGCCGAGGTTCTGCTCGACCTCGACAACCTGCCCAACAGCCGGGTGCACGTCACGCTGGATGCTGCCGCGGCCCGCGCGGGGTTCATCCTTGCCACGCAGGCGATGAAAGACGCACAGGTCCTCAATACACGACGCTTCCCCGAGATCACCTTTCGCTCCACCACGATCAACGGCGATCTGTCCGGCGCGACCGTCACCGGCGATCTGACTGTGCGCGGCGTCACCCGCCCCGTTACCCTGACCGCCGGGCTTTACCGGCAACGCGGCACGGACCCGCGCGATCGACGGAACCTGCTGGTGCTGCTCACCGGGCAAATCAGCCGGGCGGCCTTCGGCGCAACGGGCTATGCGGGCATGGTGGATGACACCATCGGCCTGCGCATTCTCGCCCGGATCACCCGTTAGGGGCCTGCCCCTCGGCCTCTTCAGCCGCCTCTTCGGCCTGCTCGACGTACCATTCCTGCGCCGCTTCCACCGCCACCGGCGAGGAGGTCGGCAAAACCCCAAGGTAGCTGCCGGTTTCATCCACCGGCACCCCGGGGCGCCGCGTCATACGCCAGCCCGCGTAAAGGGTGATCGCCGCAAAGACCACCGCAAGAAACAGCCAGAACCCCTTGGGCCCGGCAACATCCATGACCTGCCCCGTGGCCATCGGCCCCACGACCGCGCCCACGCCATAGGCAAAAACCAACCCGCCCGACGCCGCGGCCATATCATCGACCTCCAGAAAATCGTTCGTATACGCGATGAACAGCGCATAGAGCGGGTTCGCCACGCCCCCCACGATAAAGGCCAGAACAAGCAGCGTTTCGAACTGCGCCCCCACGACAAAGCCCACCGCCGTCGCCGTCGCCCCGATCGCCGCCAATCCAAGGATCAGCAACCGCCGGTCCATCCGGTCCGACAGCCACCCAACCGGGATTTGCCACACCAGGGAGCCGGTGAAAATCGCCGCGACGAATCCGGTGATCTGCCCCACGCTCAATCCCGCCGCCGCGCCATAAACCGAGGCCATGCCGAACTGCGCCGCGAAGGCCCCGCCCAACAACAGCGTGCCCACACTGGCCAAGGGGGACTTGTGGTAAAGCTGCATCAGGCTCATCGGTTTGGTGGTGTCCGAGGCCGGCGTCGGCGTAATCGACAACAGGATCGGCGCGAAACTCAGCGAGACAAGGATCGACGGGATCACGAACAGGAAAAACCCGCTCGCCTCGCCAAGGTTCATCAATCCCTGCGCCGCGATCAGGCCCAGCATCTGCGCCACCATGTAAACCGACAAGACCTGCCCGCGCGTCTGGTTTGTCGCCGCATTGTTGAGCCAGCTTTCGGCGGTCACGTAAACGCCCGACAAGCAGAACCCGAGGATCACCCGGATCAACGTCCAGCTATAGGGATCGGTCAGGATCGGAAAGGCAATCAACCCCGCCGAAATGAACGAGGCCAAGGCCGCAAAGACCCGCACATGCCCCACCCGCCGGATCAACTCCGGGGCAAGACGACTGCCCACCAAAAATCCAAGGAAATACCCCGATGTGATCACCGACAGTTCCAGCGTGCCAAAGCCCTCCATGGCCCCGCGCACCCCCATCAGGGTGGCCTGCATGCCATTGCCGATCATGATCAGGACCATACCGAGCAGCAGGGCCCAGACGCTGGCAAGTACCTGGAACATCGCGCGGCCCCTCTGCCCTGGTGTCAGGACAACGCCTACCAAGGCAAAAAACGACGCGTCAAACCGGAACGCGACAGGATTGTCGAAATTGACATATCCACCGCGCGCCCTCTGGTCCTTCGCGCCCAAGGGCTTTAAACCCCCCGCAACACGGCACGGCGCGAAAGGCGGGAAAGTAACAATGGCACGGCACCTGGTCACCTCGGCAATCCCCTATATCAACGGGATCAAACACCTGGGCAATCTCGTGGGCAGCCAATTGCCCGCCGATCTGTTCGCGCGCTTCCAGCGGGCGCGCGGGCACGAGGTTTTGTTCCTGTGCTCCACCGACGAACACGGCACCCCCGCCGAACTGGCCGCCGCCAAGGCAGGGGAACCCGTGGCCGAATACTGCGCCCGTATGCACAAGGTGCAGGCCGATATCGCCCAAGGCTTCCGGCTCAGCTTCGATCACTTCGGGCGCTCCTCCAGCCCGCAAAACCACGCGCTGACCCAACACCTTGCCGGCAAGCTTTACGAGGCCGGGCTGATCGAGGAAGTCACCGAAAAGCAGGTCTATTCCAACGCCGACAAACGCTTCTTGCCCGACCGCTATATCGAAGGCACCTGCCCCAACTGCGGCTACGACAAGGCGCGCGGTGATCAATGCGAAAACTGCACCAAGCAGCTTGACCCGACCGACCTTCTGGACCCGCGCAGCGCCATTTCCGGCTCCACCGACCTTGAGGTGCGCGAAACCAAACACCTTTTCCTGCGCCAAAGCCAGATGCGCGACACCCTGAACAAGTGGATCGACAGCAAAACCGACTGGCCGGTCCTGACCACCTCGATCGCCCGCAAATGGCTCAATGATGGCGACGGCCTTCAGGATCGCGGCATCACCCGTGACCTCGATTGGGGCATCCCCGTCAAACGCGGCGACGAGGACTGGCCCGGCATGGAAGGCAAGGTCTTCTACGTCTGGTTCGACGCGCCGATCGAATATATCGCCTGCGCCGCCGAATGGGCCGAGGCCAACGGGCTGGATCAATCCGCGTGGGAACGCTGGTGGCGCACCGAACGCGGCGCCGACGACGTGCGCTATACCCAGTTCATGGGCAAGGATAACGTGCCCTTCCACACCCTGTCCTTCCCCGCCACGCTAATGGGCTCGGGCGAAGACTGGAAACTGGTGGATTACATCAAATCCTTCAACTACCTCAACTACGACGGCGGCCAGTTCTCGACGTCCCAAGGCCGCGGCGTCTTCATGGATCAGGCGCTTGAAATCCTGCCCGCCGACTACTGGCGCTGGTGGCTGCTCAGCCACGCCCCCGAAAGCTCGGACGCCGAATTCACATGGGAAAACTTCCAATCCTCGGTCAACAAGGATTTGGCCGACGTGCTGGGCAACTTCGTCAGTCGCGTCACCAAGTTCTGCCGCTCCAAGTTCGGCGAGGCGGTTCCGGAAGGCGGCGAGATGGGCGCGCGGGAAACCGCCCTCATCGACACCCTCACCACCCGCATCCGCGCCTATGAGGGCCATATGGAGGCGATGGATGTCCGCAAATCGGCGCAGGAGTTGCGCGCCATCTGGGTGGAAGGCAACGAATACCTGCAAGAGGCCGCGCCATGGGCCACCTTCAAGGAAGACCCGGAAACCGCGGCGATGCAAATCCGCCTCGCCCTCAACCTCATCCGGCTTTACGCGGTGCTCTCCAGCCCCTTCATCCCGGATGCGGCGAAAACCATGCAAGAGGCCATGCAGACCAGCAATGACAGCTGGCCCGACGATGTGCCAACCGCGCTTGCCACGCTCCAACCCGGCCACGCCTTCACCGTACCCGAGGTGCTTTTCGCCAAGATCACCGACGACCAGCGCGAGGATTGGCAGGCCCGCTTCTCCGGCACCCGCGATTAAGCGGCGCGCGCCAAAGGCGCGCACAGGGTATCTCGCCCGTGCGCCTCTGGCGCCCGGCTCGCGCCTATGTCCAATCTGACGCTTCAATTGCAGCCACATGCGAAACCAACCGGTGTTTTTGGGTATTTTAGCCAAGAAAAAACCAGAGCGCGCCTGCCCGTTTTCTCCTGTTCAAAAATATCCTGGGGTGAGGTGAAAATCCCATTTTCACCGAGGGGCAAAGCCCCTCATTGGCGCGCGTAAGCGCGCTCAGACCTGCGTGGCGCAGCCACTCCTTTTGGCACGTCAATCAGGAAAACCGCTGGTACCCGCGGCCGGACTCGAACCGGCACGGCCTTTCGGCCTGGAGATTTTAAGTCTCCTGTGTCTACCATTCCACCACGCGGGCCAGCGGCGCGGACAATATCCGATGTCATGGTGGTGTAAAGGCGCGAAGCGGGTCATCAGACCCGATAAACGCTAGAGATCGTCTTCGCCGGTCTCCAGCACCGGCAAAAGATGCCGCTCCCCCAGCCACGGGTTCATCTCCAAGGCCGCCCGCAGCTCCAATGCCGCCTCGGCCTTGCGGCCCAATGCCATAAGCGTCAGCGCGCGACCGGCCCGCGCCGCCACATGCCGTGGCTGACGATCCAGCGCTGCATCCAGTTCGGGCAGGGCTTTTTCGAAATCTTCCCGCAGGAAATGGATGAACCCGCGTTGATTGTACCCTTCGGCATAATCCGGGCAATAGGCCACCAAGGCGTCAAAGGCCTTCATCGCCGATCCATAGTCATACATCTCGCGCCGTGACACGCCGGAATCCAACAGGTCCTGGGCATGACCGTCAGGTGCTTGCGCCCAGATTTCCCACATCCGGCTGGCCAAGGCCCGCCCTGCCGCCTCATCGGGCGCGGTCCGGGCCTGTGCGATCAACCCGTCCAGAGCATCGGCATGATCCGGCGGGGCGGGGCAATCGGCCCAACCCGGCGTGGCAAGGACAATGGCAAATGCAAGAGCACGTATAGACATGTAACGAAGGGTACAGACCCCCTCACCTCACGGTCAAATCACATCCGAGAGGGCATTCTCCTTCACCGCCTGCATCGCCACATAGGTCGAGGTGTTCGACACATAAGGCAGGGTCGAGATATGATCGGCCAGAACCCGGCGATAGTCGGTCATGCTATGGGTCCGCACCTTCATCAGGTAATCGAAATTTCCCGCGATCAGATGCACCTGCTCGATCTCGGGCACCCTGGCCACCGCCGCATTGAACTCCGCCAGCGCCGCCTCGCGCGTATCGCTCAGGCGCACTTCGACGAAACTCACGTGATCCATGCCAAGGCGGATGGGATCGAACAGCGCGCGATACCCGGTGATGATTCCCTCCTTCTCCAGCCGCCGCAGCCGTGCCTGTGTGGGCGACTTGGACAGGCCGATGGTGCGCGCCAGATCGGTGATCGAAATACGACCATCCCCCGCCAGCGCCTTGAGAATCGCACGGTCGAAACGGTCAAGCTCCGGGTGGTCATTTTGCATTGCGTTTAGCCATTTTTATACTCAATTTCACTATGTATACATACATTTTTAGGAAAAACAACTCGCAGAACACTGGTATGCTTGGACGAAATGCCTTTTCGGGAGGACCCACCCATGCCTTATGATACCGACATCCGCCGCGCCATCGACCTTGCCACCTATGCCGACGAGGGGCAGACCGTGGCCCGCCTCACCGAACTGGCCGCCCTTTCGGAAACCGACCGCGCGCGCATCGTCGAACGCGCCGCCGATCTGGTGCGCGACATCCGCGGCCAATCCAGCCCCGGACTGATGGAAGTGTTCCTTGCCGAATACGGCCTGTCAACCGAAGAAGGTATCGCGCTGATGTGTCTGGCCGAGGCGCTTCTGCGCGTGCCCGACGCCGACACCATCGACGCGCTGATCGAGGACAAGATCGCGCCATCCGACTGGGGAAAGCACATGGGCCATTCCGCCTCGCCACTGGTCAATGCCTCCACATGGGCGCTGATGCTGACCGGCAAGGTGCTGGAGGATGAAAAACCCGGGCTGGTGGGCACCCTGCGCGGTGCCGTCCGCCGGTTGGGCGAGCCGGTCATTCGCACCGCCACGGGCCGCGCCATGAAGGAAATGGGCCGACAGTTCGTTCTTGGCGAAACCATCCAATCGGCCATGGACCGCGCCGCAGGCATGGAGAAAAAGGGTTACTCCTATTCCTATGACATGCTGGGCGAGGCCGCCCGCACCGATGCCGACGCCACCCGCTATCACCTTGCCTATTCGCGCGCCATCACCGCCATCGCCAATGCCTGCACCAATGCCGATATTCGCGACAACCCCGGTATCTCGGTGAAGCTCTCGGCGCTTCATCCCCGCTATGAAGTGGCCCAGCGCGAACAGGTGATGGATGTCCTCGTCCCCCGCCTGCGCAGCCTCGCCCTTCTGGCAAAATCCGCCAAGATGGGCCTCAATATCGACGCCGAAGAGGCCGACCGCCTCTCGCTTTCGCTCGACGTGATCGAAACCGTGCTCTCGGAACCCGCGCTTGCCGAGTGGGACGGTTTCGGCGTGGTGGTGCAGGCTTACGGCCAACGCGCCTCCCACACGCTGGATTTCCTCAACGATCTGGCCACGCGCCTCGATCGCAAGATCATGGTGCGGCTGGTGAAAGGCGCCTATTGGGACACCGAGATCAAGCTGTCGCAGGTCGAAGGCGTCGATGGCTTCCCGGTCTTCACCTCCAAGGCGGCCACCGACATCAGCTATATCGCCAATGCCCGCAAACTCCTGTCGATGACCGACCGGATTTACCCGCAATTCGCCACTCATAACGCCCATACGGCGGCGGCGATCCTTGAGATGGGCAAGGACCAGAAGGATGAATTCGAATTCCAGCGCCTGCACGGCATGGGCGAAGCGCTGCACGACATCATCCTGAAAAACGAAGGCACCCGGTGCCGCATCTATGCTCCCGTGGGCGCGCACCGTGATCTGCTGGCCTACCTCGTGCGCCGCCTTCTGGAAAACGGTGCCAACTCCAGCTTCGTCAACCAGATCGTGGACGAGGATGTCCCCCCCGAGGTGGTCGCCCGCGATCCCTTCGAGGCGATCAACGATGAAAAGCCCCACCTGCCCACCGGGCCGGACCTCTTCCTGCCCGAGCGCAAGAACTCCAAGGGCTTCGATCTGGCGCACCAGCCGACATTGGATGCCATCGACGCGGCGCGCGGCCCCTTCGTCAATCACACGTGGGATGTTGGCCCGATCCTTGCCGGCAAAGCCTCCCCCGAGGCCCCGCGCCCGGTGATCAACCCCGCCGACCCTGCCGACCAGCCCGGCACCGTCGCCACCGCCAGCGCGAAGGACATCGAAACCGCCCTCGCCTCGGCCAAACCATGGGACGCTAGCCCCGAGGAACGCGCCAAGGTGCTCAACAAGGTGGCCGACCTCTACGAGGAAAACTATGGTGAGCTTTTCGCCGCCATCCACCGCGAAGCGGGCAAAATGGTGCTCGATGCCGTGGCCGAACTGCGCGAGGCCGTCGATTTCCTGCGCTACTACGCGGCCAACGCTCCTGAAGGGCAAGCCGTCGGCACCTTTACATGCATCTCGCCATGGAACTTCCCGCTGGCCATCTTCACCGGCCAGATCAGCGCCGCCCTCGCCGCTGGCAATGCCGTGCTGTCGAAACCGGCCGAGCAAACACCGATCATCTCGGCCCTTGCCGTCGACCTGATGCACAAGGCTGGCGTGCCGAAAGAGGCGCTGCAACTCCTGCCCGGCGGCGGCGAGGTGGGCGCGGCGCTGACCTCGGATGCCCGCGTAAACGGCGTGGCCTTCACCGGCTCCACCGCAACGGCAATGAAAATCCGCGCCGCCATGGCCGAAAACCTCGCCCCCGGCGCGCCGCTCATCGCCGAAACCGGCGGGCTGAATGCCATGATCGTCGATTCCACCGCCCTGCCCGAACAGGCGGTGCAGGCGATCGTCGAATCCGCCTTCCAGTCGGCGGGGCAACGCTGTTCCGCCCTGCGCTGCCTCTACGTGCAGGAGGACATCGCCGACAGCTTCACCGAAATGCTCACCGGGGCCATGGATGCGCTCAACATCGGGATGCCCTGGGATCTGTCCACCGATGTCGGCCCGGTGATCGACGAGACCGCCCGCGCAGGCATCGCCGAGCATATCCAGACCGCCCGCGCCGAGGGCCGGTTGATGCATGAGCTCAAGACGCCGAACGCGGGCACCTATATCGCGCCGACGCTGATCAAACTCGGCGGGATCGAGGATCTGGAGCGCGAGATTTTCGGCCCTGTCCTGCATCTGGCCACCTTCAAATCCACCGAACTGGACAAGGTGATCGACCGGATCAACGGCACCGGCTATGGCCTGACCTTCGGGTTGATGACCCGGATCGACGACCGCGTGCAATATGTCACCGACCGGGTTCATGCGGGCAACATGTACGTCAACCGCAACCAGATCGGCGCCATCGTCGGCAGCCAACCCTTCGGCGGCGAGGGCCTTTCCGGCACCGGCCCCAAGGCGGGCGGCCCACACTACCTTGCCCGCTTCACGGCCCACCCTGCCGCGCAGGCCAAGGGCGACTGGCCCCGCGACATGGGCGCGGACGACCTGCAAGGCGCGCTCGACAAGGCCAATACGCATCAGGCCGAACGCCGCGATGCGCTTGTCCTGCCGGGGCCGACGGGGGAATCGAACCGCCTGACCACCCACACGCGCGAGGCTGTGCTCTGCCTCGGCCCGGGGCCCGAGGCCGCCGCCGAACAGGCCCGCGCGGTCGAGGCACTTGGCGGCATCGCCGTACAGGCCACCGGCCACGTCGCCCCCGAAGCCCTGACAACCATGGGCGCCCTGTCCGGCGTGATCTGGTGGGGCGATGACACCACCGCCCGCGCCTATGCGCAGGCGCTGTCGCGCCGCGCCGGGCCGATCCTGCCGCTGATCACCGGGCAACCCGACACCGGCCACGTCCTGCACGAACGCCACGTCTGCGTCGATACCACCGCCGCAGGCGGCAACGCCGCCCTGCTGGGCGGCATGGCCTGACACACGCCCGTTCCGGGCTTACCCCGGGACCCGGCAAAATTCCCGTCCCCCCGCGCTTGACGCCGGGGGACGGGCGGGCCAACTATCCTCCATGCTGCCCATTCGCGATCATAACCCGTCTCAACAGACCCCATGGGTCACCTACGCCCTGATCGCGGTGAACGTGGCGATCTTCCTCAGCTACTGGGGCCTCTTCGCGGATCAGCGCGCCCTGACCATGTTCTTCCTCGACTGGGGCATGGTCCCGGCCCTCGTCACCGAACAGGGCACATGGGGCACCATGCTCAGTTCCATGTTCCTGCACGGCGGGCTGATGCACCTTGGCGGCAACATGCTGTTTCTGTGGATCTTCGGCGACAACCTCGAAGAAGAGATGGGCCACCTGCGCTACCTACTTTTCTACCTCGCCTGTGGCGTGGGCGCGGGCCTTGCCCATTACTACGCCGCCCCCTACAGCGAGGTGCCCACCGTCGGCGCCTCGGGGGCCATCGCCGGGGTCATGGGCGGTTACCTGCTGCTCTACCCCAGGGCGCAGGTCGATATCCTGATCTTCATCATCTTCATCATCCGGGTGATCGCCGTCCCGGCCTGGCTCATGCTGGCGCTGTGGTTCGCGATGCAGCTTTTCGGCGGCTTCGGGGCCGACCCGATGAGTGGCGGCGTGGCCTATTGGGCGCACGCGGGCGGCTTCGTACTGGGCGCGATCCTGACCCTGCCGGTCTTCCTGCGCCGGGGCGGCACGCAGTTCTGGAACCGCACCCACGGGCAGCCCCCGCACCCCGAGGCCCGCTATGCCTATCAGAAAACCCACATCCCCCGCGTCCGGAGGCACCGCAAATGAAAACCAAGGCCACCTGTCATTGCGGCGCGGTCGAGCTGCACCTCGACCTGCCAAACGGCATCACCGGCGCCCACCGCTGCGACTGTTCCTTCTGCCGCCGTCGCGCCGCGCCCAATGTCTCGGTGCCGCTTGCCGCGCTGACCGTCGCACGCGGGGCCGACAACCTCACGCTCTACACATGGGGCACCGGCACCGCGCAGCACTACTTTTGCAAAACCTGCGGCATTTACACCCATCACCAACGCCGCTCGAACCCGAACGAATACGGCGTCAACCTTGGCTGCATCCAAGGCGTAAACCCCGCCGATTATGAGCCGATCCCGTGGAGCGACGGCATCAACCACCCCTCGGATCGTTAAAGCCCCGAGTCATCCGACTGGATCAACCGGCGGCGCAACCACCCCGAGATCGTATCCATCGCCATCACCATCAGCACGATCAGGACGATGTAGTAAGTCACCTCTTCCCAATCCTTCTGGGTGATGATCGCCTGCGTCAGCAACAGCCCGATCCCACCGCCGGTAATCGCCCCGATGATCGTGGCGCTGCGGGTGTTGGATTCAAGGTAGTAAAGAAGCTGGCTCAACAGAACGGGCGTGATCTGCGGAATGACGCCAAAGCGATAGCGCTGCAACGGCTTGGCCCCCGTCGATTGCACCCCTTCGATTTGCTTTTCATCCACGTTTTCAAGGGTTTCCGAGAAAAGCTTGCCGAAGGTCCCGGTATCGGTCAGCAGGATCGCCAAGGCCCCCGTCAACGGCCCCGGCCCAAAGGCGCGCGCCAGAACCACCGTCCAGATCAGGGCATCCACCCCGCGCACGAAATCGAACACCCGCCGCACGCCGAACCGCACCGCCATGAAGGGCGAGAAATTCCGCGCCGCCATGAAGGCCAGCGGCAGCGCCAGCATCGCCGCGCCAAAGGTACCAAGGAAGGCCATCAGGATGGTCTCGAACACCGCCCACATGACCTCGGAATGCCGCCACATGGCATTGCCCCAGAAATCTCGCCACATGGCCGTGATGTTCGATACCTCGGGCCTCACCCGCTCACCCGAAACGGCAAGCCCCACCAAGTCAGCAAAGCTCTTGCCATGAAACGGGCTGTCCAGCGTGAAGAAGAACAGCTCCCAACCCATATCGTACTTGAACAGTTCCGCCCGTGTCCGTGTTATCGTCAAACGGCCCCGGTCCGTGGTCACCGCCAGCCGGTTTTTCGAGGCATTGATCCACTCGGGCTGATCTTCCATCCCGCCCTGCGGAAACACCATCTCGACCCCGCTGCGCGACGGGCGCGCCTCGATCACCCCATAGTCGGGGATGTCATAGCGCACCCAGTCGCCCTCGTAGGTCACAACATGGCCACGCCCCAGTTGCGCCACCATGCCCGTGTCGGTCAGGGTCACCCACTCGGGCGCGGTGCCCTCGGCATAGGTCCCCTTGCGCTCGCCCTCGATGGCGATCTCGATACTCTCCGACCGCGCATCGTACAAAACATGCGTCTTGTGGCTGTAACTGTCGGCCACAAGGGCGCGGGCATTGTCGATGCTCGCCCGCTCACTCAGCCCCGGAATGTCAAAGGCAAAGAAGATATAGACGAAATAGGCCAGGATCACCGCAGGCAGGCCGAAATTGAACAGGCGTTTACGCCCGAACAGACGGCTTGCCTCGCCCTTGAAATCCGCTGTCGCTGTCATGCTCATTGCTGCGCCCCCTTGGTCAGGCGATCCCGGAAATAGGATGAAATCTGGTCGAAAAAGACGATGGTCAGGAACAGCAGAATGAAAATCGCCGCCGCCTCGTCGAACTTGCCCTGCCCCCATGACATGGCGTTCTTGAGCTCGTACCCGATGCCGCCCGCGCCGACGAAACCAAGGATGGCCGAGGCGCGGATATTGATCTCGAACCGCAGCAGCGCGTAACTCAGGTAATTCGGCGCCACCTGCGGGATGATGCCCAACAACATGCGTTGCGACCATGTCGCGCCCACCGATTGCAGCCCCTCCACGGGCTTGAGCGAGGCATTCTCGTTCACCTCGGAAAACAGCTTGCCCAGCGCGCCGACGGTATGCAGCGCAATCGCGATCATCGCGGGCACCGGCCCGCCGCCCAGCACGAAAATCAGGACAAGCGCGATCACGATCTCGGGGATCGCCCGCAGAATATCCATGATCCGCCGGAACACCGGGATCATCCGCGGCCAGCGCGCCATGCCGCGTGTCGACAACAGCGACATGACAATCCCAAGAAGCGCCCCCAGAAGGGTCGACGCGGCGGCGATATTGATCGTCTCGATCAGCGCCGGGAAAAACGTCACGAAATGTCCGGGCAGTTCATGGGCCTTCTCGAAGGCCTCGCTCCAGACCTGCGCCGGAAAGTCCAGAATATTGTGCCAGCCGTCCCAGAACCCCCCGGCATTGCGGCTGTCGGCAAGGTTGAACCCCGCCACCATCAGCGCCACGAAGATCGCCAGCATCGCGCCCGAATACAGCCGCTTGCGGCGCGTCATCGCCATGTAATTGTCGCGGATGCCATCCGTCGTGATCGGCGCCTGCGCGCTCAGGTCTGCCATGCCCTAAGTCCCCCGGATACTTATGAAAAAGGGCCCACCCCACGGGCGGCCCCCCTTCGTCAAAACGCTGTCTTAGTTCGATTTGGCCTTACGGGCCTCGATGATCGACAGGTAAGCGTCATGGGTGATCGGCATGAAGCCTTTCGCGTCCCCCTGAAGCACACCATAGGCACAGTCTTCGTCCATCGATTTGAGCGATGCCATCAGCCCGGTCATCTTCAACTTTACGTCCTCGGGCAGCGCAGACCGCAGAACGACAGGGCCCTCCGGGATCGGCTTCGATTGCCAGATCTGGACAAGATCGTTCATGTCCACCAGACCGGCATCAACCGCCTTGCGCAGCGCGCCCGAGTTGTACCCGTCTTCCCAGTTGCCCAGGCCGTCGGCCCATGTCACGCCGCCGTCCACGTCGCCGTTGTTCACGGCAACGATGGTTTGCTCATGGCCGCCGGTGAATTTCACTTCGCCGAAATAATCGCCCGATTGCATGGTGGCATTGATCTCGGCAGGAATTTCGATCGACGGGATCAGGTACCCGCTGGTCGAGTTCGGATCACCGAAACCAAAGGTCTTGTCCTTCATATCGTCCAGCGAGGTGATTCCGCTGTCTTTGCGGGCAAACCCGATGGAGTGATACCCATAACCACCATCAAGGTTCACCTTGACCAGAACCGGCTCAACCGCGTCGGGGTTTTCCAGATAGGTCTTGGCATAGCCCGAGGCGCCCAGCCACGCCATGTCGATGGTGCCGCCCAGCAGGCCCTGGATCACGCCGTTATAGTCGGCCGGCGCGAACAGCTTGGTTTCGACACCCAGCAATTCTTCGGTCTTTTCGCGCAGGCACTCGTTCGAATTCATCCGGTCCTGTGCGTTTTCGCCCCCCAGAATACCGATGCGGAATTCGCTGATCTCTTGGGCCAGCGCAGGGCTGGTCAGGGCCGTGGTCGCCACGATGGCAGCAAGCAGTTTTTTCATGGTTTCTCTCCGATTGGATTGAGTTGATTTTCGATTGAAGGCTCGGGGAAGTCTCAAAGCGCGGCCTCGGCCTGCCGGATCGCGGCAACGCCGGGGCGCTCGATTGTCTCGATGGAGGTCGAGGTGCTGGCCTCGGAAAATCCGGCATCCGCGCCATAGATGTCGCGCGCGACGCCGGTGGTCAGCTGCTCGGGCGTGCCGTCGAACACCACCCGGCCATGCAGCATCCCGATCACCCGATCGCAATAGCGCCGCGCGGTATCCAGCGTGTGCAGGTTGGCAATGACGGTGCGCCCGTCTTCCTCGTGAATGCGGCGCAGGTCGTCCATCACCACCTGCGCATTCATCGGATCAAGGCTGGCAATCGGCTCATCGGCCAGAACGATCTTGGGGTCCTGCATCAGCGCCCGGGCAATCGCCACCCGCTGCTGCTGCCCCCCCGACAGCGCCTCGGCCCGCTTGGGGGCATGCTCGGCAATGCCCAGACGGTCCAGAATATCGATGGCACGGTGAATATCCGCTTCGGGATACAGGTTGAACATCGTCGACATAGTCGACCGCCGGTTCAGCGTGCCATGCAGCACGTTGGAGACCACATCCATGCGCGGCACAAGATTGAACTGCTGGAAGATCATCGCGCAATCGGATTGCCACGCGCGTTTCTCGGCCCCCCGCAGGGCCGTCACATCGCGCCCCTCGAAGGCGATCACCCCCTCGCTGGCATCAGTCAGCCGGTTCAACATCCGCAAAAGCGTGGATTTCCCGGCGCCCGATCGGCCGATGATCCCGATCATCGCGGGCCGCTCCACCTCGAAAGACACGGCATCCACGGCCGTGTTCTTGCCAAATCTGCGCGTCAGATTGCTCACTGTCAGCACTGCACATCCCCTTGCTGTCTTGGCGCCCTCCTACGCGCCGCGCCTGACAGCTCTGCGACAGTTCGTTGAAAGTTTTGTAACGTGAGCGATGGGCGAAAAGGCACCACCCACCGCCCTGCCTCACCGCAGCTCTTGCCCAATATCGCCACCGGGCGTAGGACAATGCCCATGACATCCGCCGCCAAACGCCTGCACCGTGACGACTGGCTCACCGCCGGGCTCACTGCCCTGCGCGCCCAAGGCCCCGAAGCCCTGAAAGCCGAGCCGCTGGCGCGCAGCATGGGCACGACCAAAGGCTCATTTTACTGGCATTTCGAAGATGTCCCGCACTTCCACCGCGCCCTTCTGGCCCGCTGGGAGGAAACCGCGCAAACCGCCCTCTCCAAGGCACAGGCCGGGTCCGGCACCGCCACAACCCGCCTGCGCCACGCCGCCCAAAGCCTCGCCGATCAGGCCGGCGCCGATGCCGCCATCCGCGCATGGGCGCGCGGGCATGCGGGCGCCGCCGAAACACTGGCCCGGGTCGATGCCGCCCGGCTCGATTGCCTGCACGCGCTTTTGTCCGAGGTCGGTATCTCCAATCCCGAAATGGCCCGGATCATCCTGGCCAGCGGTGTGGGCATGGCGCAACTGGACGAGGGGCAAGAGGCCCGCAACACCCAGTCCATGGGCTCCCTCGTCGATCTGGTGCTTGCCCTTCGCTAGAGCGTTTTCAGTTTACCTTGAATCAAAGTGTATCACTAATGTCCCGAGAAGGCCGTAGGCCTGGCAGGGTATTGGTGATGCAACAATAACTGGAAACGCTTTAAACCACTTCGCCCGCGTCCAGCCGGTCCAAGATACGCCGCGCGCCACTTAGCACCGCATCGCGCTTGTCCTCGTCCATCCGGTCCCATGTGCGATACATCTGGCCCATCCGCGGATTGCCCTCGAACCGCTCCCGATGCCGCTGCATGAAATCCCAGAAGAGCAGGTTGAAGGGGCATGCCCCCTCGCCCACCTTGTCCTTCACCGAATAAGCGCAGTTGCCGCAATAGTCCGACATCTTGGCGATATAATTGCCCGAACTCACATAAGGCTTGCTGGCGATGATCCCGCCATCGGCAAACTGGCTCATGCCGATCGTGTTGGGCGCCTCCACCCACTCAAAAGCATCGGCATAAACCGCCAGATACCATTCATGCAGCTGCCCCGGATCGACCCCGGCCAACAGCGCGAAATTGCCCGTCACCATCAGCCGCTGAATGTGATGGGCATAGGCCTCCTCGCGGGTCTGCGCCACCGCATGGCCCACGCAATTCATCCGTGTCTCACCCCCCCAATACATCCACGGCAAATCCCGATCATGGCCCAGCGCATTGCGCGCGGTATAGTCCGGCCCCTCGCGAAAATAGATGCCCCGCACATATTCGCGCCAGCCGATCACCTGCCGGATGAACCCTTCGGCGGCATTGATCGGCACGCGCCCGGCTTTCCATTCCTCTTCCACACGGGTGCAGATTTCCACAGGATCAAGCAATCCGATGTTCAAATACGGCGACAGCACCGAATGATGCAGAAACCTGTCCCCCTGCAACATCGCGTCCTGATAATCACCAAACCCCGCCAGCAAGTGCTTGGCGAAATGATCCAGCGCACGCAGGGCCTGCCCGCGGGTCACGGCAAAATGAAAGGGCCGCAACTCGCCGAAATTGTCGCCAAACCGCGCCTCGACCAGATCAAGCACCTCTTCGGTGGTCTCATCCGGCGTGAACTGCATCGGCGCGGATCGCAGCATATCCTCCGAGGCCGGTTTGCGGTTGTCATGGTCGAAATTCCACTTGCCCCCTGCCGGTTTTTCGCCCTCCATCATCAGGCCCGTCTTGCGCCGCATCTCGCGATAGAAATACTCCATCCGAAGCTCTTTGCGCCCCTCGGCCCAAGCGTCGAACGCCTGAAGCGAACAGATGAACCGATCATCCGGCAGAAGCGTCACGCTCAACGGCGCATTCTCCAGCGCCTCGATCAACCGCCATTCGCCGAGCCGGGTGGCCAGAACCTCGCTCACCTCATGTTCTTGGCCCCGGCGCATCAACTCTCCCACGATGGTTTTTGACGCGCCCTCATCATCCAACCGCGTATAGGCCACGCGCCAGCCATCCGCCTCCAAAGCCGCCGCGAAATGCCGCATCGCCGACAGCACCAGCGCGATTTTCTTGGGGTGATGCGGCACATATCCCGTCTCGTCCAGCACCTCGGCCATGACGATCAGGTCACTGTCCATGTCGGCCTCCCGCAGCGCCGACAGCCCCTCGCTCAACTGGTCCCCAAGAACCAGAACCAACCGGTTCACCATTGCACGCGCTTTCCCGCCCAATCATAAAATTGTCCCGTGTCCTCGATGGTGAGCCCATCAATGACACGCAAAAGGTTAACGGCGGCTTCCTGCGCCGTGACGGTGGGGTGGCCCTTGGCATATTTCTCGGTCAGCGGTGTTTCCACCGTGCCGGGATGCAGCGCCACACAAATCGCTTGCTTGTGGCTGCGGCCAATCTCAATCGCCCCGGTGTGGATCATCTGGTTCAACGCGGCCTTTGCCGTTCGGTAACTGTACCACCCACCGAAACCGTTATCGCCAATCGACCCAACCCGCGCCGAAAGCGCCGCGAAAACGCTGCGCCCCTCCTTGGGCAGCAACCGTACCGCGTGTTTCATCACCAGTGATGGCCCCACGCAATTCAACATGAACTGTGCCTGCATCGCCTCGGCCTCCAGATGCTTGAGGGATTTCTCCGGCCCCCGGCCCTCCAACTCCAGCGCCCCGGTCGCGACGAACACCAAATCGAACGGTCCCTCCAACCGGCCCAATGCCGCCTCGACCGACCCTTCATCGGTCACATCCAACCCATCGTCTCGCCGCGACAGCCCCGTGACCGCCACACCGCGCTCCGCCAAAGCCTCCGAGATGGCCGTGCCAATCCCGCCCGAGGCGCCGATGATCAATGCCTGTTTCATGGCTTGTGACCTAGCGGGGTCAACGCTATGTTCAAGCGCCGATGACCCGTCCGAAAGGTGCGATTTTCGTACGACTCGTACGAAAGGTTTTCCACTTCTGCGGATTTTCGTACGAAACTGGCGTACAAAACGTACGACTCGTACGAAAATTTCCGGGGTTTTCATCGGCGGTCATCATGCATATACTTTTGCCCATGATGACGCAGGACCATATCCTTTTCGGCCAGACGCCCCGCAATGCGGGTTGCGTTTCCGTCCTGCTACTCCTAAGCCGCCTCTGAGCGTGCCATCATCCGGCGCGACCGCTCAGAGGGTGTGCTTTTTCTCTTTCGCGCCAATGGCTTAGGATAACGAACGAGACCCGACATGACTGATACTTCCAAAGACCGCGTGGTGATTTTCGACACCACCCTGCGCGACGGCGAACAATCCCCCGGCGCCACCATGACCCACGATGAAAAGCTCGAAATCGCCGCCATGCTCGATGACATGGGGGTTGATATTATCGAGGCCGGTTTTCCGATTGCGTCCGAAGGTGACTTCCGCGCCGTTTCAGAGATTGCCAAAAATTCCACTAACGCAACGATCTGTGGTCTGGCCCGGGCCAACCCCAAGGATATCGACCGTTGCTGGGAGGCGGTGAAACACGCGAAAAGCCCGCGAATTCATACGTTTATCGGCACATCCCCCCTGCACCGGGCGATCCCGGACCTCACGCAAGACGATATGGCCGAGCGGATTCACGAGACGGTGACACATGCCCGGAACCTCTGTGACAACGTGCAATGGTCGCCCATGGATGCGACTCGCACCGAGTGGGATTACCTTGCCCGTGTCGTCGAAATCGCCATCAAGGCCGGCGCCACCACCATCAACATCCCCGACACCGTCGGCTACACCGCCCCTGTCGAATCCGCCGAGTTGATCCAGCGCCTGATCGCCGAGGTGCCCGGCGCCGACGAGATCGTCTTTGCCACCCACTGCCACAACGACCTGGGCATGGCGACAGCCAACGCGCTTGCCGCCGTGGCCGGTGGCGCACGTCAAATTGAGTGTACTATCAATGGCTTGGGTGAACGCGCGGGCAACACGGCCCTGGAAGAGGTCGTGATGGCCCTCAAGGTGCGCGGCGATATCATGCCCTATTACACCGAGGTTGACAGCCGCAAGATCATGAACATCTCGCGCCGCGTCGCCACCGTTTCGGGCTTCCCCGTGCAGTACAACAAGGCCATCGTCGGCAAGAACGCCTTCGCCCATGAATCCGGCATCCACCAAGATGGCATGCTGAAGAACGCCGAAACCTTCGAAATCATGCGCCCCGAGGATGTGGGCCTGACCGAGACCAACATCGTTCTGGGCAAACACTCGGGCCGCGCCGCCCTGCGCGCCAAGCTCAAGGACCTTGGCTATGACTTGGCCGAGAACCAGTTGAACGACATGTTCGTGCGCTTCAAGGACCTCGCAGACCGCAAAAAAGAGGTTTATGATGAAGATCTTATCGCCCTGATGCGCGCGGGCGAGGACGAAGCTAAGGATCGGCTTGTCGTCAAATCCCTGCGCGTCGTCTGTGGTACTGGCGGCCCCGCCGAGGCCGAATTGGTCATGACCATCGACGGCGAGGAAAAGACCGCCAAGCAAACCGGCGACGGCCCCGTGGATGCGACCTTCAAGGCCGTGCGCGAGTTGCACCCCAACTCCGCCCACCTGTCGCTCTATCAGGTGCATGCCGTGACCCAGGGCACCGATGCACAGGCCACGGTGTCCGTCCGGCTGGAAGAAGACGGCAACATCGCCACCGGCCAATCGGCAGATACCGATACCGTGGTTGCCTCGGCCAAGGCCTATGTCAACGCGCTCAACCGTTTGCTGGTGCGGCGCGGGCGTGTTGGTGAGGATCAAAAAGAGATCAATTACAAGGACGTATCGTAAATACGCCCGCTTGATCGCGACCAAAGCCCGGCCCTTTCGGCCGGGCTTTTTTCATGCCTCGCCCGCCCGTGACCGCAGCCGGTCAACAAACCTCTGCCGCGCACCGGGCAACGGCGTGTTGCCCATCTCGGGTGCAAGGTGATTATGCAGGAAATGGCCAGTGACGCGAAACGCCTCGACCAGTTCCGCGTCCGGCGCGGGCCCTTCCCCCAACAGGCAGGGCGGCAGCGGCAAGAGCTTATCGGCCCATTCCCCGGCCCCGGCCCGCGACACCGCGCGCCCGGTTCGCGGCGAGACAAAGCTCAGGTCATTGGCCTGTCGCCCCAGCACCGCACAGGTCGTCAGGTCGAGACCAAAACCCATGTCGTCCAGAAGGGTCAATTCCCACCTAAGATAGGCCAGCGGCCAGATTTCGGATTGCCCCAATAGATCAAGTAATTGCTCGGTTTGTTCGTAAAGACGCGCATGCGCTTCCCGCTCGGGCAGGCAAAACAGCAAAAGCGCGGTCACCGCATTCAACCCCGCCAACGAAAGCCTGTCCCCCATGGACGCCGCCGCACGTGAGCGCAAAGGCTCTACCGTGAACGTCCCGATGTGATCCTCCAGACGCGCCCGCCACATCAGGTCAAGCTGCGCGCCCGGCTGCAAGACCGGGGCCAACTTACGAGAGGTCCCCCCCCGCACGACCCCCGCATGCCGCCCGCGCGCGGGCGTGAATACCTCGATAATCGCCGAGGTTTCTCCATGCGTTCTGCTGGATAGAAGTATACCCTGATCGCGCCATTCCATGAGCGCATAGGACACCAGCCAGCGGGCAATGCCAAGGGGACAAGTTTCTTGTAGCTGGCAGTTCCATTTGCACATGACCTGCGGCATAGTCGCGTGGTGTTTCATTCGGTTTCGCGGGACGCTTTCGGCCATGGTCAACACCACATGCCCCAACTGCGGCAACGATGCCGCACCCGCATTGGAGAGCCTGCGCATGACCACCTGCGCCTCTTGCGGGACCACGCTTTTCATTCACGACGAGCGTATGGAACTGGCCGGGGAACAGGGCGTCATGCATGAGGCGTCGATGTTGTTTGGCCTCGGCGACAGGGTGATCCTGCCCCGCGGTCACTTCACCGCCTTGGGGCATGCTCGCTATAGCTATGGGCGCGGGGTCTGGGATGAATTCTGGGGACTGGACGAGGAAGACATGCCTTGCTGGCTGAGTGTGGATGAGGGCGATCTTGTCTTGCAATATGCCCTCCCCACGAAACGATACCCCGATGTGAACAGGGTCCCCCTACTCGGTCATGTCTTTGAATGGGACTATACGCGGTTCACTGTCTCCGAGTTGGACGAAGCCAGTTGCGTCGCCCTGCGCGGATCATTTCAGGACGTTCCCGAGGTCGGCGAGACCTACACGTTTTTCAATTGCACAGGCGACGATATGCGCCTGCTGTCCGGTGAATTCTGGACAGGCGGTCAAGCATGGTACATCGGCCATTGGCACGATCCCTTCGAGGTCCGGGTGGAGCGCGCCGCATGACCCGTCTGGACGGCCCGAGTGCGATCAACTGCCCCTCCTGTGGCGCGGGTCTGGACATCTTGGGCGGCGGGCGTGTCGTTGTGCAGATTTGCAGTTATTGCGGCACGGAACTGGATGCACTGAACGACTATCGCGCCCTTCGGAAATTCACCGAGATGGAGCGCCCTGAAACCCCGTTTTCCATCGGCATGCAAGGTATCATCGACGGAGTGGAGTACACCATCATCGGGACGCTGGGGATGATGGAACGCTGGCGCGGCATGACCTGGCGATGGGTGGATCATCAGCTTTATTCACCGACGCATGGTTATGCCTGGCTTACCTTCGAGAACGACCACCTGATCTTTACGCGCCGGTTCCGCCGCCCGCTGAACCCGTCGTGGATGTCGACCCGTTGGGTCGAAACCGCCGAGGCACCCCCCGTGGTTTTCGACGGGCGTGAGCGGTATAAATACTATGAAACCGTCACATCCGAAATCACCTTCGCGGAGGGCGAATTCACATGGGTCCCGAACATCGGGGACAAGGCGACAACGGTCACGGCCATGTCGCACAAGCATATGCTGGGGTTCAGCGACACGGGCCGGGAACGCGAGGTCGAACGGTCAAAGTACCTGCCACAGGATGAGACATTCACCTCCTTCGGCGTCGTGCCCGAGTATATGCCCGGCAAGGTACATCCATTGCAGCCCTACAAAGCCGGGAAGAATGATGCATTCCTGCGCAATTCGGCCCTCGTCTTTTGTGTATTGGCCTTGGTCGGAATGATCTTTGTGAAAGGCACCGAAAGACGACATGTCGTCCTGCCGCCTCGGACCTTCCAGATCACGGAGCTGCCCCAGGAGGTCAGCTTTGAGATCACCGATACCGAGAAACTCTCTGCCCTCAGTTTCCAAACTGATGTCGACAACAGTTGGGCTTGGCTTGAGGTTGCCCTCTATGGCCCGGATGGTGCCCCCCTGTTCGACGCTGGGCGCGAGGTGGGGTATTACCATGGGCGCGACGCGGATGGTCGTTGGACCGAAGGATCGCGGCGTACGACACTTCTCTTCCGCGCCGAAGAAGCGGGCCAACATACGGCCGAGATTTCCGTGCCGGAAAAGGGCACTTGGTATGGCAGCGCACAAGAGATTTCCCGCCTCAGCGTTTCTGCGGATCAGGGGCGTTCCAGCATTCTCTGGCTTGGCCTTTGTGCCCTTCTTTTCGGATTGTTTTTTGTCTGGCGGGGGGCCAAACCCGCCTTGCACAAAAGGGCCCGTTGGCGCGGGTCCGACTGGACCGATGAGGATTGAGCCCCGATGACACCCTTTCGCGTCATATTCCTTTTGGCCTGCGTGCTGATCCTTGGGGGCAGCGGTTACCTGTCCTACTTTGGCATCTGGCGCGAAAGTTCCGATCTCAACACCTCCGTGCGCGCGGGCAGCGGGGGTGGGTATTATTCGAACACCCGTGTGAAATAACGCAACGAGGATACAATGGATCTTTTTTCCGCCATAGCCCTGCCCGAGGTGGTGAGCACCATCGTTTACACCCTGTTGGGCGTCGTCTTGATGTGGGGATGCTGGAAGGTGATTGACCTGCTCACGCCCTTCTCGATCGTCAAGGAAATCGAGGACGGGCACAACATGGCCCTTGCCGTCCTGATCGGGGCTTTGTTCATTTCGCTGTCGATCATTATCGCGGCTGTCATCCTGTCATGACACAAGCCGCCCCCGCCACACGGCGGCGGGAACTCTGGCTTTTGGCGGCGACCTTCCTGGTGGCGGTCGCGGGCCTGATCTATGAGTTGGTCGCCGCGACACTGTCGAGCTACCTGCTGGGCGACTCGGTACGCCAGTTTAGCCTTGTGATCGGGTTGTTCTTGTCCTCCATGGGTCTTGGTGCGTGGCTGTCGCGGTATGTGGATGAGGCCCTGACAGGGTTCATATGGGCTCAGATCGGGCTTGGCGTCATTGGCGGGTTCATGGCGCCGCTGCTTTTCTTTGCCTACGCGTTTCTGGGCCATGTGGGCCTTTTACTTTACAGTATGCTGGGGCTTGTGGGCATTCTGGCCGGTATGGAAATCCCGCTGATCGCGCGGGTTCTTGAGAGTGAAGGTGCGCATCGTTTCCGGTTCGAGAATGTCCTGACCGCCGACTACCTCGGGGCGCTGATCGCCTCGGTCGCCTTTCCGATTATCGTGGTGCCCTTCCTTGGGCTGATGTCGGCAAGCCTTGTATTCGGGTGCCTGAACCTCGGGGTGGCGGGTTTCACACTTTGGCTGTTTCGTGAACGGCTTAAACGCGGTGTATGGCTGATTTGGGCCATAGCGCTTGTGGCATCGCTAGGGGCGCTTGTTCAGGCCGAACGTCTGGTCAATGTCGTCGATACCAATCTTTACGAGGATGACATTATCCTCAATGAGGCCACTTCATACCAACAGATCACCGTGACCCGGTTTCGCGATCGCGTCCGCCTGTTTCTGGATCGGTCTATCCAGTTCGACACACTGGATGAGCACCGCTATCACGAAGCCTTGGTTCACCCCGCGCTGTCACTAGCCCCGCGCAAGGCGAAGGTTCTGATCCTGGGTGGCGGGGACGGCATGGCCGCACGCGAGGTGCTGAAGCATACAGAGGTCGAAACCGTCACGCTGGTTGACCTCGACCCAAGGGTAACCGAACTGTTTCGGGATCACCCCAAACTGGCACGGCTGAATAATCATGCCCTGAGCGACCCTCGCGTCACGATCCATAATATGGATGCCTGGAAGTTCATCGAAAACAGCGACGCGATCTACGACATCATCATCGCCGACCTGCCTGACCCACGTACGATCCGCCTGTCGAAACTCTATACCCGTGCCTTTTACAACCTGATGGCACAACGTCTGTCGGCGCAGGGGGCCTTCGTCACACAAGCGGGATCGCCCCTTTTTGCGGGAGATGCCTATTGGTCCGTGGTTGAAACATTGGAAGCCGTCGATAACCCTGCTGCGGTTGACGGTGAGCTATCAACCCTGCCCTATCACGTGCATATCCCCAGCTTCGGCGACTGGGGGTTCGTATTGGCGACACCCGACGCGCTTCGGCAGCATTCCCTTGTCTTATCCGAAGGGCTGAAGTTCCTGACGCAAGACGTCTGGCAGGCTTCCCAAGTATTTGGTGTGGACGTTGCGCGCCGTCCGGTCGATGTCAACACGCTGCAATCCCACCCCTTGGTAGGCTACTACAACTCCGGTTGGGATCACTGGTTCCGCTGAGCCGAACGTGCGACTTCGGTCAACTTGACGTCATCAGGTTCGAGCAGCTTTGAAAGATGGTCAGCAGCAAGACGTGCGTCTGCGGCCCCGCACATGAAAATATCAATCGCCGCATAATCCAACTCGGGCCATGTATGGATCGAGATGTGCGACTCGGCCAAAAGCAAGACACCGGTAACCCCGCCCCCCTTGCCGAAATGATGAAACCTGGCGTCGATCACCTGCGCGCCCGCCTGTCTTGCCGCATCGCGCAAAACTTCCTCGAGGCGCACGGCGTCTTGCGCGAAGCGCCCACCGTAATGATCAAGGATCAGGTGGCATCCGGGCAGATGATCGTTGGTTATCATGCAATTTGTCTAGCCGAGGATGCCGGGCGGTGGAAGGTGCGATCACACGCCCCAAGCCGCACATTTCCGATCAACCGTCTTACGTGACACCCCAAGCCTGCGGGCTGCTTCTGCGCGGTTGCCGTCACAGGCGTCCAACACATTCAGGATGTGTCTTTGTTCCACCAGTTCGAGCGTTTCGACCGCCTCGGCTCCGGTGACGGTACCTGCACCCGCGAACTCCTCGGGAAACTGTCCAAGAATGACGGAGCGTTCGATCAGGTTACGCAACTCCCGCACGTTTCCGGGCCAGTCGTAGCGGCTCAGCTTCAGGAGAACCTCTTCGTTCATGTCGAGCGCAGGGAGGCCAAGAACGCGGGAAAATTCGCTCATGAACAGGGTCGCAAGTTCGACGATGTCCTCGGTGCGTTCGCGCAAAAGGGGCATCTCGATATTCATCACGTTTATTCGATGATAAAGATCTGCCCGAAACCGCCCCGCCGCCACTTCGGCTTCCAAATCCGAGTTTGTGGCAAAGAAAAACCGCAAATTCAGGGGTATGTCCCGCTCGGCCCCGGTTGGACGGATGCGGCAATCCTCCAGAACACGAAGCAGGCTGGCTTGAACCTGTTCCGGCAATTGCGCCACCTCATCCAGGAAGAGCGTTCCGCCATCAGCGTGCAGAAACAGACCATCCTTGCGAATCCTGTCTGACTGAATCACCCCAAACAAATCATCGGCAATGCGATCAGGTGCAATTGCCGCGCAATTCACCGCAACAAAGGGTTTTTCCGCCCGGTCGGACATTCCATGCAGGGTGCGTGCGGCGATTTCCTTGCCCGTCCCACTGGCCCCGGTGAACAAGACCGAGGTCGGCAATGGGGCCATGCGTTCCAGCATATCACGCACCTTGGCAATGGCCGGAGAATTGCCCAGTAAGCGCCCCCGCGCCGTCTGGCCGATCTCTGACAGTTCATGTTTGAGCAGGTCGTTTTCGCGACGAAGATACTTGCGATCAAGGGCACGTGACACCGCATTGAGGATTTGGTTGGCGCGAAATGGCTTCAGCACGAAATCCGCCACACCTGCGCGCAATGCGCGAATGGCTGTATCAAGATCGGCATAGGCCGTTATCAGGATTGCATCCGCGAAAAGGCCGATGCGTCGCTGTTCAGCCAGCCAATCCAGACCCGTTATATCGGGCATGATATTATCAAGAATGACCAGGTCAAAATGCGTATGGTCGAGATACTCGGTCGCCTGTTTACAAGAGGCCGCCTGCTCGACCCGTTTGCAGTGCGGCTCCAACACTTTGGTCAGGAAATTGCGCATTCCCGGTTCGTCATCGATCACCAAGATCGAAGCAACGGCCAGATTTTCACCGTATTCGCTACTATCGCCGCGCGCGCTATCCTTGAAGGGTGCGGTCATTCGGAGGCGTCACCCAGTCGCACGGCGTCTCCTGCCGAGACATCCTGTGCAGAAAAACCGGCCTCATTTAGTCCGTAGTAGGCCCCGACCATGATGATAACGGTCGCGGCGAATGCGGTGTACATGGCTTTCATCTCAGTTCTCCTTGGTGGCCGTTGCCTTGCGTAGATAAGTGATCAGATCCTGCCGGTCGCTCTTGGCCGTAATACGCTGCATCGGCATCTTGGACCCGGGAATATAGTGATCGGGCCCCATATCGAACAAGGCATCGATCGTTTCGTCCATCCAGATGATATCGGCATTTTCCAAGGTTGGCGAATAGGCGTAATCCGACAAGCTACCGGCCTTTCGACCGAAAAGCCCATAAAGACTCGGTCCCGCCTTGCGGGATGGCGGCGGGGTCAGTGCATGACAGATGGAACATTTACGCATGAACTGCCGCTCTCCGTTCGGCATGTCATCAGGGTCGCGCAGGAAGCTACGCTCCATGCCACCGGCAGGCTCGAATGCGTCCAGAAGTTCCACGGGCCACGAGTAGACGACATCGCTCAGGCCCGCTGCGAGAATGTTTTCACCCGTGGCATTAAAGGCAAGAGCCCAGACCGGCCCACGCTGCATGGCCCGAAAATCACGGGTGATCTGCCAGTCGTTGGTGTCGATCACCATGATATACCCATGCCCATCCCCCACAGCCAACTGCCCAGTTTCCGCATGATGCGCCATGGCAAGAATCGGACGCCGGTCCAATGAGAAATCCCAAAGTTCCATGCCATCCACTGGATCAATCACCCTTGTCACGCCGTCCACGGCGCCATAGGCCAGCCAGTCATCTTCGGGTCCAAGCACGATCCGGTTAATGCCGAAGCCCTGATCGATCAGTATCCGATGATTGCCGGTTTCGAGGTTCCAAATGCGGACCGTGCCATCGGCGGATGCCGAGAACAGTCGCCCATCATGTCCGAATGCAACCGCGTTGACCGGCCCTTCATGCCCTTGAAGAAAGGCGGGGGTACCGCCCTCCGAGGGCCAGATACCGATGCTGCCATCCCAACTCGCCGAGGCCAGAGTTCTGTAGTCGGGCGACAGTGCAAGGCCCATGACCTTGCCTTGATGCCCCTCAAGGCGCTTGTGTCCGGCGCGCTCCAAATCCCACAAAAAGATCGAGAAATCATCTGCGGCCGAGGCCAACCACCCATTGCCCAAGAATATAACGGTGTTCACCGCCGCATCATGGCCTTCCAGCCATGTCGGTGTCCGAGCCTGCCACAAGCCGACGGAATTGTCGAAACTCGCCGTGGCCACCTGATCGGTTGCATGGTTCACCGCAATCCCCATGACCGGGCCACCATGACCCTTCAGGGTCGTGAATTGCTGACTGGCCGCCGGAAGGGCGGCCAACAGCAGGATGAGGCAACTGGCACCAAGAGCGCGCATTATTCCGCAGGGCTTGAGGCCTTGCCGGGCGTGGGGGCCCTGTCTTTTTCCTGCAACTCTTCCAGCCACAGCGAATGGTGCTCTCGCGCCCATTGCTCTTCAACCTCACCCGATCCCATGGCATCGAACGCACCTTCCATCCCGACCGAACCGATATAGATATGTGCCAGTATGATCGCCATCAGGACAAAGCTGATGATCGCATGCCAGGATTGGGCCAGTTGCATTTCCTCATGCGGCGCCAGATCGGTTGGCAAAGCCCCGTAGCCAACCAATTGCGGCAGGCCCAGATCGTTGAGGATCGCGAATGTCTTGGCAAACATCGGGATCTCAAAAGGAAAGAGAAGCGACAGCCCCGATGCCGAGATTGACGCCCCCAAAAGGATAACTGACCAGAAGATCACCTTCTGCCCTGCATTGAACTTCTTGGCAGGTGGATGAACGCCTTTCTTGAAGATACCACCGCCGACAGCCAGCCATTTGAGGTCAGTCTTGTTGGGAATGTTGTGCACGACCCAAAATACGAAGGCGAGGACCAGGCCCAACATAAAGGCCCAGGAGATGTTATTGTGAATCCATTTTCCAGATACCGCGATTGTCGCAAAGGCCTCATGCCCGAAGGCCGGAATCAGGAACTTGCGCCCCAGAAGCGAGATCAGACCGGTAACCCCCAGAACGACAAATGACCCAGCCATCAACCAATGGGCAAAGCGTTCCATGAATTGAAACCGCGTTACGGTGCGTCCGGTCTTCTCACCGTCGATCCGGATACGCCCACGAAACAGATAGAACAGCACGAGCACACCAAGCGTGCCAATCAGGCCCCACCCGCCATAAGTGGTAAGCGGCCCTTGCCGGAACTGAAGCCAGGCCATGCCGCCATCCTGAACAAGGACCTTGGCCTTTTCCCCTCCCGCAGAGACCTTCACATTGGCTTCGTTGAACCGCAGGTCGCGCCAGACTTCGGCATCCGAAGCGCCGCCAAGCGGCCCCAGACCCGGCGCGTAGGTTTCCGGTGCGGGTGCTTCATCTGCCGTGTTGTGGCGATAGCTGTTATCGACCTTCTCGCCGCGCTGACGGGCAAGGATATCTTCCAGCGTGGTCGCCCCACCCGTGGCGGAGCGGTCGGTTTGCGGGACGTCCGTTGCCTCTTGCGCGGCAACGGGGGCCGCCAGCAGCAAAGACAGGATAAGCGTGTACAGAAGACGGGTCATGACGATCTGTCCAGTATATCAGGTGAATGGCGATACGGTCGGGCGGCCAATTTGCCGCCCGACCGCATGTCACAAAGCAGGGAAACGCAGCAGCGTTTCCAAGACCGAAAGGTCAGCCGCCTTTTTGCTCATATGCGGTTCCCCAGCCCCAGGCACCGGTGCCGAACCCGCGCGCGACGACACGCTCGCGGTAGATCGCCGACACGACGTCGCCATCACCGGCCAGAAGTGCCTTGGTCGAGCACATCTCGGCGCAGATCGGCAGTTTGCCTTCCGCGATCCGGTTGCGCCCGTACTTCTGGAACTCGGCTTGGGAGTGGTTTTCTTCGGGGCCGCCGGCGCAGAAGGTGCATTTGTCCATCTTGCCGCGGCTGCCAAAGTTGCCTGCTTGCGGGTACTGCGGCGCGCCGAAGGGGCACGCGTAGAAGCAATAACCGCAACCGATACAGAGGTCTTTGGAGTGCAGAACCACCCCATCCTCGTTCTGGTAAAAGCAGTCTACAGGACAGACCGCCATACAGGGTGCATCTGAACAGTGCATACAGGCGACCGAGATCGACCGTTCGCCGGGCTTGCCATCTTCGATGGTGACAACTCGACGGCGGTTGATACCCCAAGGCACCTCATGCTCGTTTTTACAGGCAGTGACACAAGCGTTGCATTCAATGCAGCGTTCGGCGTCACAGAGGAATTTAGCTCTAGCCATTTCCGTTTCTCCTTATGCTGCGCTGATCTTGCAGAGAGTCGCTTTGGTCTCCTGCATCTGTGTGACCGAGTCATAGCCATATGTCTGGGCGGTGTTCGTCGATTCACCCAAGACATAAGGATCAGCCCCTTCGGGATATTTGCTCCGAAGGTCCTCGCCCTGATAGTGGCCCCCGAAGTGGAAGGGCATGAAGGCAACGCCTTCTCCCACCCGTTCGGTGACCATGGCCATGACCTTGACCTTGCCGCCCTCGGGCCCTTCGACCCAGACATCGCTGCCGTCCCGAACACCAAGGTTATTGGCATCACGCGGGTT
The DNA here is from genome assembly GCF_009669325.1 of Roseovarius bejariae. Classification (NCBI taxonomy): domain Bacteria; kingdom Pseudomonadati; phylum Pseudomonadota; class Alphaproteobacteria; order Rhodobacterales; family Roseobacteraceae; genus Roseovarius; species Roseovarius bejariae. The sequence goes on from NZ_SZWE01000001.1 coordinate 889,839, forward strand.
GATCTCGACAAACATGTCCTGTTGCAGCTCGGCCAGCCACGGGTTCGACCGGGTTTCGTCCCCGCCGCCCTCATACTCGACCAGACGACCAGATGTCAGGATAATCGGGTAGTCTTTCGAAAAGTCCTGCTTCTGGATCGACGCATAGAGAGTGGGCAGACGATAGTCGTGCCGGTCCTCGTAGGTGGGATAATCCTCGACCAGATCGCGCCGGTTTGTATAAAGCGGCTCGCGGTGCAGCGGCACCGGATCGGGGAAGGTCCACACGACGGCACGGGCCTTGGCGTTGCCGAAGGGTGCGCACTCATGCTTGATCGCCACCCGCTGGATGCCGCCCGAAAGGTCGGTTTTCCAGTTGGTTTTGGGGCCAGCAACCGCATCAATCGCGGCACGCTCCTCATCGGTCAGGTCGCCATCCCATCCAAGGTCCATCAGCATTTGCATGGTGAACTCGGGATACCCGTCCTGAATTTCCGAATTCTGGCTTGCAACGCCCTCGGCCAGAAGGTTGTCACCATCACGTTCCACACCAAAGCGGGCGCGGAAGGTCAGGCCACCCTTCGAGACGGGCTTGGACATATCATAGAGGTTCGGCGTACCCGGATGCTTCATCTCGGGCGTGCCCCAGCTTGGCCACGGCAGACCATAATAGTCGCCATCGGCAGGCCCACCAATCGCTTGCAGCGTCGTGCGGTCGAAGGTGTGCTGGTTCTCCATGTGCAGCTTGAGTCGCTCGGGCGACTGCCCGGTATAACCGATCGTCCACATACCGCGGTTGATCTCGCGCAGGGTGTCCTCGATGTTCGGGGTTACCCCGTCATCTTCAAGCGCGATGTTGCGGAACATACGATCATGGAAGCCGAACTTCTTAGAAAAGAGGCCGATGATCTCGTGATCCGACTTCGACTCGAACAGGGGTTCGACAACCTTGTCGCGCCACTGGAGCGAGCGGTTTGATGCCGTGACCGAGCCCTTGGTCTCGAACTGCGTGCAGGCCGGAAGCAGGTACACGCCGTCTTCCCGGTCATGCAGCACCGCCGAAACGGTTGGATAAGGATCGACCACGACAAGCATGTCGAGCTTTTCCATCGCCGTTTTCATCTCGGTCATACGGGTCTGCGAGTTGGGAGCGTGGCCCCACAGAACCATGGCTCGAACGTTGTTCGGTTGGTCAATGTTTTCCTTGTCTTCAAGGATACCATCGATCCAGCGGCTGACGGGAATACCCTTCAGGTTCTGGAGCGATTTTTCCTTGCCGTCCGCACCCGTCAGCGTGTCGAACTGACCGGCAAGCCATTCGGGGTCTTCACCCCAAACACGAGCCCAGTGACCCCAAGCGCCTTTCGACAATCCATAATACCCCGGCAGGGTATGGCTGAGAACACCAAGGTCCGTGGCGCCTTGCACGTTGTCGTGGCCGCGGAAGATGTTGGTGCCGCCCCCCGAGGTGCCCATGTTGCCAAGAGCCAACTGCAAGATGCAGTAAGCACGGGTGTTGTTGTTGCCGTTGGTGTGCTGGGTGCCCCCCATACACCAGATCACGGTACCGGGGCGGTTGTTCGCCATGGTACGCGCCACACGCTCAAGCTGGCTACCGGGGGTGCCGGTCACCCGCTCGACTTCCTCGGGCGTCCATTTGGCCACTTCTTGCTTGATCTGGTCCATCCCCCAGACACGGGTGCGGATGAACTCCTTGTCCTCCCAGCCGTTCTCGAAGATGTGCCACAGGATACCCCAGACAAGCGCCACGTCACTGCCCGGACGGAACCGGACATACTCATCGGCATGTGCCGCCGTGCGGGTAAAGCGCGGATCGCAGACGATGAGGGGTGCGTTGTTCTGTTCCTTGGCCTTCAAAACGTGCAACAGCGAGACAGGGTGCGCCTCGGCCGGGTTGCCACCGATGATGAAGATCGCCTTGGATTTGTGGATGTCGTTGTAGCTGTTGGTCATGGCGCCGTAGCCCCATGTATTGGCAACACCCGCAACAGTGGTCGAGTGACAGATCCGCGCCTGGTGATCGACGTTGTTCGTTCCCCAATAGGCGGCGAATTTGCGGAACAGGTAGGCCTGTTCGTTATTGTGCTTGGCCGAGCCCAGCCAATACACGCTGTCGGGGCCGCTTTCCTCGCGGATGTTCATCATGCCGTCGCCGATCTCGTTGATCGCCTGCTCCCAGCTGATGCGCTTCCACTCACCACCCTCTTTCTTCATCGGGTATTTCAGGCGACGCTCACCATGGGCGTGCTCGCGTACCGATGCCCCTTTGGCGCAGTGCGCACCAAGGTTGAAAGGGCTGTCCCAACCGGGCTCTTGCCCGACCCAGACACCGTCTTGCACCTCGGCCACGACCGTACAACCGACCGAGCAGTGCGTGCAGACAGATTTCACAGTTTCGACAGCGCCGTTCGCTGCCGTGGCCGCATTGGCCTTGGTTACGGTGCCACCTGTGGCCCCGATCGCGGCAAGGCCACCAATGGCCAGACCGCTGCCGCGCAAAAAGGCACGGCGGTCGACGGATTTCCCGGCGACCTCAGACAGGATACTTGTCCGCTGGGGGCGTCTCGCAACCCCGTTGGTCTTTTTCCTAAGCATGTTTTCATCTCCTCCCGAGCGATCCCCAAGAAACGGGCGTGCTGGGTACTAAGGTTATCCACTGAACAGTCGGGCCAATCGCAACCAGTCGTCAGCGGGTCGGGTTGATATCGTCCGGTCAGAACCGGGCGCTATCGAGGTAGGCGCGCGTATGCGCGGTATCTTGCAATCTGGTCGATGCAAGATCGGGTTCGGCCGCTTCAGCCTGCCCGCTGGTCGCTGCCGTCACGACCGCAACCGCGGGCGCACCGGTGGCGGCCATCTTGAGAAAATCGCGGCGGCTTGTGCCGTCCTCAACTTTCTTTGACATGAGAGTCCTCCTCTCTGGTTATGACGGGCATGCCCGCCAGTTAATGCGGATTACTCCGCGCTCATCCGGAAGCCTTCGGCCTCGATTTCCATAAACACCCGGCCAACAGCGCCGACCGGGGCATAGAAGACAGAGTTCTTTGCGGCTTCCAAATCCGTGAAAAAATGTCCGGCCCAAGGGCCGATATGCTTGTTGAAGAAGGTTTTCTGATCATGCAAAGGCGCGGGCTGTCCGAACCGCCCGCGGATCAAGCCCGCCATCATTTCCATGCACGAGGCGATATTATCCTCGGGTTCATAGACGTTTTCGGCACGGGTCATGCCCCGCGCGGCCATGTCCCGGCGCAACGTTGCCAAGGGCTTCTCGTTCAGGAACCCCGTCAGGTAATAACTGGCGTAGGGCAGAAGCTCTCCCCGCCCCAAGCCAATGAAAAGGGCATTGAATTCGCGTTCGACCGCAGGGGGTTTGATATGCTTTGCCACCCGTGAAAGTGCACCGATTGCAGTTCCAAGCTCACCTTCATCTCCGCTCAGCGCCTTGGTCTTGTCCAACAGCGCCTGATCGGGTGGACCAGACAGCAGGACACCAAGAAAATCATAGAGATCCGCGCGCAATTGGTCTTCAACCGCAATGTCCTGTGGCACTTTGGGCTGCTCCATCGTGACATTCTCCATCGTCATACTTGCGCCCCTTGTGTCGTTTCGAAGGAAAACCGCATGCGGCGGCGAGGTCGGGCCGAGGGCTCGTCCGACGACGGGTCATCATAGGCCAATACGACCGTTTCCGCCGGGGATACATCCAGAACGGCAAGTCTTTCATCCAGAACGGCAATGCTTTCATCCGCCTCCGGGTCGGGGCCGGCATCCTGCTGACCATCCTCGCCAGCCTCTGCCGACGCCTCTTTGACCTCGGCTTGTCGCGCCAATTCTTCGACATGCTTCAACATGCCCTTGCCCACCTGATAGGCCGTTTGCAGGTTTTCGACGACCGTGGCCCCATTGGTAAAGTCTTCGCCATAGTCGAGCAAACCGTCGAGATTGGCGAGCGCCGGGTTGGACGTCCAAAGCCTGCGTAGCGCACGGCGCCGAATCCGGTCAGGCACGGCCTTGGCCATGAATGCCTTGACGTCATCGCCCGGTTGAAGGGTGTCAGGATCGGGTAACCCCAATTCCTCCAACACCTCGTCGTCCGTTTTCTCTTCAAGCGCCGCCTCTCTCTCAGCGGCCTCGCGCGCCTCAACGGCACGCGTCTCTTCGTGCTGTTCTTCCAGCACCTTGGCCTTGCGGCGGGACCAGAAATCATTCGGACGGCTCAATTCATCCTCCCTTTGCGGACCTGTGGGGCGGTGTAGACATCATTCAACTGGTGAATACGCGGGTCGCCGATGCTGTGTTCGACACGATCGGTCCGCACCCTGTCACGGCGGCGTTTCTTGAACTCCTCTTCCACGTGATGGGTATCGACAAATCTTTGGACAAAGGCCATCAAGCCATCGGTCATGGGTACCTTTTCGATGATCTCTTCACCACTGTCGGCATAATCCTGTGCCTCGTAGGGTGAGGCCGTGACCAGCACCGCGTCCAGCGGCGGGCCATCCACCTCGTCGCTTTCTCGTAAAACGACATAGATCGACGGGGTTCGCGCCGCCAAGCCATGCAGATATGCATCGGTCTCCGCGCCATGCAGTTCAAGCGTCAGAGTCGCGGCATGGTATTCCACGGCATCCCCCTCCCGACGTATCTCACGCCAATCGGCATCCGCAGCACCCGGCAAGACGGCGATCGCCTTCCACGCCCACTTTGCCCATCGGGTCGCACCCGGCGTGCGCCGAATGACCACGCCAAGCGGCATTGCCTCGTACCGTGCCGGATTGTGAACCACTCCGAGCCTCCCCAGTTTCGGATGTATCCAGACTGGTACAGTTTTCAGACCACTCAAAGTAAAAACTGCATCCCGCGGCACACAATCAACAGACAGGGACAGTTTGGGCAGTCACGATCCAGACAATTCACGTCTTCGGTCAAAAAGTCCTCACAACCTGACGAAGCGAAACAAAGTGAGCTGGACGGAAACGCTCGAAATGAGAATCAAGTTCTCCCGGAATTCGGCATGGCGTGACCATTATCACCGCTCAAATCTTGTTTACGACTGGAACGAATCATGCGTACCTTTGTCTTCCAAAGGCGTCACGCTACGCCCCGAAAACACTCAAACTCCAACAGGAAAACCATGGCTAAGCGCTTGATTCTGTGCAATTGTTCCGGAACCCAAAAGCTTGACTCAGAGGCGATCGAACAGGCGGTTGGCTTGCCCTGTTCACAGGTACACTCAGCCCTTTGCACCGGGCAAATCGACCGGGCCATCGAGGAAATTGGGCAGGGAGACTCCATTATCTGCTGCCAACAAGAGCAACGTATTTTCGAGGAGATCGCGGTCGAGTCCGAGGGCAAAACACCGGCATTCACAGACCTGCGGGATCGGGCCGGATGGTCGGATGACCCCCGCCCGAAACTACCCAAAATGGCCGCTCTTTTAGCCGAGGCCACGCTAAATGCGCCGCCCGAAAAGACCGTCGATGTCATTTCCGAAGGGTTGTGCCTGATCATTGGCGGCTCGGATGTAGCGCTTGACGCCGCCGAGAAACTGGCGCCAATTCTGGGCGTCACCGTTCTTCTGACCGATGACATTCCGCCTCCCGAAAGCCGCGATTTCGATGCGATCCGCGGCGACCTGAAGCGTGCAGAGGGGGCACTGGGGCAATTCCGGTTGCGCATAGACCGCCTGCAACAGGTCGATCCCACGGGGCGCGGACCGCTCACGTGGACAGAGGCGCGGGATGGTGGCCAGACCGAGTGTGATGTGATCCTTGACCTCACCGGCGAAACGCCGCTGTTCCCTGCCCCGCAAAAGCGCGAGGGCTATCTACGCGCCGACCCGGGCAGCCTGCCCGCCGTTGCGGATGCCGTGTTGCAGGCGTCACAGCTGATCGGCACCTTTGAGAAACCGCTTTACGTCGCCACCGAGCCGCTGCTTTGCGCCCACTCCCGGGCGGAGAAAACCGGCTGTACCAAATGCCTCGATCTCTGCCCAACCGGTGCGATTAGCCCCGATGGCGACCACGTCACGATTGATCCAATGATCTGCGCCGGATGTGGGGCCTGTTCGGCGCGCTGTCCATCGGGGGCGATCACCTATGACGCACCGGCCCCTGACATGATCTTTCGCCGCATTCATACCCTTGCGTCGGCCTATCGCAAGGCAGGCGGTGAGGCGCCGCGCCTCTTGGTACATGACACCGGGTTTGGCCGTGAGATGATCTCTCTCGCAGCTCGCCATGGCCGCGGTCTGCCGGCCGATGTGATCCCGCTGGAGGTGCCTGCCTTGTCCGGTTTCGGGCATGCCGAAATTCTGGCCGCGCTTGCCTCGGGGTTTGCGGATGTTACGCTCCTGCTCGCACCGACCACGGAACGGGACGCACTGGATCAGGAGGTTCCACTCGCTCAAGCCATGTCGGAGGATAGCAAGGTCGTGGTTCTCGACGTGGCCGAGCCTGACGCGCTGTGCGATGCTCTTTACGGGGCCAAGGATGCGCCGCAGCCTTGCGAGGCCCCGATCCTACCCATGGGGAGCCGACGGCAGGTGGCACGACTGAGTGCCAAGGCCCTCCATCAAGACGATACCACCGCCCTGCCCTTGCCCGAAAACGCCCCCTATGGCGCCGTTCTGGTCAATGCCGACGCCTGTACGCTGTGCTTGTCCTGTGTCTCGCTTTGCCCTTCGGGCGCACTGGTCGACAACCCGGACATGCCGCAATTGCGCTTTCAGGAGGATGCCTGCCTGCAATGCGGGCTATGCGCCAATGTCTGCCCCGAAGACGCGATCAGTTATGAGCCACGCATGAACCTTGCCGACGAAGCCCTGACGCAGGTCGTCCTGCACGAGGAAGAGCCCTTTGCCTGTATCGAATGCGGCAGCCTCTTCGGGGTAAAATCCACGGTCGAAAATATTACCGAGAAACTGGCCGGCAAGCATTCGATGTTCGCCAATGACAACGCGGCGCGAATGATCCAGATGTGCGACAATTGCCGCGTCAAGGCGCAGTTCCATTCGCAGGACAATCCCTTTGCGGGCGGCGAGCGCCCGCAAACCCGCACCACGGACGATTACTTCAGCAAGCGCCGGGATCACTGATGCTGCAACGGAGCGCCCAGATCGGCGGGTTCGATCGCCGAAACATAGGCCAGGATCGCCTCAAGATCCTCCAGCGTCATTTCGACGGGGATGATCGGCGACGGGCGGTCGATGGGAAATGGCGGTGTGACATCTGCGATCTGGGTAAAGGCGGGATGCGGGTTGAGGGCGAAAAACGTTTGAAACCGCTGGTCCCAGTTCCGCATGGCGCGCAGCACGAAAAACGACGGCGTGGAGCCGATATCGTTCATGCGTTCGGCGGCATCCACGACATGGCAGCGTCCGCAAAGCTTATCCGACAACCGCTTGCCAAGCACTGCATCGCCGTCGAAAGAAACCGCCACCACCTCGTCCTCTCCGGTTTCGGGCAGGGTAAAGGGCGCACTGCCATCAACCTGAAAACTGGTGATCGTACGCTTGCCGATGTCACCGCCAAGCCACGCATCAAGGCGGCTGACCCCTTCGATGTCGTTCAGAACCATCAGGTTCCACGTGGTGTTCGGGCCTTTGAACACGGCTTTACCCACGTTCTGGCTGGTCAGCACCAGATCGGCTTCGGCATCCTCTGGGACGATCTCGACACGCACACCGGTTTTAAGGGAAAACCGCGGCAGAACATACTGCAACAACCCGCTATCGACCAATCCCGGCGGGGCCGACAGGCGCAGTCCCTCAGCCGCCTTTCCCTTGCCCGCCGCAAGGTGCAGGATAAGGGCGAAGATACAGAGGCTAACAAAAAACCGCATGGCGCCTAGAGTAGAAACTCAAAAGTGCCTGCGTCAACGATCATGAAGAAAGGAAACTGAAATGAGCGATGATATCGGCGATTTCAATATGTCCATGCGCAAATTCCTCAAGCAGGTCGGCGTGACCTCGCAGCAGGCCATCGAAGACGGACTGCGCAATGCGGGGGACCTTGAGGGGCGCGAGTTCAAGGCCAAGATTACATTGACCGTCGAGGGCCTGGATGTGGATCATGAAGTAACTGGCATCATTAAGGGACAAGGCTGACCGTGGCAGTAACAAGAGAAAGCGTTCTTGAGGCGCTCAAGCAGATCACAGATCCGGTCAGCGGATCGGATGTTGTCTCAGCCGGGATTATCCGAGGTCTGAATGTCGAAGGCGAAACCGTACGTTTTGTGCTGGAGATCGACCCGGCCAAGTCGCAAGCCTATGAACCTGTGCGCGATGCCGCCGAGGCCGCGGTGAAGGCGCTCGGGGCCTCCGAAGTGTCGGCGGTTCTGACGGCCCATAGCGCCAAGGCCCCGCCCGACCTCAAGCCACAAAAGAAGGCTGAGCCACAGGGCCCAGAACGGGTGCCGGGTGTCCAGCACATCATCGCCATTGCCAGCGGCAAGGGCGGCGTGGGCAAATCCACAGTTTCGGCCAACCTGGCCTGTGCGCTTGCCGCCGAGGGGCGGCGCGTGGGGCTTCTGGATGCCGATGTTTATGGCCCCAGTCAGCCGCGTATGCTTGGCGTGTCCGGCCGTCCAGCTAGCCCCGATGGCAAGACCATCCTGCCGATGCGCAACCATGGGGTTACCATGATGTCCATTGGCCTGATGACCAACGAGGATCAGGCCGTCGTCTGGCGCGGGCCCATGCTCATGGGCGCGCTGCAACAGATGCTGATGCAGGTGCAATGGGGGGCACTTGACGTACTTCTGGTTGACCTGCCACCCGGCACGGGCGACGTGCAGATGACCTTGGCACAGAAAACCGTTGTCGATGGTGCCGTGATCGTCTCGACCCCGCAGGACGTGGCCCTTCTGGACGCCCGTAAAGGGATCGACATGTTCAACCAACTGAATGTGCCGGTTCTGGGCATGATCGAGAACATGAGTACGCATATCTGCTCAAGCTGCGGACATGAGGAGCATGTGTTCGGTCATGGCGGGGTCAAGGCGGAATGCGACAAGCTGGGCGTGCCGCTTCTGGCCGAGGTCCCCTTGCATATCGACATTCGGATGGCCTCGGATGGGGGCGCCCCCATAGTGGTGTCGAAACCCGATGCACCACAATCTCAAGCCTTCCGCGACATCGCGAAACAGATGGTGGCACAGGGGGTCGCATGAGCACACCGGCCTTCCCCCCGCTGATGTCGGGCCACCCGGTGGACGCAGGCATTGATCCCTTCGAGAAGGCCTGCGCCATGGCCTCGCTTGGCTGCGACGCGGGGCTGATTGTTTACAACGTGGCGGCCAACCGGCTGGCTGCTGCGCTTGTCATGGCGCCCGAAGTGCCGCTTGAAAAGGCCATGGCCATGTTGCCCGCCTGTGGCGTGGGGTTCCAGAATGCGCTTGGCGCTCTTGGGCCGCCCGAAGTGGCGGTGCACCTGGAATGGGCGGGCGGTCTGCGCATCAACGGGGCCGCTTGTGGAAGGCTGCGGGTGATGGCCAGCACCGATGACCCCAAGGAACAGCCCGATTGGCTGGTCGTGGGGCTGGAGCTGCCTCTCGTGCTCGCCGGGGGGCAGCCGGGGAAGCGCCCGGATGACACCGCCCTTTACGAGGAAGGCTGCGCCGATGTGGATGCCACCGACCTCCTTGAGGCATGGGCACGCCACACACTCAATTGGATCACCCGATGGGACGATGAAGGCCCGCGCCCTTTGCATTCGGAATGGCGTGGATTGGCCCATGGCATCGGCGAGGACGTTACGCAAAACGGCCAAAGCGGTGCGTTCCTTGGCGTCGACGAAGATTTTGGCATGTTGCTACGGAAGGATGATCAAACCATGCTGATGCCGCTTAGCACCGTATTGGAGCACGATAGATGAAACTCGCCCGCGCCATCCATTTCGACGAAAGCGATATGCGTGTTTACGCCAACCCTGCCCGCACCGGCGAATGGTGCATCTCGGGCGGGTTCGAATTTTCCAACTGGTCCGAAGGCGACTTGGCAGGCAAGCAACGGCAGGCCTTCGCCAATGGCTGGCTCGGGTGTGATACATTTGGCCGGGTGACATTCGTCGCCGTCACCCAGATCGAAGAGGCAGAGCGCGGCGCACTATCAGCCGCCCTTGCCCAGCATTTCGTCGAGATCTACGGCGCCCCGAGTGTTGAGGCCGCCCTGCCCGTCGCGGACGACGAAATCGCTCATATGCTCGATTTGTGCGAAGATCACGCGCCGAACACATTGTTGACCGTTGCACGAGAGTTGACCGAATCCGGCGTACGCGAGAGCTTTCGCATGATCGAAGCGCAGGACGCAGGGTTAGAGCAATTCGCGATTCACGGGTCTCTAGACGAATAGGTCATTCGCGAAGATACGACGGGCGCAGAACCATGATCGTCGGGTCATCCGGCAGAGTGCGCAGCGAAACCGTCATCGTGCTTTCCCCTGTCTCGACGATGCGGAACTCATCCTCCATCCCGGCAAGGAACCGTCCAAGTGACCCATCCGCGAACCAGTGCATCGGGATCACGATCCGCGCCTTGAGACGGCGCAGGACGTTCATCATGTTCTCAAGCGGCATGGTATAGCCACCATCCACCGGGGCCATGACCACATCCATACGGCCAAGAGCGGCATATTGCGCGTCGCTTGGTTCGTGATGCAAGTGCCCCAAGTGACCAATGCACAGGCCCGCCGTCTCGAAGACGAAAATCGAATTGCCTTTGGGCTCCACCCCGCCATAAGAGCGGATGTCTGTCGGAACATTTCGGATCACCATTCCACCCAAATCGACATGATGATCGGCCCCCTCCCCGAAATCGCCCCAGCCCCGCAAGACATGGGGAATGGCCGGATCGGGATGGGCGGTCCAATGGGTGGAATGAGCATGATTCATCGTCACCACATCAGGGATGAAATCCACATTGCCGATGAAGCCCGTGAAATCCGTCACCGCCGAAAGTCCATCCTCGGCCTGGATGAGAAAGGAGGCATGGGCGATATACTGCAATCGCACCGAGAATTCCGGCACCGGCGCACGGAAACTGGCCTTGTGCAGATATTGCAGACCCGGCACGCTATCGGCGATGGCGATGCAATGACTTGGTCGGCGGTCTTGCGCCTGCACCCCCGTGGCGATCGTCAGCAAAAGCAAGACAAGACGGATCATGGCTTTCCCTCCTTTGACGCAAAGGAAAGGTAGCACATGTTAACGATAAGTCAGCTTTTTCCGCCCTCGATCACGGTGCTGGGCGGCACATTCCCTTGATCGTTGCGACGTGGATGGCATCGGCCCCAAGAGTATCCTCAGCAATCTCACGCACGCTCGGCATGAGTTCTTCAGCCGGCACAACCCGGTCAAACAGCCCCCAAGACAGCGCCTCTTGATCGGTGACCTTCTGGCCACCCATCAAGATCATCTTGGCCCTGGAGGGCCCGACAAGTCGGGTCAGACGGCCGGGATCGGATGGTTGCGGCAAGAAACCCAGCTTCATCACTGGATAGAAGGCCTTGGCCCCTTTTGCCGCGATGCGCAGATCACAAGCCAGAACCATCCCCATGGCCCCACCCGCGACAGTGCCATTGAGCGCCGTAATCGACAGCCCCGGAAAGCCGGCAATGGCCGAGGACAAACGCTCCCATACCGCTGATGTGGCAAGGCCCGCGCGCGCGGCCTCAAGGTCGGCCCCTGCCGAGAACACCTTGCCCTCGCCAGTCAGAACGAACACACGCGCATCCTCATGCGCAGCCTCGGCGATACGGGCCAGTTCCACCAACATTTCCTCGGTCAGCGAATTGGCCTTGTCCGGGCGGTTGATCGTCACGATCCAAAGCCCGTTATCTTTTTCCAAATTGATCATGTAAGTCCTACCTTTTTGCGAATGCCCTCATCCCGAAGGCTGATTTCCTCGCCCAGATAATCATCAGCATCCGGGCCACACATCCACAATAGCGCCTTGGCCGGCCATTCGGGCGGGATGTGGTCGGACCAATCCAATTGGCTGACCGGGTTGATACCGCTCTGCTTGATCTGGTGTTGCATGTCGGTGGCGACGGTCCCGGGCGACAGGCCCATGACGCGCAGGCCCTGACCGGCCGCCTCCTTGTGCGCGCACATCGTCAGCATGGCGGCGCCCGCCTTCGATGCGCAGTAATGGCTCCAGCCCTCAAGCGGGTTATGCGCCGCGCCGGAACTGATCGTGATGATCGTCCCGTGCCCGGCCTCTTGCATGACGGGCATGGCCGCGCGCATCCCGTTGTAAACGCCCTTGAGGTTGATATCGATGGCATGGCCCCAGCCCTCGGGATCGGATGTAGCCAGCGGGGCAATCGGTTCGATGACACCGGCGTTGCCAATCAGAACATCAAGCCCGGCAAACGCCTTGAGGCACGCCTCCACAGCCGCCTGCATCTCCCAAAACCGGCTGACATCACAAGGGATCGCAATTGCATGCTGGCCGATCTCGCCTGCCAGATGGGCAATCGCGTCTCCATTGCGCGCCACAAGTGCCACATTTGCCCCGGCCTCAGCAAAAACGCGGGCCGTGGCCGCACCGATGCCTTTGCTTGCGCCCGTGATAAGAACCGTCTTTCCAGTGAGTTTCATGAATCCACCTCTGGCTTGCTGCTGGCCAAGTGGTACCTGCACGCGCCGCTGGGGTCCAGTCAGATCGCCTCTTGACCCTGTCCCGCGTAAAGCCGAAGCTGACGCCGATATATTGTTGGACAAGAGGCCACCATGAAAGCTTTGATCAACTCGACCGCGTCCGCGGCAACAATGGCATTTTTCACAACGGGATCCGTAGCTTATGCCGATGTCACGGCGTCTGACGTATGGTCGGACTGGTCCAGCTACATGGCCGGGTTCGGCTATCAAATGTCGGGCGACGAAACGCAATCAGGCGATATTCTGACGATTGAAAACCTGAAGATGACGATGGAGGTGCCCGACGGTGACGACAATGCAGTCGTTGTCGTTTCTCAATTGGGGCAGTTACAATTCCAGGAAAACGGGGACGGTACCGTCTCGGTCCTGCTTCCCGACGTCATGCCAATCACCGTTTCGGTCGAAGGCAACGAAGATATCCAAAGCACCGTGGCCATGGAATACCGGACCTCGGGGCTAGACTTCATCGTGTCAGGAAACCCTGGTGCGATGACGTATGACTACACGGCCGACCAAATGACAATCGCGCTTGTCGATATCGAGACCGCCCCCAATGATGTAGACTTTGGCACGGCGGAGATGACCATCAACGACATCGCGGGGACGGCTGATGTTACGGTCAACGACGCTCTGCGCGAGACTCAAGGCAACATGACCAGTGGGCCTGCGACCTACACGCTGGACATGACCGACAGCAAATCGGGTGAGCGGGTGCAGGCCTCTGGCGAGTTCAACGATTTCGCCTACAGCGGGACTGCCATGACCCCGGTGGTGCGCTCGGCCATGGATATGGCGGCCCTGCTTGAAGCAGGGCTCGACATGTCTGGCCGGTTTGAGCATGGCGGCGGGTCCTCGACCTTTACGGTTCAGGATGGCGACGACACCATGAGCGGAAGCAGCCGCACCGACAGTGGCGACCTTGAGTTCGCGATGAGCCAAGAACAGATCCGATATGGCGGAACGGCCAATGGAATGGCAATGTCCTTCAGCGGTGCCGAAGTCCCTTTTCCCATTGAAATCGCTATGGAAAAATCCGCCTTCGGCCTGACCATGCCGATCAGCGAAAGCGAGGACCCGCAAGACTTTGCCCTGTCCATCACCTTGGGCGATTTCACCATGTCCGACATGATCTGGGCGATGTTTGACCCTGCGGGCGCCCTGCCGCGCGATCCGGCCACGGTGGCGATCGACCTTGCGGGCAAGGCCAAGATGTTCGTCAACATGATGGACCCCGAACAAATGGCCGAGATGGAAACCGGCGATGAGATGTTCGGCGAACTGAACGCGCTGACGATCAATGATATCACGGTCCGCCTGGCGGGTGCTGAACTGACCGGGGTGGGTGACTTTACCTTCGATAACAGCGACTTGGTAAGCTTTGGCGGCATGCCCGCGCCCGAGGGCGAAGCAGACTTGAAACTGGTGGGCGGCAATGGCCTTCTGGACAAGCTGGTGGAAATGGGCCTTGTCCCCGAAGATCAGGCCATGGGCGCGCGGATGATGATGGGCCTCTTTGCCGTCCCCAGCGAGGAAGAGGATGACACCCTGACCTCGAAGATCGTGGTCAATGAAGAAGGTCATGTTCTGGCCAATGGTCAGCGGCTCAAGTAACACTTTCGCGGCGCGGTCCCGGAGACCGCGCCGCGAATCGCCTCTAACCCATTGGTTAACAACGAATTCCCGTTTCTGTATCACCTCGGCATAACGTCGGTATCGCGTCGGTATTCTTTCCCGCAAACCGGCAATTTAACAGAGCGTACGGTGAGTTTCGTACAAAACGTACGTGAGTTTCGTACGCTCCGGCGCACCAAGCAGCACGGCACAGGCCGACACAAGCCACTCCGAACAACGAACCCCCGAAATGGCTTATGCCCCCATGGGTCCAAGGACTGTCTGCACCCCCCTCTTACAGTGCAGAGACGCCGATGACATAGGGATGCGCCCAGAGAAGCGTGGCGAAGAGCCCCAAAGCAAATGCCAGCCGCCCGATAAACCCCGTCCAAGAGGCCGGGGCTTGCAGGAGCGGGGCCGCCCGGCGCTGTGCCTCAAGAGCCTGCCACTGCTCTGCCCCCATCTCCCGGCGTTTGCGCCGGTCGATCAAGGCATGGCCCGCGACCGCGAAACTGCCCAGAACGCCGAACAGCAGGACATGCGCCAAATCGCCGTTCGGCAACAGGTGCACCCCCGCCCAGATCGCCAAGGCAAGCAGGATCGGATGACGTGTAAAGCGAGTGACTCCGGGCCGTTCGGGATCGTAGCGGTCGTTATGGGCCCCGCCGAATGAGAAGGGATTGGGCCGTGCAATACTCAGCGCGAGGATCAGACATACCGTTAGCATACCCAGGTGCGCCGAGTGGCGCTGCCACAGCATGTGCGGCCAGAGTTCCACGTAGGGGGCCTGCCCTGCGGCCCAGATCAACAGCACCAACATCGCCGTCGACAGGAGCGAATATCCCATCCCGAAGCCACGCGCGCCGAAGGTTCGTGTCAGGCGCGCCTTGATGCCGGGGCGCACGGGAATCGAGTGCGTCAGGAAGAATGCGACGAAGACGGCGGCAAAGGCGGTCCAGCTCATGGGTCTTTCTCCGGTTTTGGCCGCAGGGGCGCAGGTAATTCAACACGATGACCGAAATGCCAAGCCCAAACCCCTAGCGCGCCGCCATCATCGCCAGCCGGATCAGCGCGCGTTCGACAAGGGCCATTTCCGGGGCGTGCTGCCCGGCGGAACGTAGTTGCAGGTCGGTCTCGGTCAGCAGGCTAAGCGCCTGTTCCAGTTTGGACGCCCCCCAGTTCTGGGCTTGCCGCAGCATCCGGTCGCGGCGCGGGCCGAAAACGGGCGGGCGCACACGACCCATGCCTTGGGCCGCACCGCCGGGATCGGAGGCGGCAGTGTAGAGCGTGCGAAAGTGGCGGGTCGCGGTGATACAAAGGCTCACGGGTTGCACCCCTTGGGCGCGCAGGCGTTTCATGACCGGGCCGATTTCACCCGAGCGGGCCTCGGCCACGATGTTGAGGATGTCATCAAGTTCAGCTTCGGTGGAACTGGGCGCGCAGGCGGCGATGTCCTCAGGCGTGAGCGGCCCCTCATCACCATATTTGTAGAGGCCCAGTTTTTCCATTGTCTGTCGGAAATCCCCCGGGTCGAGCTCTCGCGCAAGGGCGGTGAGGTCGCGCATCGCGTCATTGCCGATGTCGCGCAGGCCGGATTTGGCCAGTGTCGCCTCGATCTCGTCCCTTGAGGGGGGGTCGTCATAGATGGCGGCGGCATAGGCGTTGGGGTGGCCCTCGAAGAGTTTACGCAGTTTGGAAGTGGCCTTGAGTTGTCCGGCCGTCACGATGATCTGGGCATCGCCCTCCTGCCAGTCTTCCACGGCTGATATGATCGTGGGGGCCATGGCATCGGTGGCATCCTCGACGAAGGCCACGCGTGGACCGGGAAAGAAGCCTTGGGCCTTGATGGCATCCAAGAGCATCGCAGGGTCTTTGCGCAGATCGGCGGCGGGGATGCGAGTCAGGCGCATTTCCTCTTCGCCCTGCGGGCCGATGAGGGCGGCGATGACCTCTTGCCGTTTGAGGGCCACGCGCATCCCATCCGGGCCATAGATCAGAAGGCCCGTGCGGTGCGCCTCGGGCTTGGCGAAATAGCCCGGCGCGTCGCGCCCGGTCAGTTTCATTCCGGCAGACCCCCGGAGGCCGCGATAAGACGGGTGGTGACTTGATCAGCCAGAATGGTCATCAGCCGCTCCTTGGCGTCACGTTCGGCCGCTTGCCTTGCAACCGTCGTGCCCGAGGCGGAATAGGAGGTAAAGCTATCCACCTTGCCCGAGGTCAAAACCTCACCCGTTCCAAGGTCGCGCAGGGCATAGGTGACACGGCCCAGCAGGTTGACCCGGGTGGCAACGTTGCTGGCTGAGATGGCGGCGGATTGTTTGTCGAGCGTAATGGAACAGGCAAGCCCGAAACGCGCAGGGGCCGGGCGGCCCAACCGATCCTCAAGCGCGCGCGTCAGAAGATACCCCGCGCGGCTGTCGGGTTCATCAACTGCAATGGCGCCTTGCAGGTTTTGCGCCGCGCCCTTCGGGCCGTAGGCCGGCGCAAAGCCACAGCCCGCCACGAGGGTGGCGGTGCCAAGCAGGAAAAAGCGGCGGTTAAACGACGACATTGACGATCCGACCGGGGACAACGATGACCTTCTTGGGTTGGGCCCCATCCAACGCCTTGACCACAGCATCGGTGGCAAGCGCGATTTTTTCAACCTCTGACTTGTCCATATCTTTCGGCACTTCGATTTCAGCGCGGCGTTTGCCGTTGATCTGGATGGGCAGCGTAACGCTGTCTTCGACCAGCATGGCGGGGTCGGCCTTGGGCCACGGGGCGTTGACGATCAGGCCCTCGCCGCCTTGGTGCGCCCAGATGTCTTCGGACAAATGCGGGGTCATGGGTGACATGAGTTGCGCAAGGGTCATGATGGCCTGACGTTGGGCCGCTGCCCCGGCTTTGGATTTGGCCAGCGTGTTGGTAAAGGCGTAAAGCCGCGCGATGGCGGCGTTGAAGCCGAAGCTTTCGACGCCCATCGTCACGTCATGGATGGCCTTGTGCATCTCGCGCAGCAGGGCCTCGTCGCCCTCGCCTTTGGCGTCAGCGTCCATCTGGGCGATACGATCACAGAGGTTCCAGACGCGATTGAGGTGCTTATGCGCGGCCTCGGCCCCGGCCGCGGTCCATTCCACGTCACGCTCGGGGGGGCTGTCGGACAGGACGAACCAGCGGGCAGTGTCGGCGCCGAAGGCCTCGATGATGCTGACCGGGTCGACGACATTATTTTTAGATTTGGACATTTTAGCAGAGGGGATGACTTGCACTTTCTTGTCAGGCGTCAAACCTTGCCATCGTACAAACATGCTGGCGGGGTCGTTAGTATTCACTAAATCGTTTTTTTCGGATCGTAAGGTCGCAACGTCATCTTTCAAGAATGCAAAATCTTTTCCATCCAAAGAATATTCAATTACTTCCTCAGGGTAGTGGAATACAGGGCGCATATCTCTTTGCGTGCGGTAGATTGCATGCGTCACCATGCCTTGGGTGAAGAGCGCATCGAAAGGTTCGATCGCTTTTTCCGGCAGGTGGCCGCAGATCTGCATCGCGCGGGCAAAGAAGCGCGAATAGAGCAGGTGCAGGATCGCATGCTCAATCCCGCCGATATATTGATCGACGTTCATCCAATACTCGGCCTCGACCATGTCGGTGGGGGTTTCAGCGCGGGGTGCTGTGAAGCGGGCGAAGTACCATGAGCTATCCACGAAGGTATCCATGGTGTCGGTTTCGCGCTGCGCGGGCGCACCACAAGCGGGGCAGGTGCAATCGCGCCACGTGGGGTGACGATCAAGCGGGTTGCCGGGCACCGAGAAGTCAATCGGCTTGCCGCCCTCGTCATAGGGCAGTTGGATGGGCAGGTTCTCTTTCTTTTCCGGCACCACGCCGCAGGTGTCGCAATGGACCACGGGGATCGGGCAGCCCCAGTAGCGTTGGCGGCTCAGGCCCCAATCGCGCAGGCGGTACTTGGTGACGCCTTGGCCGACGCCATTGGCCTCGCAGAAGTCGATGGCAGCGTCGATGCCGTGATCGCCGGTTTGCAGCTCTTCACCCGCGAATCCCCTGACATAGCGGACTTTCTCGGATTTCGCAGGCACGTAGGCCGGGCCGCCGTCTTCGGGGCTTTGATAATCCTCACCGGGGGTTTCCGGCTCGAACGTGGAGGCGACGGGGAGGTCGTATTTGCGCGCGAAATCAAGGTCGCGTTGGTCATGCGCGGGGCAGCCGAAGATCGCGCCGGTGCCGTAATCCATCAAGATGAAGTTGGCGACGTAAACCGGCAGTTCCCACGAGGTATCGAACGGGTGGCGCACGCGCAACCCGGTGTCAAAGCCCTTCTTCTCGGCCTTTTCCAGTTCCTCTTCCGAGGTGCCCATGCGGCGGCATTCGGCGTTGAAGGCGGCCAGATCGGCGTTGTCTTTCTCCAACTGGCGGGCCAGCGGGTGATCGGGCGACACGCCGATGAAGCTGGCCCCGTTCAGGGTGTCAGGCCGCGTCGTATACACCTCGATCCGGTCGTGGCCCTCGGGGCCGTCAATGAGCGAGAAGGCGAACTGCAACCCGCGCGACCGGCCAATCCAGTTTTCCTGCATCAGGCGCACTTTGGCGGGCCAGTTGTCGAGGCCGTCCAGTGCATCCAGCAATTCCCCGGCGAAATCCGAGATGCGGAAGAACCATTGGGTCAGTTCACGGCGTTCCACCAAAGCGCCCGAGCGCCAGCCGCGCCCGTTTTCCACCTGTTCGTTGGCCAGCACGGTCATATCCACCGGGTCCCAGTTGACCACGGCGTTCTTGCGATAGACGAGACCCTTTTCGAGGAAATCGAGGAACAGCGCCTGTTGCTGGCCATAGTATTCGGGATCGCAAGTGGCGAACTCGCGGCTCCAGTCGATGGAGAGGCCAAGCGGCTTCATCTGGGCGCGCATGTCGTCGATATTGCCGTAGGTCCAATCCTTGGGGTGGCCGCCCGATGCCATGGCGGCGTTTTCGGCGGGCATCCCGAAGGCGTCCCAGCCCATGGGGTGCAGCACGTTATGCCCGGTGGCCAGCTTGTAGCGCGCGATCACGTCGCCCATGGTGTAATTGCGCACATGGCCCATGTGGATACGGCCCGAGGGATAGGGGAACATCTCAAGCACATAGTACTTGGGTTTGTCCTCGGTCCGGGTGGCGCGGAAAATCCCGGCCTTTTCCCATGCCTCTTGCCACTTGGCTTCGATCTCGGACGGCGAATAGCGCGACATATGCAACTTACCCTCAAGGTGGTCTTGATATTTACCATTGCGTGATAGGCCGCAAGGCGCGCGGGGTCCAGTGCCCAAGCCCAAAAAGACAGGGCTTTGCAGGTATTCCGCCCGTGCCTATAACGAGAAAAACGGTATCGAGTGGTCCCTGCATGAAAATCCTGTTCATTCACCAGAACTTCCCTGGCCAATACAAGCACCTCGCGCCGCTTCTGGCCGCGCAGGGGCATCAATGCGTGGCGCTGACCTTGAAGGTGAAAAAGCCGACCAAGTGGAACGGTGTACAGGTCGTTCCCTACGGCCTGCCGAAACGGTCGGGGCAGAACCTGCACCCGTGGCTGGTTGACCTGGATACCAAGGTAACGCGGGGTGAAGCCTGTTGGCGGGCGGCGCGGGAGTTGAAGGACAAGGGGTTCGCGCCGGATTTGATCCTGGCGCATCCCGGTTGGGGCGAGTCGATGTTTTTGCACGATGTCTGGCCGCAGGCGCGGATCGGGCTGTATTGCGAACTGTACCACCACGCCGAGTATCCGCACCTGAATTTCGACCCCGAGTTCGACAAATCCGCCGACACGCAGGCGCAGGCCCTGCGTATCCGGATGAAGAACATCAACAACCACCTGCATTTTCCCGCCGCCCATGCCGGCATCAGCCCGACACTGTTTCAAGCCGACACCTTTCCAAGTGAATTTCGCGAACGCATCACCCTCAGCCACGATGGCATCAATACGGCCACCTCATGCGCCAATCCCGATGTACGCTTGAAAATCGAAGGGCAGGTCGACGTGACCCGCGACGATGAGGTGATCACCTTCGTCAATCGCAACCTTGAACCCTATCGCGGGTATCACGTCTTCATGCGTGCCCTGCCCCGGTTGCTCAAGGAACGGCCCAAGGCAAAGGTTCTGATCGTCGGCGGCGACGAGGTGAGCTATGGCGCGCGGCCGCCCAAGGGGCAGACATGGAAACAGATTTTCATCGACGAGGTGAAAGATCGCATCGCCCCAGAGGATTGGGAGCGCGTGCATTTTCTGGGCCGCATCCCTTACGACACGTTCACGCAGCTATTGCAGGTGAGCCGGGTACATATCTACCTCACCTACCCCTTTGTCCTGAGTTGGAGCTTGATGGAGGCGATGAGTTGTCAGGCGGCGATCGTCGCGGGCCGGGTGGCCCCAGTGGAAGAGGTCATCACCCATGGGGAAACCGGGCGGCTGGTGGATTTCTTCGATGGTGAGGCGCTTGTCACCGAGGTTTGTGACCTGTTGGAGGATGAGGCGGCGCGCACAAGCCTTGGAGCGGCGGCGCGAACCCTTATGCGGGAACGATATGACCTGCATTCGATCTGCCTGCCCCGGCAAGTCGAGTGGGTCAAAGCCCTAAGCGAGATACATGTGGATGACCGCGGGGGCGTTCAGTAACGCCCTGCCTGAACCCGCAATTGCCGAGCGCGGGCCAGAATCGCGTCTTCCACGGCGCGTTGCGTGCCTGCACTGACAGGGCCGCCACGGGTTTGCAGCGCCACGTTGAGCGACCGCGCGTCAAGCGCCGGGTCGCTGATGAGGACCGTCGCGCGATAGGCGCGACCACCGCCCGGCGGTGTGCCGTACCCGGTTGAAATCACGCCGGTAAAGGGATCGGCGCTTTGGACCGGCAGGAAATCGAGCACATCGAGAGACGCTGTCCAGAGGAAGCGGTTGACCTTGACCCCGGCATCCGCGTCACCCGAGAAAATGTCAAACAAGCCGCCTTCGTTGCGGTACTTATCAGCCTCACGCCCGGATTCGACTTCCCAGGCTTTCGGATTCAGCTTTGTCTCGCGTTCGCCGCAGCCGGCCAATACGACCAATGATGCCATGGCCAAGCCGGCGATTTTCGAGGAAAAGGTCATCATGCTACCGTCCACCTTTGTTTCCCTACCCTACTATCCAACGTGGGCACACGGGGCAAGATGTTTGCGGGGATTGTGGAGAGGCGCGGCTTTATGGCAAAGCAGACAAGACCGCCGCAAAGCATGAAAAGGGGCCGCATATGAGCCTTGAGGACATCCAGACCCGTATCCGCAAAGCCGAGGCCGAGGCCGGACGCGCCAAGGGGAGTGTCAGGCTCATCGCGGTATCGAAAAAGCAACCGAACGAACGGGTCGAGGCGGTTCTGGATCAGGGCCACCGGGTTTTCGGTGAGAACCGCGTGCAGGAAGCCGCCGCTAAGTGGCCGGAATTCCGAGAGAAATTCGAGGGGGTGGAGCTGCACCTGATCGGGCCCTTGCAGACCAACAAGGTGCGGCAGGCCTTTGACCTGTGCCAGTATATCCATGCGGTGGATCGGCCCAAACTGGCGAAAACCATTGCACGGATCGCGCAGGAAGAAGGCCATTGCCCCGGGGTGTTCATTCAGGTGAACACCGGCGAGGAAGAGCAGAAAGCCGGGATACTGCCGAGTGAGGCAGATGATTTCATCAAGGAATGCGAGGGGTTGGACCTGCCTGTCGAAGGGTTGATGTGCATTCCGCCCGTGGAGGAAGAGGCCAGCCTGCATTTCGCCCTTTTGGCAAAGATTGCAGCGCGCAATGGCCTTGAAGGGCTGTCGATGGGGATGAGTGGCGACTTTGAAAAGGCCATCGCCCTTGGGGCCACTCATGTCCGGGTGGGCAGCGCGATCTTCGGCGAGCGAAACTACGAATAACTCTTTCGAATCAACGCCCTAACCGCGGATGATAAGGCGGCTTCCGTAGCTGATTCCCCGCGCGATCCGGCGCAGGTGATCGCGGCGGAAGGCGATGCAGCCTTCGGTGGGGTAATGCGGCCTGCGCCATTGGTGCAAAAAGATGCACGATCCACGGTTTGGGACGGCGTAGGGCCAGTTCCAGTCGGTGATGAGGATCAGGTCATAAAGCGGGTCGGCCCGGCGCAGGGATTCGTGCGATCCGGAATAAGGCTTTGATACCAATTGGTTATAGACTTCACAATTCGAATCATCCGACCACAGGTCACGCGGAGTGATCGGCACGGCCCATGAGGTCGGGCGCGCCATGCGGTCGGGGCGGTACATCAGGCCGACAATGCGATGCACGCCCACGGGCGTTGCGCCATCTCCCTCATGTTTACAAGCACTTAGCCCGCCCTTACCAATGGAGCAGGGATAGCGCCGCCCGCGAAAACGCAGGCCCAAAGGGGTCAGGACAAGGTCATCAGGGGTCATGGCAGCCTTTGCGCAGGATTTTCGTACGAGTCGTACGAAGATGCCCCCGGTTTCGTACGAAACTCAAGGGGGCCGGCCAAAGGATCGTACGAGTCGTACGACATCCCGCCCTCAAAGCGATGCGCGACGCGCCCGGAGCCATGCGCCCCGGACGCCAGCCCGCCGATCAGTTCAGCGACATCTGCACCAAAAGCACGATATCTTCGACCGCGCCGTCAGCGAAGGCCGAGGTGGCCCCCGCATCCCCCGGGGCAAGATCGCCCGCATCGACGATGCGCAAGAGGTGATCACCCAAAAGCCCCGTCCCGAATCCCGCTGCGGCACTGGCGCCGACATAGCCGGGGAAATCGGGCAGCGCGGCAAAGCCGGACACGGTTGTCCCGTTGATGCTGATTTCGGTGCCGGTGGCCGACAGCCCGTCACGGGGTTTGATCAGCAACAAGGCCTGATCAAGACTGATCGCGCGATTGCGCAAGGCCACGGGCAAGGCGCGTTGATCGAGTGTCAGCATGGCATCGACATTGACCGGCCCGGTGGACAGCTGATGCAGGACGGTGCCGAATTCCTGTCGCAGGCTATAGGCCCGGGCCAGTGAATTATCGGTCAAGGCCTTGGCCAAGGCCCCTTCGAGCGAGGCATTGGCATCTTCGACCCGGTCGCGCAACACCCCGTCGCTTTCCGCCGAATAGGAGATATGCAGGATCACGTCATTGATCGTGGCATAATCGAACGGCCGGAAGTTGCGCGGCAGGGTCACTTTCCATGTGCTTTCCACGGCCCCCGCCCCTTCAAAGGGCATATAGCGCGGATCGGCGAAGCTGAAGTCAAAGACGCCGGCATCGGACTGTGCGGTGCTGGTGGCAATCTGCACGGTATGGCGCAACAGACTGTCGGTCAGGCCCGCCGGTCCATCCTGTGTGGGTTCCACCCGCAGTTTCGAGCCCGTCAGCGTCAGCGTCGCGGGGATGTTGACGTAGGGCCCGGTCACGCAGGCAATCGACAGGCGCGCGGAATTGATGATCCGCCGGTATTGCCCGGGATAGAGCAGATCGAAGGCCAGTTCGGGCACGGTGAAGGTACATTCCCCGGTTTCGCGCAGGCGCATCAACCCGGCTGGGTCGATCTCGGCAAGGGAGAAAGGTTGCGAGATTTCCAGCTTGCGATAGTTGGTTTCGAGGAAGCGTTTTTCCATCGCGACCAGATCGACGGCCAGTTTCTCGCCCGACAGAAGACCCGCCTGCCCCGGTTCCCAATAGCTGAGGTCCAGCAGGATGGCGGTATCGTCGGGCCGTTCGAACCGATAGGCCTGTTCGGCCAGTTGCGCCATGGAGAAGGCCGCGTTGAAGGCTTGGCGATAGATGGTTTGCAGGGTTGAGACCATCCATGTGTAAAGCTCTTCGCCGGAAAACTTGCTTTCGTAGAAATCCAGCACCTCTTCTTGATCTTCGATGGCCTGAAGGTGGTTTTCCAAGGCGCGTTCGGCGATCTCTAGCCGGATTTTGGCGGCGGCGATCTTTTTCTCGATCTGCTTGAGTTCGTGTTCGTCGAGTTTCTTGCTGTGTTCCCAGCCCTTGCGGCGGCGCTGATACTTGGCCTCAAGCGAGGCGGATTTGCCGAAGATATCCAGCATGGTGCCTGTATCGCTGAAGACCTTGGCCCATTCCTTGGCCGAGCCGCCCAATTCGGCACCGCCGTATTTCATCGCAAAGGGCGATCCCAGTTGCGGGATGAGGTAGAAGATACCGGCGGTGCCGCTGAGGGCCGCGCTGAGGCCCTTGCTAAGACCGGCCCCGTGGGTTGAGATTTGCTCGGCCCGTTCCCATGACAGCAAGTCTTGAGAGATATTTTCTTCGTAATAGCTTTTGCGGTATTCCACCGCCTCCTTGCGGCGGTTGATCTCTTCAAGGCTTTCCTCAGCGATCTTGACCTCGTTCTCGCGCACCTTGGTGACAAGGTTTTGCATGTTGATCGCCTGTTGCAGGCGCAGCTTGGCCAGTTCCTCGCCATCCTTGCGTTCGATGGCGCCCTGCAGCTTGGCCCCGAAGCCCTGCACCAGTGAGGTGTATTCGCGGGCCTTCGAGATCAGGTAGGAGAAGCGATAGGGCGGCAGGTTGCCCGCGCTGGCCCCCAGTATGTCACTGAGGCTGAGGCCGGCGGCGCGGGCGCGGACAAGCGCCATCGGGTCGATCTCGGGCGCGAAGAGCGCCATATCCACCCGCTCGCCATCGATGTTGCGGCAATTGTGGATCTTGTACAGACGGTCTTCGATGCGGTCCCAGATTTTCATCAGGTCCTTGTTGCGCGGCACGCAGAAGACCGGCCCGACCTGCCGCACAACCGAGGTGGTAAAGGCATCGGGGCTGATCCGGTTCCAGTGGCGCCAGTTGCGATCAAGGGTTTCGGTGGCGCGCATATGGCCACGTTCGGCATAGACCTTGCCGGTGCCGTTCCACGTCATTTGCCGCCCCGGAATGCCGTCTTTGACATGCGCCGTTTCATAGCGTTTCTCGGCCTCGATATGCGGGGCCAAGACCGGTTCGGCCGGCTCGGACGACGGGCGATCGGCAAGCATGGCGACGGTGGGGTCGTCGTTGATCTGCAACTCGGTCTGGCCGCGGCTTATCTTGTCGACCCGTTCGGCGGCACCCGCGGTGCGGGCGCTGTCGAAGGTCATTTCGGCCATGACCATGGATTCGGTCTTGGCCTTGAGGTCGAGCATGTGGAGATCGGCGCGTTCCATGGCGACGAAATCGCGGCTGGCGACAAAGCCGGTATTGTTGGCCTCGTGCATGATGCCGTGGTGCACCCAGAAGCTTTCGGCCTCGATCAGGAAATCCTGACCGGCCTCCATGTGCGGTTTGATCTTTTCATAACTGCGCGGGCGCACCTTGCCTTCGCCGCAATCCCCGGCATCGGCGGGGCGCGGGCCCATGATCTGGCGGGCCAGATCGTAAAGGATATGCGCCTCGTCCACGGTTTCGCGCTGGAACTGGCGGAACAGGCTGTCGGCCCAGTCCAGCAGGTTATCGACATAGCGCATGACGATATTCTTCTGGAAAGCCGACAGGCGCAGGCGGGCGATGGCATAGGGGTTGAAGGGGTCCTTGCGGTAGGCCTCTTGCGCCTCTTCATCGGTGAGGATGCTGCGCAGGGTGGGCGGGGCCATGCCGTGGAATTCGGCATATTGCCAAACGCGATCACGCTCGGCCTGTTTGCGGGCGCTGTCCGACAGACCGGCCAGATCGACACCGCTGTCGAATTTGGCGGTGGGGTCGAAGATGGTCTGGTACCAGCCTTGGGCGGCGGAATAATCCCCGCGCGCATTGTGGTGCCCGGCCAGAAGCGCCGGGATATACATGAAAATCTCGCGGAAATAGGTGCCAAGGGGGCCCGCGTAATCTAGGCCACTTGTGGTGCCGCGCAGCAGGGTGCGCATGTTGCTGCTGGTGACCAGATGGGCCTTTTCCTTGAAGTCGGCCTGCGCCTTTTTATCGAGCAGCGCATCGACCCCGCCGTAGAACAGCGTGCGGCTCATCTCGTTCAAGACGGTGGTGCCGACGCGGCGCGCCTCGTAGGGGCGGGCGCTGCTGCTGAAGTTGTAGCTGAAGAAGCTGGCATCGCTTTCTTTTTGCACGAACATGCAGGGAAAGCCGAAATCGGATTGCGGCACGACGAGATGCGGATCGGGGGTGTTGACCCGCGCGACCGACGCCCCGAGGTCACGGCCAAAGAAATTCATATCATCGCGGGTGTCGCGCGCGGTATCCTCGTTGAACCCGCAGGCCAAGAGGTTACGGTCAAGCGCCTCACGGGATTTCACGAAATCCTGACGCGCGCCGACAGGTGCAGAAACCAGCCTAGGGTGCCAGTCTATCGATTGCTCATAAAGGCGCCGTCGGCTGTCGGGGCCACGCATGTGCATGGCCTTGCGGTTGCCGCGCCAATAATTGTTCATATGCTCGGTTTGGCTTTGCGTGAGCTTGGTGCCGCGGCGCTCATACAGATCGACATGAAACTGGATGTGACGTGCGCCGAGACTGAGATACAGCTCCCCCCGCAGAATACCGGGATAGACCTTTTGCCAAGCCGGGGCGTTCAGGCGGTAGCCTTCGTGGTAGTCATAGTGCCCGACCAATTCATCGGAATAGGTGGGGATAAGGACCGAGGAGCCAGGATTTTTTTGAATGCGGTGTTCAAGCAAAACGCCGCCTTCACGCAAGATCCAGTTCTGTTCAAGCCGGATCTGTTGCGGCGTGGCCCATGTGCCATCGAGGCGCAGGAAGGTGAACATCACCTTGAAGGTGTGCTTGTAGCCACGGAACTTGTTTTCCCCACCTTCCACCTCGCTGCGCGAGGAGGTGCTGGATTCCACCCAGAACAGATGCAGCCGGTTGTTGTACATGAAAGGCGAGACATCGCGCACCGGGATGGCCACGTCGATCTTGCGCCGCGCCGAATAGGTCACACGGCGATTGTCGAGGAACTTGCCGAAGGTC
Source organism: Roseovarius bejariae (assembly GCF_009669325.1). Classification (NCBI taxonomy): domain Bacteria; kingdom Pseudomonadati; phylum Pseudomonadota; class Alphaproteobacteria; order Rhodobacterales; family Roseobacteraceae; genus Roseovarius; species Roseovarius bejariae. The sequence goes on from NZ_SZWE01000001.1 coordinate 917,031, forward strand.
AGGTTGTGGATGGTCCAGTAGTAATAGGTGGGCGGATCATCGGCGGTACAGCCGAAGACATGCATCACGTCCTGACCGTCCGACCAGATATGTTCGTGATAAGCCCCGGCGATGCGCAGGTTTGCCACCTCTTCGAAGCCCCGCATATAGGCGCCATAGGCATCCAGAACGGTCTGTTCGGTGACATCCTGTTGCAGCAGGGTTTTTTCAAGCGTTTCGAACAGCGGGGTCTTGTTGTCGCGCAGTTCGGGCAGCATGTAGTTTTCCGGCCAGAGGAAGACTTTGCGGTTGGCCTCCCAGACGCGGTAGTTCTTGCGCCATTCCCATTCATCGGCGGGGATGCGCGAGGGGCTGATATGGACGTGATCCGCGGCATCCGCGGGGCGGCGGTCTTGTTCCATATTGAGCACGACACGGTGTACGTAGCTTTGCAGCGAGCCGATGGCCGAGACCACAAGCGAGGTGCGCGCACAGCCCTCCATATCCGGGTCGATGAGGTAGTAGTTGTATAGGTCGCCGCGACTTGTGAAGCGTCCGGCGGAATCGCGGATCATCCTGTCGGCCAGCGCATCGCGGCGTTTGCCGCGCAGCGCGTCCTCATGTGCCTCGGAGGCCGAGGCAAAGGCCGCCTCGTCGCCCAGCCGCAGGCGCAGCGCCGCCTTGAGGCTTTCGGCCCCTTCTTTCAGGGACTCGGCAGTCTCGGAGGCCAGAAGGGCCATGACATCGGCCCCCAAATGGCGGTCCTCGGCAAAGGCGACGATCCGGCGCATATGCGTCAGGGCGGGAACCGCCAAGTCCGGCAGGCTGGCGGCGGCCTCGAAGACGCGCACCGTGGCGATATCGGCCCCGGTGGCCTGGGCGAATTGGCCGGTGTCGGCGGCGGCGAAACCATTGGCGGCGGTATGGGCCGCCAGCACCGCCTCGACCGCCTCGGCGTGGTCGTCATCCTCGCCGTCTTGCAGAGCGTCGATATAGCCCGCGATGGCCCCCACGCTGGCGTGGGTCCAGGCCGCGACCGGGTTGGCCAGAGCGAAAAGCGCGCGGTTTGCATCGACGAATTGCACCCGTTCGGCCGTGATCACGTCATCGGCAAGGGCAGCGATGGGGCGGCGCATCCGGGCCAGCGCCGTTTCAAGCGGCCCGGCGGCCCCGCCGCTGGCCGCGTCGATCACGCCGGCCTGTGTGAAATCGGCCCCCGCCAAGGTGGCCAGCGCATCGAATTTGTCTTGTGGCACGTCAAGCGCGAGGGCCAGTTCCTCGGGCAGGATGCGCCGCAGGTTGAAGCCATCCAGAACCGCCTGCAAATCCGCCTCGGTCACACCGCTGGGAAAGCCCGCCGCCGGGGCCGTGATGGCGGGCGCAAGGCCGACCCCCGGCTTCAGGCGCAGCATGTCACGCTCGGCGCTGTCGAAAAGACTTTCGTTGGCGCGGGTGATGGCGCGGGATTGATCCTCGCTGACGCCATCGAGAAAGGCAAAGACCGTGGGCGCAAAAAGGCCACGTTCGCCATCGGCGATGGCGGCCACCACATGCGCCGTCAGGGCAGCGGGATCAAAGAATTCCTCGTCCTGTGCCGGATCGGTCGGCCCGCCCATGAGGGCCGCCACGACAGGCAGCTCGAAGGGCATGGTTTCGGCCCTTTCAGCAAAGTCCAGCAGGGCGGACACGTGATCGGGCGTGGTGACGGCGGAGGCGCCGGTGGCGATGCGGATGGCCATGAAAAGCTCGGAAATATCAAGGCCCAGCGCCTCGGCCAACAGGGCATGGCGATAGAGCAGCGACAACGCATCCGCCGTCAGAAGGAAACCGCGATCCTGTTCGGCGGCGGCTTCGGGATCGAAGCCGAGGGCAGGTGCAAGGTTGACGATCAGCTCAAGCAGATCTTCCTCGCTGATGCCGAAGGCCATGCGCATGCGTTGCGAGATGAAAACCCCGGCATTGGGGCCTGCATCGGGCAAGGAGGCATCGTTGCGCAATCCGGGATGAACAAAGCGCAGCGCCGGGGCCGGAAAGGCCACCGCACCATCGGTGCGCAGGGTTTCATTGAACAGCCGGTCCATCAGCGCGCTGTCGTGATGGCCCATGGCAATCTGGGGGATATCACCGCCCAGCGCGAGGGCCTGATCGGGGTCAAGGCCAAGCACATCGGCGGTGTGCGCCACGCGCAGCACCCGGCCAATGGCGGCATCGGTCAGGCCGCCGCCCACACGGGTCATCACCGCGTCCAGCGTGGCCGGATCCCAGCCGATGGCCTGCGCCAGCCGCCAGAAGCGATGCGCCCGGTCCAACATGGCGCGGGTCATGCCGGTGACGCGCTCGATATCGTTTTGCACGCTGGTGGCGGAACGTTTCTGGGCGCGGATGCGGATATTGCCGCCGCCTTGGACGAAATCGGTTTCGACCAGCGCGCCAAAGTCATCGCGGCTGATCTCCATGCCGGCCATGATTTCCTGTACATCGAAGGCATCGGCGGTATTGCCCGAGCGCGTAAATTCCATCCGGTAAAGCGCTTCGAGGAAACCCCATTGACTGCGGGCCGTGGTGATCATCTCGTAGGCGGGCATCGACAGCAGAAGCGCCGCCGCATTGGCCGCATCGTTGGGTGCGTCGGGACGGATCAGGCCCATGATCTCGGCCCGGTCGGTATCGAAATCGGTGACATATTCATCGGCTTCGGCCGCGCCGAGGACGAAGGGCGTGACGAAAGACCGGGTGGCGGCGGGCAGGTCATCGCCATAGACCTTGGCGTGCACCGCGTCACGGTCGGACATGTCGATCCCGGCATCGGCGCGTTTGGCGATGGCGGTTTCCAGAATACCGTTGATGATGCTGAGAGTGGGCACCAGATCATGGGTGTTGTCGCAGGTCAGCGGGGTGGTCCACAGATCGGGCCGCCGGTTTTGCAGCTTGAGCGCATGATCGGCCTTGGCGCCGGTGAATTCCTTTTTGGTGACATTCTCGTCGACGAAATTCATCAGGTCGATGAAATAGGCCGACGGGCTGAGGATCGAGTCACAATGCGCGCAGTCGCAGAAGCTTTGATCGCCGAACAGGTCTTCGTAGCCGGGCAGTTTTTTCAGGCCGTCGGTGACATCCTCGGGCGGGGTGGGCAGCCATGTGTAGCCGCCGGGTTGCCAGATCAACTCGTCGGCGAGGGTGGCCACGAGGTTTGTCACCGTCAGGCGGGTGTCGCGGGCGCGGGCATAGACCATCTCGGCCTCGACCAGCGGCATGCCGGTCAGGTTTGCGACGGTCATGGGGTCACTGGCCGCGACGGCCACGGCGGAATGGAATCCCCCCTGCATCAGCGCGGCCGCGTTGCGCACGGTCCCGCCCACCTTGTAGGTGCGCGTCCGGGCCTTGAGCACGGTCACGACCGCCTCTTGATCCTCGTCGGCGATGCCATCGAAGTTGAGCTTTCGCAGATCGTCGGACCCTGGCATCAGGTCAAGCTGCATCAAATCCATGTCGCGGTTGTTTTCGAGAAACCCTTCGAACAGCGCGACGCGTTCGGCGATCTGGGCGGCCACACGGTTTGCCGCCGCGCCCGATTGCGCGATCTTTTCAAGGCCAAGGCCGGGGTAGGCCCCGACCGTGGCGCGAACTTCGGTTATGGCCGCTTTTTCCTTGTCGTCCAGACGTGCGGGCAGATTGGGATCAAAGAGGGCGTCGGGGTCTTTCTTGAGAAACTCCCTGACGGCGGAATAGCCTTTGCTGATCTGCTCTTTCTTCGGGGCGGCCAAACGCATCTTGAGGCCGGTATCGGGAAACCGCTCTTCAATACGGTTACGTATAGACTCGGCCTTGGCCTTGGCCCCCTCGGGGTCTTTTTCCAGCAACTCGGGCGCCGTGGTTTTGGCCAGTTCCTCATCACTGGCGAACAACAGGTCCTCCAGCTGTTCGGGCTTGCGACCCAGCGCCTTGACCGGTGTGGAGGCAACACGTTCGACCGCTGAGATATCGTCGCCCAAAAGCTGCGCGAACCCGGACAGGAGGCCCAGCCGCTTGGCGTCTTCCTCTTTCAGCTTGCCTTCGATCGCCAAGCTGCCAACCCGTTGATCCGACAGCGATTCTAGCGACGGCACGCGCTCGAGCAGCACCTTGGCACTTTCATCGGACAGGTTCGGCCAGATCGGCCAGGGCCGCCACCCGCGAGCGATCCAGTTCGCTGCGCAAAAAGGGCATGTCGTCCAGGATCGCATCCTGATTGTCAGCATCAAGTTCCGCCAGGCGTTCGGCAATGCCCGTGGTGGACAAATCGGCCTCTAGCCGGGTCTTTTCCGTCTCTTCGATGTCGGCGGCCTTGATCGCATCGGCGATCGTCTCGCTCGCCTTGCGTTCCAGAATTTCGCTATCCGAAATTTCCTTGATCCGGGCACGCACGGCATCGGGGACAGCTTCGAGAGAGCCAAGCACCTGCCGCCTGCGCACCTCGGCCAGGACGGTTTTTGTCACGCCTTCGCGGGCCGCTTCGGCCACCGAGAGGGCCCGTTTCTTGGCCAATTCACGCAGACCTTTGAGATCAAGAATTTCTTCCGGCATGACAAGTCTCCCAAATTATTGGCGCGATCCGTTTTAAAACTGTGGGATGCGCATGGTTATGTCGGCCCCCCGGTTGCGTAGGGCGTCCGGGGTGGTGACGGGGTCGGGCCCGTCGCAAATAAGGGCCGCACCGATCGGCGCGGCGTTTTGGCTATCGAAGGCGATGCTGTCGGGGTCGGCCCCCTCCGGCAAAAGCCAGAATTCCGGGCCAACACCGCTGGACGTATGCAAAACCTGACCGCCCTTTATCGCGCCGAGCTGCACCAGTTGCCCGGCCTTGGCCAAGCGGCCCAATCTGGCCGCTTGCGCCTCGGCGCTGACCCAGTTGAGGCCCGGCGCGCTCATGGTGCGCCTGCCGCGGCGGCGGGGTTTTCATCGTCGCCGGTCAAGTAGCGGTAGGCGCCATACGCCGCCCCGCCAAGCCCGGCCATCCCGGCGGCGGTCCATCCCATCGCTTGGCGTGCCATCGCCACATTTTTATTTTTACCCAAGTAAAACACATACGTGGAATGGAGGGCGTTAAGCGGCACCATAGGCAAGGCATGCAGGCGGCCCGTGGCCAGCCGTCCCGCAGCATAGGCCCCCATTTCGTCCAGCATACTTATGATTGCGAACACAGGTTGCCCTTTCGGGGTTTCCCACATGTATTTCTTTACTGGCCAAGCCACCAAATTGGTGAAGGCGTGAAAGCCCTCATGCACCGCAGCGTCCAATTTGTTGGGCAGGCGAGTGGCCTTGTTCACAATCGTGGTTTTCATATACGGCCAAAAACCGAGAAACTTTTGCGGCGTCGTAGCGCGAAAAGCCTCTGCCCCATCCGTCATTCCGTAAAGAAACCAGCGGCCCACAGCGCTGTCGACCATGGCCGCGCGCCATCCGCCTTTGCTCATGGCCCAATTGTAGAATTTGTATTGCAGACTATAATCACCGGCCACCCATTTGAAGAGATTGTCGGCATAGACGCTCATTTGTTTCGCGCCTTTGACTGAAAGCTGTTTGAGCCCTTTGACCGACAGGTTCTTGGCGGCTTTGCGGCCAAGCGTTGTGAGGGCTTTCACGCCCGCTTTGACCGCGACTTTCAGGCCGGTCTTGATGGCCGCCAAGCCACCAAGGGTCACCACCGTCAGGGCGATATCCACCACCGTCAACGCCACATAAAGCCCCTGCCCCCATGAGCCGAGGTTCAGGCTGCCCATGCCGCCGGGGATGCCGCCGGATTCGCCACCTTTCTTGTCGCCGCCAAACTCTAGGTTCCAGTAGCCCGCGTATTTGACCACCTTGTCCATGACGGTGGCCGGCTTTTGACCGCCGCCGCTTTCGTCGCCGTTTTGGCCGGGCGTCTTGTTCTTGTTGGCGTCACCGCTGGCGCCTCCTTTGCCGTTTGTGCCGCCGGTTTGCGGGCCGGCGTTGCCGCTTCCGGTGCTGCGCTCGCCGCCCGTGCCTTTGCCTTCGCCGGTGGCCTCGCCGTCGGGGTGCCCATTGAGCGACCCCTTGATGCTACCGCCGGCCATGCCCCCTTCTTGACCGCCCTTTTGGCCGCCGGGGGTTTTGCTGGTGCCGCCCTTTTCGCCATCGGGCAGGGCGCCATTGGCCTCGGGGTCGGTGCCGGTGCCGTTGCCCTTGCCGCCTTTCTTGCCCTCGGCACTACCGCCCGGTTTATGCGCATCGCCCAACCCGCTGCCGCTGGCGCCGGGGCGCGTGTGTTCGCCGCCCTTGCCGCTACCGGTTTTTTTGGGGTCGCCTTCGCCCGCACCATGGCCCGTGCCCTTGTCGCCCAACCCATGAGCGTTTGCCTCGTTTGAGGTGCCGCCGCCACCGTCGCCATCGCTTTTGGACAAGGGATTGCTTCCGGTGCCATCGTCATCGCCTTGATCACTGCCGTTCTTGGCCTTGCCCTCGCCATCCTTGCCGGTGGTGTCGTCCCCGGTGCCATCGTCGGCACCTTGGGAGAGGTCGGCGCCGTCTTTCTTGCCGTCCTTGGCCTCTGTGCTGTCATCGCCTTCACCGCCGCCACCAGAGGTGTCTCCGCCGGTCTCGGTGCTGTCGGAGGTGTCCTCGGGGTCGGTGTCGTCCTTGGGGTCGCCCGTGCCATCGCCGGTGCCGGTGCCATCCTTGGACCCACCCGGAGTGGTGACCACCTGCACGTCTTCGCCAGCGGCCAGTTTGCTTTCAGCAAGCGCCGCCATCTCGGCCTTGCTGCCCATGTGCACGGTGCCCTGCGTGTCGATGAAATAGGCGAAATTCTTGGCATCATAGAGCGCCTTGAGTTCCTTGAAGCGCTCGGGGTTGGAGGTTTTCAGACCGACGATCGCGTTGATCACCGCGTCGGGCGTTTCGGCCACTTCGACCGGGATACGTTTGCCCCGTTCGCCGCTGCCCGTTGTTTGCAGGCCGGTCGGGTCAAGATAGGTGATCGGGTTGCATTGCGCGTAGATATAAAGGTTCGGGCCATCCTCATCGCCCGCCGGGTCGGGAGATATCCACCGACAGAGCCAACTTGCATAGTAGCGCTGCCCGATATGGTGCAGCCCGGTGGCATCGTCGCGTTCGCGCCCGATGAAGCCGAAGCGCTTGAGCGCCACCTCGCGGGCATTGTCGCCCGCGGCAAAGGCGCGTTGGCCGAAGGGCAGGTATTCTTCGTAGGAGATGATATTGCCCGTCTCATCCAGCCGCAGCGAGGCCGAGCACAGATGATCGCCCAGCGTATAACGCAGGCGGTGCGCGGTCACGTCGTTGGTTTCCCGCGCGCTGCTGTCGAGGGTCCAGCGGTAAAGCTCGGCCATATCGGACAGCCCGTCGGACAGCGTGGTCGTGAACCGTTCGAGGATCATCTGATCGTCGCGGAAGATGCGGCGGCGTTGTGCGCCGGGCAGATAGGTCACCTCGGTCCGCTCGACGATGCCACCGGCCAGCATGCGGCGGGTGATCCGGCGCAGGCGGTTGCCGTCGCCGTCATAAAGATAAACCTCGTCATCATCCGGCAGGCCTTGATCGGAACGGTCGATCACCACCGCGCGGGCCAGCCGGTGATCGTGCCGCCATTCCAGCCGTGCGATGTGGTCCATGCGCTGTAGCTCACCCGCGGCGGCGAAATCGGCCTGCGGGTTGGGATAGGGCAGGCCATCGGCCCCCAAGGCGGGGCGCGATCGGTTGCTGGCCGCGTCGATCCAGAAATCCTGTGTGAAATTGCTTAGGGTGCCGGTGTGGCGCAGGCGTTCAAGGTTGCCCGACAGGTCATAATCGTAGCTTTGGGTAAAGCGTTCGGTGGCCGAGCCATCCGACAGTGCGAAACCGGCCTGTGGGGTTGGCCCGGCAGTGAGGGCGTTATGCGCCCGCCCTTCGCAGCGGGTCAGCCGGTAGAAGGGATCATAGGTATAAAAGCGCGCGGCGCTGACGGCGGGGGCGGTGCGGAAAAAAGCCGAAGCCCCGCCGCCCGCCGGATCATGGGCCAGATCCTGACAGGCGGTGATATTGCCCACCGGGTCATAGGTATAGTTGAGGTCCTGGATCAGCCGCACGCGCGCCCCGGCGGCGGGGCGGCGGGCCTCGATCCGGCGGACCAGACGGGTGTCGGGGTCATAGCTGCGGGTCAGTTCGACGCCATTGCCCAGACGGGCGAATGCGCGCTGGCCCTCCACGTTGTAGCGCGCATCTCCAATGATCTGGGTTTCGGCCACCTGCCCGTCCAGCGTGGCCACCGACAAGGCGGCAAGGTGGCCGCCATCGGTATAGGCGGCGCGCAGGCGCGTGCCATCGGGGCGCTCTTCGCTCAAGGGACGGCCAAAGGCATCGTGGTGCATACGGGTGGTGAAAACATCCGCCTCCAGCGCCACGGCCCCCGTCCAATCGGGCGCGGCCTCGGCATCGGCCAGCAGTTGCATCGAGCTGCGGGTGGGTTGCCCGGTGGGCAGGGCATCCAGCAGGCGGTGTTCGCCCGCATCATCGCGCGTGACTACGGCCATCCCCAGAAGATTGCGCGACAGCGTATCGGCATCGGTGGGGTCATCGGCATAGGTCACCGTCTCAACCCGGCGCAGGCCAGCGCCGGTATCGACATCCACGGCGACGACCCGGTCGGTGGCGTCAAACCGCGTGTGCCGGATCGTGCCATTGGCCAGCGTCAATTCCACGGCATTGTCGCGATCATCGAACAGGGCGCGGGTCCGGCCGGCATCGGCCAGCCATTCGGTGATCTTGCGCCCCTGCATGTCGTAAACATGGCGCGAGGTCTCGACCCCGCGCGCATCAATCACGCGCGTGATGTCGCCGTAGTGGTCATAAAGACTGCGCATTTCGCGCAGGCCTGCGGCCCCGCCGTCTTCGCGCAGGCGCACCTGTGCGCCCGTGGCATCAAAGATACGTTCCACCGGGGTGCCTGCATGGGGCAAGCTGCCATCAAGCGCGCGGCGTTCGGGGTGATCGGCGGGCAGGATGTCCCGCGACAACCGCCACGCGGATTGATCGACCGTATCGTTGGCATCGAAATGCCGCTCTCCCCATGCGCCATAGTCCGAGCGTTCCATGGCCCCGCCGGGCAGAAGCCGCCGCACCACCCGTCCGAAGGCATCGAAATACTGTTCGGTCGGCTGCCCGAATTGTTGCAGCACCTCGTCGGCCTCGTAATCGGGGCGGTCCGAGAAATAGGGCTCATAGGCGCGGATCGGTTCGCCCTTCTGGTTGCGCTGAACCCAGCCATTGGTGGTCCAGCGTTGGGTGGCGTCTTGCAGATCGGGCGTGCCATCGGCGGCCAGCACCACGTCGCCTTGGGCGTCGCGGTGAATGGCCGGGCCACCCTCGACCCGTTGTTTGCCGCTCAGCACCTCACCATAGCCGTCGTGATACAAAACTTCGGCGCGCAGATGGCCCATGGCCTGCGCACCGCCCTGCCCGTCATGCCGAAGGTCACCCGCCAGAATGGACAGTTGCACCGGCGGGCTGCCATCCCGCTCGAAGGCCTCAAGATCGTAGATCATGAGCTGTGAGGCCGCCCCAAGCGCCGCCGCCGGATCGGCCAATGCGGTTGCCAGATCGGGAACAGGCCCAGCCTGCGGCGGATCAAAGCCCCAAGGCTGCTGGGTGCCGGTGTCATCCACCACGCTGCCGCCATGCGCGGCGCGCAGCGGGATGCCCAGCGGGTCGAACACGGTTTCGCTCCAAGCGCCGGTCGGGCTTTCGCTGCGGCGGGGGGTCAGCGCGTGGTAGTCGATCACGCTGGTCGCCACCGCGCCAAAGGGGTCGGTCATCGACACGGCGAACAGATGCGCCGCGTCAAACCCGTTTGTCGTGCGCCGCCCATCGGGAAGGATATGCCCCGTGGCGCGGAAAAAGCCAGCGGCCTCAAGATAGGTCAGAGTCGGGGTCGCGCGCCACCAATGCCCATCGCGTTGCCAATGGCCCAGATCGGTCAGGCGCGGGCCGATGGTGGCCCCGTAGTGAGTGGTGGCGAAAAGGTCAGAGAACACGGCGCTTTCGGCATGGTGCAGGCGCGGCGGTTGCGCGATGTCTTGCGGGCGGTCGAAATCGGCAGGCTGGCCCGCCGCGTCATAGTGGATTTGCCGGCTCCAATGGCTACGCAGGGCGCGATTGGGCACCGGCGGGGCGGCGAAGCCAAGCGGGTCGGCCAGCGCCGTATCGACAAGCGTCGCCATCTCGTCAAACCGGAACCAGCCGCGCGCCGGGGCGGCAAGACCGGGCAAAACAAACTCCTCTTGCTCGCGCAGAAGGTTGAGCGACAGCAGGTCGTCGTCGTCTGCGTGGTGCAGGGTTTTGCGCGTGATCTCGCAGGTCAGGGTGGATTGCCCTGTATCTTCGACCGGCTGTCCGGCGCGGCGCGGGTAACTAAGCGTTGCGGCCAGAGTATCGGCCCCGTGGTCATCGCGATGCAGGATGAAGGCATGCGATTCACGCGGATCATCAGCGACGCCGTGATAAAGTGCGGCGCTGCTTTCGCGGTCAAAACAGGCCAGTACCGCGCGATCCTGTGGCCGCCTGCGATTGCGCAGGGCGGCCGCGGCGGCGGGGGGCTGCTCCATGCGCACCGCAAAGCCCGATTGGTTGACCGACATCGGCACCGGGGCCGGGCCATCGGCCCCGATGGCATAGGTTTCTTCGCGCAAGACACGCCCGCGCAGGCATTTGCGCGCGTCTTGCAGGGTTTCCATATCAGGCACCGGCGCGCCGGGCGGGCGTTCGAAGTGGAAGGCCGGAACCTTGATTTCCTGCGGATCACCCTGCCAATAGCGCGCCTGCGCCGGATCGCCCTGCCCGTGGTCATAGAAGGCACGGGTCATCAGCGGTTCACTGACCGGCAGGTCCTCGCCCTCGGTTTGCAGGAAATCGGCGGTGACGATCTCGACCTCGCCAAAGCCCGCGAAACTGCGGCTGCGCCCGTCATAGGCCCCATTGCGATAGCGCAGTTGCGTCTCGTATAGGGTGCCGGTGATCAGGTCTTCGCTGATCACCCGGTCGACCGTGACCAGATGGCTGGGCAGGCTGGTATCCCATGCCCGGTCGCTGCCTTTATCGCGCAGGTAATGCTGCGCCGAATGGCCATATTCCAGACGGTCGCAGCGGCCCATGCCATTGCGCACTTCGCGCATCAAACCGGGCGGCACCGCACCGGACAAAGGCAGGCTTTGCCATGTGGCGATGCGACCGGGGCGCACTTCGGTCCAGACCAGCGACAGGCGCCCGTCGGCCATGATATCGGCCACCTCGACGGTGCTTTGGGTGTCGATCATCGGCAGGCCCGACAGGATGCGCGGCGCGCTCCAGCCATTGCCGGCCTCGTTGGTCCAGATGCGCACCTCCCCCTCGCCCAGAAGGATCAGGTCCGCCGTGCCCGAGCCATCCAGATCGGCCAGCAGGATACGATCCAGCGCAAAGCCGCCCGCGGTCTCCAGCACAGGCGCGTTTTCCATCACCACCGGCGCGCCGAAACGACCACCGCCCAGACCGGGCCAATAGGCCATCATGCCGCTGCGCACCAAGACCTGATCTTGCAGGCCATCGCCGGTCATATCGGCGAAAAGGTAATCATTGGCGGGGTCGCTGCTGAGCGGGGGGGCGCCGGTGGGGCCTTGGGCGGCCTCCTCGGGCAAGCGCGTGCGCTGTGCCTGCGGGGCGTAACCGGCGCGGCCGCGCGCCTCGTAATACCGCAGGCCCTCACCATCGCGCACCACCAGATCGGCGCGGCCATCGCCCGTCATGTCAAGGCGCTGCACCCCGGCAAGGCTGCCAAGGGCGGGCATTTCATCGAAGGGGTGAAAGGCGCTCCATTCCCCCGTGGTGCGGTCGAATGTGTAATGCCCCGCCCCCTGCCCCGCATAGGCGACCGCATCCATGTTGCCATCGCCATCGAAATCGCCAAGCGAGATGGCCGCAAGGCTATGGGCCGGGCGGCTTTGCACACAGACGGGCGGCGCGAACCGCCCGCCGCCAAGGTTACGTTGAAAGAACCACCCGGCGGGGTCGTCTTGCAACAGGCCCGGCAAGCCTTCGCCGTAAAGATCGGCCAGAAGCGTCTTGGCATTCGACACGCCACCGGGGGCGGTGGCCTGCAAGGGGGCGGACACGGCGGCGAAGGTATCGGCGATCGACGGTTGGGTGTAGTCGAACCGAAGCGGCGGCATGGCGCGGCTGGCCCCCTCGCGCCAGCCTGTCTTGGTCACCCCGGTCAACAAGGTGCCGCTGGTGCGGCGGTCATAATCGAAGGCGATGCTGCGGGTCAGAACGGGCTGTGGCCCCAACGCATCGAATTGGTGAAACAGCAAGGCGCGCTGACACAGGCGCCATGTCCGCAGGTCGAACCCCGCAGTGCAGGTTGAAAAGGGATCGGGCCGCACGGGCCACGCGCGGTCAGGCGCGGGGCCGGGCGCATCCGGGTCGTGATCGCCATAGTCAAAGACCAGTTGGAAGGCCCATCCGCTGGTCGCCGGATCGAAGGCGTCGACATCCTGCGCCGGGGTCGTATTCACCCAATGAACGGATTTGAGATAGCGTTGCGCCAGTGCGCCGCGCCGCGCGCGGTCGGCCAAACGGTCCCCTGCCCCGCCGCGCAGGTCCTCGGGCTGGTATTGATACCAGATGGCATCGCCCCGCGCGTTGACCGTCAGTTCCGGCAACCATTGATAGATGCGCCGTGGCTGCGCCGGGTCGGCAATGCAGGAACCTGCATCGGGGTCGCGTCCATAGATTGTGACGGCATTGGTGGTGTCGCGGCTGCGCCAGTGGACCGCGCCGGTGGCGATCTCAACCCAGCGTTCAAACCGGATACGGCTGCTGTTTTCCTGCGCGATGAAGGTCTCCACCCGGAATCCGGCCTCGCTGCGCACCATGGCCCGGCCCGCCGCGTCATGCTTGGGTACAAGCGAGCCACCCAGAGTGGCGGTATAGCCATCGCTCTGATCGTAGCGTGGCAGGCTATCGCTGGTGTCGATGGTGATGACCGGCAGGCCCATCAAGACCCAACCGCGCCCGAAGGCCCCCTGCATCCGCGAGGAGGCATAGGTCAACCCGAGAGTCGGTTGCAGGCCATTGCGGCCCTCGGGCAGGTCGAAATCAAGACTGACCTGTGCCGACCCGGTAAAGCGATCTGCCGAGACTTGGTAAGACAATGCCAAGTCCGATGGTGAAAAATTCGATGACCCAGACATCGCGATCCTTTGAAAACACGACGAAAGAAGAAACCCGTGAAAAACAAAATATCCAAGAAAGGCCCAAGCAAGCCTCAACTCAGGGTAGTGTTGATTCTCGCAATCCGTCAATTTTTTTTCGCCGGGATCGGCCAAAAGGCGCGCAGGAGCCTACGTGACTTCGCAGCCCATACGCGGCCAGCCAGGCCACTTGCAGCAACCGGTGGAGCGAAAAAATTGCGTATTATTCAGAACTTGCCCCTGCACGGACCAAAGACAAGTTGGCGTTACACAGCAGGCATAGACCGCGGGCGCTCGCGGTTTTGAAATGCAAAAGGCCCCGCGCTCTGCGGGGCCTTTCAAGGTGTTGGTGTCGCCGGGTTTACTCTTCGCGGCTTTCGGGGGTGTCGACGAAGGTGTCGAATTCATCCCCGCCAACCACGTCATCCTCTGCCGGGGCAGCAAGCGCTGCGGCGGCTTCGGCTTCTTCGCGGCGAGCTTCGATGACCACATTATCACGGCCCTGGGCGATATGGCGCACCTTGAGGGTCGCGCCGCCGGTGCCCGCCGGGATGAGGCGGCCCACGATGACGTTTTCCTTCAGGCCCACGAGCTTGTCGCGCTTGCCCTGAACCGAGGCCTCGGTGAGGACGCGGGTGGTTTCCTGGAACGAGGCCGCCGAGATGAAGCTGCGGGTTTGCAGCGACGCCTTGGTGATGCCCAGAAGGATCGGTTCGCCCTGTGCGGGGCGGCCCCCCTTGGAAATCGCCTTTTCGTTGGCGGCGTCGAATTCGGCCTTGTCCACGTGTTCGCCCTTGAGCAGCGTGGTTTCGCCCGAGTCCAAGATCTCCCACTTTTGCAGCATCTGGCGGACGACCACCTCGATGTGCTTGTCGTTGATCTTCACACCTTGCAGGCGATAGACGTCCTGCACCTCGTCGATCATGTAATCGGCGAGGGCCTCGACCCCCATGATCGACAGGATGTCGTGGGGCGCGGGGTTGCCGTCCATGATGTAGTCGCCCTTCTGGACGAAGTCACCTTCCTGGACAGGAATGTGCTTGCCCTTGGGCACCATGTATTCGACGGGCTCCATCGACTCGTCCGAGGGTTCGATGCTGATCCGGCGCTTGTTCTTGTAGTCGCGACCGTAACGCACGTAACCGTCGATTTCGGCGATGATGGCGTGATCCTTGGGACGACGCGCCTCGAAGAGTTCAGCCACACGCGGCAGACCACCGGTGATGTCCTTGGTCTTGGCGCCTTCGCGCGGGATACGCGCGACGACGTCACCGGCGTGGATTTCCTGACCGTCTTCGACCGACAGGATGGCATCCACGGACATCGGATAGGTGACCGGGTTGCCCGCGTCGTTGCGCACGGGTTCCCCATCTTCGCCCATGACGATGATCTCGGGCTTGAGTTCATTGCCCTTGGGTGCCGCGCGCCAGTCCATCACGATTTTCTGCGTCATGCCGGTGGCTTCGTCGGTCACGTCACGCACGGCAACGCCGCTGACCAGATCGACGAACTTGGCGGTCCCGCTTTTCTCGGCGAGGATCGGCAGGGTATAGGGATCCCATTCGAACAGCTTGTCGCCACGGTCCACCTTGGCGCCGTCCTTGACGTGCAGCTTGGTCCCGTAACCCAGTTTGAAGCTGGCCAGCTCGGCATCGTTTTCGCCCATGATCCGCAGTTTCATGTTGCGGTTCATGACCAGCGTTTCACCCGAGGCGTTTTCCAGCGTCTGCGCGTTCTCGAACGAGATCGTACCGGCCTGACCTGCCTCCTGGAAGGACTGCTGACCACCCTGCGCCACGCCGCCGATGTGGAAGGTCCGCATCGTCAGCTGGGTGCCGGGTTCACCGATCGACTGCGCGGCGATGATGCCGACAGCCTCGCCGGTGTTGACCATGGTGCCGCGTGCGAGGTCACGACCGTAGCACATCGCGCAAACGCCATCCTCGGCCTCACAGGTGAGGGGCGAACGGATGCGTGCCGATTGCACGGCGGCCTCTTCCACGGCGTCGGCCATGCGTTCGTCGATCAGTTGACCGGCGGCGATGACCACCTCTTCGGTGACCGGGTTGACGATGTCCTCGGCGGCAACACGGCCAAGGATACGTTCGCCCAAGCTTGCCACGACCTCACCGTCGTTGACGGCGGCCTCGGCGGTGATGGCGCGTTCGGTGCCGCAGTCGTGCTCGCGCACGATGCAGTCTTGCGCCACGTCCACCAAGCGACGTGTCAGGTAACCCGAGTTCGCGGTTTTCAAGGCGGTGTCCGACAGACCCTTCCGGGCACCGTGGGTGGAGTTGAAGTACTCCAGCACGGTCAGACCTTCCTTGAAGTTCGAGATGATCGGCGTTTCGATGATGTCGCCGTTCGGCTTGGCCATCAGGCCGCGCATTCCGCCCAGCTGTTTCATCTGCGTGACCGAGCCCCGCGCGCCCGAGTGGGCCATCATGTAAACGCTGTTGGGTTCGGCAACTGCGCCGGTTTCGTCCTTTTTCTCGGCCGAGATTGTGCCCATCATCGCCTCGGTCACCTGGTCGTTACACTTCGACCAGGCATCGACAACCTTGTTGTACTTTTCGCCCTGTGTGATCAGGCCGTCCATGTACTGTTGTTCGAAGCCTTTCACCTGATCACGGGTTTCCTCGACGATGGTCCATTTGCCGTCGGGGATCACCATGTCGTCCTTGCCGAAGGAAATCCCGGCGCGGAAGGCTTCCTTGAAGCCCATCGACATGATCTGGTCACAGAAGATCACGCTCTCTTTCTGGCCGCAGTAACGATAGACGGTGTCGATCGTCTGCTGCACTTCTTTCTTGCGTAGCAGCTTGTTGACCAGTTCGAACGGGGCCTTGGTGTTCATCGGCAGCAGCGCGCCGATGCGGACACGGCCCGGGGTGGTCTCGTAGCGTTTCATGACCACTTCGCCGGTTTCCGGGTCGACCTGCGGCACACGCGCGGTGATCTTGGCGTGCATATGCACCTCGCCCGCGTCGAGGGCGTGCTGCACCTCTTCAATGGAGGAGAAGACCATGCCTTCACCCTTCATGCCTTCGCGCATGATGGAGGTGTAGTAGAGGCCGAGAACCATGTCCTGCGAGGGCACGATGATCGGTGCACCGTTGGCGGGCGACAGAACGTTGTTCGTCGACATCATCAGCACACGCGCCTCAAGCTGGGCTTCCAGCGAGAGCGGCACGTGAACGGCCATCTGGTCACCGTCGAAGTCGGCGTTGAAGGCCGAGCAGACCAGCGGGTGAAGCTGAATGGCCTTGCCTTCGATCAGCACGGGTTCGAACGCCTGAATGCCAAGGCGGTGCAGCGTCGGTGCGCGGTTGAGCATGACGGGATGTTCGCGGATCACCTCATCCAGGATATCCCAGACCTCGGGGCGCTCTTTCTCGACCAGCTTCTTGGCTTGCTTGACGGTCGAGGACATGCCCTTGGCTTCGAGCCGCGAGTAGATGAAGGGCTTGAACAGTTCCAGCGCCATCTTCTTGGGCAAGCCGCACTGGTGCAGCTTGAGTTCCGGGCCCGTCACGATGACAGACCGGCCCGAGAAGTCGACGCGTTTCCCCAGAAGGTTCTGGCGGAAGCGGCCCTGTTTCCCCTTGAGCATGTCCGACAGCGATTTCAACGGGCGCTTGTTGGCGCCGGTGATCACGCGGCCGCGGCGGCCGTTGTCAAAGAGGGCGTCGACCGACTCTTGCAGCATCCGCTTTTCGTTGCGGACGATGATGTCGGGCGCGCGCAGTTCGATCAGGCGCTTGAGGCGGTTGTTCCGGTTGATCACACGACGATAAAGGTCGTTGAGGTCGGAGGTGGCAAAACGGCCCCCGTCCAGCGGCACCAGCGGGCGCAGTTCGGGCGGGATGACCGGGATCACGGTCATGATCATCCATTCCGGGCGGTTGCCGGATTCGATGAAGCTTTCCACGACCTTGAGGCGCTTGATGATCTTCTTGGGCTTCAGCTCACCCGTGGCTTCGGCCAGATCGGCGCGCAGCTGCTCGGCCTCGGATTCGAGGTCGATGTTCTGCAGCATTTCGCGGATGGCTTCGGCGCCGATGTTGGCGGTGAAGGCGTCCATGCCATAGGCGTCTTGCGCGTCCATGAACTCTTCTTCCGAAAGCATCTGACCATAGGTGAGGTCGGTCAGGCCCGGTTCGATCACGACGTAGTTTTCGAAATAGAGAACGCGCTCCAGATCGCGCAGGGTCATGTCCAGCATCAGGCCGATGCGCGAGGGCAGCGACTTGAGAAACCAGATATGGGCACAGGGCGCGGCCAGTTCGATGTGGCCCATGCGTTCACGGCGGACCTTTTGCAGGGTCACCTCGACACCGCATTTCTCGCAGACGACGCCGCGGTATTTCATCCGCTTGTATTTGCCGCACAGGCATTCGTAGTCCTTGATCGGGCCGAAAATACGGGCGCAGAACAAGCCGTCACGCTCGGGCTTGAAGGTCCGGTAGTTGATGGTCTCGGGCTTCTTGATCTCACCGAAGGACCACGAGAGGATCCGTTCCGGCGACGCAAGGCTGACCTTGATCTCGTCGAACACCTTGGCGGGGGCGTTCGGGTTGAAAGGGTTGTTTGTGAGTTCCTGGTTCATTTCATGTCCTCAATTCTGAGAGGGTGCGGTGGGGAGGGATGGCGTGGGGTGCGCAAAGACTGCGCACCCATTGGAAAACGTCACTCCGCGTCTTCCTCCTCCTCCGCATCCAGGAGTTCCATGTTGAGGCCGAGGCCGCGCACTTCCTTGACGAGAACGTTGAAGGATTCCGGCACGCCGGCTTCGAAGTTGTCCTCGCCCTTGACGATCGACTCGTAGACCTTGGTCCGGCCTGCCACGTCGTCCGATTTCACCGTCAGCATCTCTTGCAGGGTATAGGCGGCGCCGTAGGCTTCGAGTGCCCAGACCTCCATTTCCCCGAAGCGCTGACCACCGAACTGCGCCTTACCGCCCAGCGGTTGCTGGGTGACGAGGCTGTACGGCCCGGTGGAGCGTGCGTGGATCTTGTCATCGACAAGGTGGTGCAGTTTGAGCAGGTATTTCACACCCACGGTCACGGGGCGCGAGAATTGCTCGCCCGTGCGACCATCAAACAGCAGCGACTGACCGCTTTCGTCGAAACCGGCGCGTTTCAGCGCGTCGTTCACATCGGCCTCTTTCGCGCCGTCGAAGACGGGCGTGGCGATGGGAACACCGCGGGTCACGTTCCCGGCGGCTTCGACAAGCTGACCTTCGTCCATACCGGCGATGCCTTCTTCGTAGACATCATCGCCATAGGCGATTTTCATGGCCTCGCGCACCGGCGTCAGGTCGCCCGAGCGGCGGTATTCCTGAAGCGCCTCGTCGATCTTGATACCAAGGCCGCGCGCGGCCCAGCCCATGTGGGTTTCAAGAATCTGACCGACGTTCATCCGCGACGGCACGCCCAGCGGGTTCAGGCAGAAATCAACCGGGGTCCCATCGGCGAGGAAGGGCATATCTTCCATCGGCACGACCTTCGAAATCACACCCTTGTTCCCGTGACGACCGGCCATCTTATCGCCCGGCTGAAGCTTGCGCTTCACGGCGATGAAGACCTTGACCATCTTCATCACGCCCGGCGGCAGGTCGTCGCCACGGCGGACTTTCTCGACCTTGTCCTCGAAACGGGCATCCAGGGTGCGTTTCTGCGCCTCGTATTGCTCGTTCAGGGCTTCGACGATCTGGGCGTCTTTCTCGTCTTTCAGCGCCAGTTGCCACCATTGGCCCTTGGTCAGGGTTTCAAGCAGGTCCTCGGTGATTTCCGAGTTCGCCTTGACGCCCTTGGGGCCTTTGACAGCGACCTTGCCGAGGATCAGCGATTTCAGACGGGCATAGATGTTGCGATCGAGGATCGCCAGCTCGTCATCGCGGTCTCGGGCGAGGCGCTCGACCTCTTCACGCTCGATTTGCAGGGCGCGTTCGTCTTTTTCAACGCCGTGGCGGTTGAAAACACGCACCTCGACCACGGTGCCGTAGTCGCCCGGTTTCACGCGCAGCGAGGTGTCGCGCACGTCGCTGGCTTTCTCGCCGAAGATGGCGCGCAGCAGCTTTTCTTCGGGAGTCATGGGCGATTCACCCTTGGGGGTGATCTTACCCACGAGGATATCGCCCGGTTCCACATCGGCGCCGATGTAAACGATGCCCGCCTCGTCGAGGTTGCGCAGCGCTTCTTCGCCCACGTTGGGGATGTCGCGCGTGATTTCCTCTGGCCCAAGCTTGGTGTCACGGGCGGCGACTTCGAATTCCTCGATGTGGATCGAGGTAAAGACGTCATCGCGCGCAATGCGTTCCGAGATCAGGATCGAGTCTTCGAAGTTGTAGCCGTTCCACGGCATGAAGGCCGCGATCACGTTCTTGCCGAGGGCCAGTTCCCCCATATCTGTGGACGGGCCATCGGCGATGACTTCGCCCTTGGCAACCGTATCGCCCACTTTCACCAGCGGACGCTGGTTGATGGTGGTGTTCTGGTTCGACCGCTGGAACTTGCGCATCCGGTAGATGTCGACGCCGGGGTCGCCGACCTCAAGATCGGCGGTGGCGCGGATCACGATCCGCTGGGCATCGACCTGGTCGATGACACCGGCACGCTTGGCCATGATGGCCGCGCCCGAGTCGCGTGCGACCACTTCTTCGATGCCGGTGCCCACGAGCGGGGCCTCGGAGCGCAGCGTCGGCACGGCCTGACGTTGCATGTTCGAGCCCATGAGCGCGCGGTTGGCGTCGTCGTTTTCAAGGAACGGGATGAGCGAGGCCGCGACCGAGACCAGCTGTTTGGGGCTGACGTCGATCAGGTCCACGGCATCGACCGGCGACAGGGTATATTCCCCGGCCTGACGGGTGTTGACCATCTCGTTCACGAACTTGCCGCTGTCGTCGAGAGTGGCGTTGGCCTGTGCCACGACGTGACGCTGTTCCTCGGTGGCGGACATATAGGAAACCTCATCGGTCACCTGCCCGCCTTCGACCTTGCGGTACGGAGTTTCGATAAAGCCGTACTTGTTCACGCGAGCGAAGGTCGCGAGGCTGTTGATCAGGCCGATGTTCGGGCCTTCCGGCGTTTCGATCGGGCACATCCGGCCATAGTGGGTGGCGTGCACGTCGCGCACCTCGAAGCCTGCGCGTTCACGTGTCAGGCCGCCCGGCCCAAGCGCCGAGAGACGGCGTTTGTGGGTGACTTCCGACAGCGGGTTGGTCTGGTCCATGAACTGCGACAGCTGCGAGGAGCCGAAGAATTCACGCACAGCCGCGGCGGCGGGTTTGGCGTTGATCAGGTCTTGCGGCATGACGGTGTCGATCTCGACGCTGCTCATGCGTTCCTTGATAGCGCGTTCCATCCGCAGAAGGCCGACACGGTACTGGTTTTCCATCAGTTCGCCGACCGAGCGCACCCTGCGGTTGCCGAGGTGGTCGATGTCGTCGATGTCGCCCTTGCCGTCGCGCAGTTCCACCAGTGCCTTGATGCAGGCAACGATATCTTCGCGGTCCAGCGTGCGCTGCGTATCCGGCTTTTCAAGCGCCAGACGCATGTTCATTTTCACGCGGCCAACAGCCGACAGGTCATAGCGTTCGGAATCGAAGAACAGCGTGTCGAAGAGTGCGCTTGCGGCCTCTTCCGTGGGCGGTTCACCCGGGCGCATGACGCGGTAAATGTCCATGAGCGCGGTTTCGCGGTTCATGTTCTTGTCCATCGCCATGGTGTTGCGGATGTAGGGGCCGACGTTGATGTTGTCGATGTCCAGCACGGGGATGTCGGTGATGCCCGCATCCAGCAGCTCCTGCACGGTGCCGCCGATGATTTCACCGTCCTTGTCGCGCTCGACGGTCAACTCGTCACCGGCCTCGACATAGATCGCGCCGGTTTCTTCGTTGATGATGTCACGCGCGACGAATTTGCCCGCGATCTGATCGAAGGGCAGCAGGAGGTCTGTCACTTCGCCTTCGTCGATCAGTTTCTTGACGGCGCGCGGGGTCACTTTCTTGCCCGCTTCGCCGATCACTTCACCCGACTTGGCATCGACAAGGTCAAAGGTGGGACGGGTGCCGCGCACACGCTCGGGGAAGAACTTGGTGACCCAGCCGTGGGCCTTTTTCTTCAGCTTGTAATCGACGGTGTCGTAGTAGGCATTCATGATGCCTTCCTGATCGAGACCCAGGGCATACAGCAGGGTGGTCACCGGCAATTTGCGGCGACGGTCGATCCGGGCGAAGACGATATCCTTGGCGTCGAATTCAAAGTCGAGCCACGAGCCGCGGTAGGGAATGATGCGGCAGGCGAAGAGCAGCTTGCCCGAGCTGTGGGTCTTGCCCTTGTCGTGGTCGAAGAACACACCGGGCGAGCGGTGCATCTGGGACACGATCACGCGTTCGGTGCCGTTCACGACGAAGGTGCCGTTCGGCGTCATCAGGGGCATATCGCCCATGAACACGTCTTGTTCCTTGATGTCTTTCACCGACTTGGCGCCGGTATCTTCGTCCACATCAAAGACGATCAAGCGCAGGGTGACCTTCAGCGGCGCGCTGTAGGTCATGTCGCGCTGCATGCATTCCTCGACGTCGTATTTCGGCTTTTCCAGCTCGTAATCGACGAATTCCAGCACGCTGGTTTCGTTGAAATCCTTGATCGGGAAAACCGATTGGAACACGCCTTTGATGCCTTCGCCGTCCATCGGCTGGGGCTGGTCGCCGGAGTTCAGGAAGAGGTCATAAGACGATTTTTGAACCTCGATGAGGTTCGGCATGTCGAGAACTTCGCGGATTTTACCGAAGTATTTACGCAGACGTTTCTGGCCAAGGTAGGTCTGAGCCATGGTCGATGTCACCTTTCGTTTCTCACCGGAAACGCCTGCTGTCGGGCTACAGCGGCGTACCCATACGAGACGGCGGGTGCGATCCATTCCCGGCCCCTGTCCCACCAGGGGCCTCCCGATCGCGAGAACCGCGCCTTAGAAAGGGCTTTCCAACCGAGGGGCTGCAAAAGCCCTTTCTAAGACAGGTTCGGCTGAGCGCGGTATATGTCCGCGCTCAGCCAGTCTTGTGCACTCCGGGTTGCCCCGGCGCGACTTACTTGAGCTCGACTTCGGCGCCAGCCGCTTCGAGTTTCTCTTTGATCTCGTCGGCTTCGGCTTTGTCGACGCCTTCTTTGACGGCTTTGCCGCCGGCTTCGACCAGTTCCTTGGCTTCTTTGAGGCCCAGGCCGGTGATGCCGCGAACCTCTTTGATGACGTTGATCTTCGACGCGCCGGCCGATTTCAGGATCACGTCGAATTCGGTTTGCTCTTCAGCAGCACCGCCAGCGTCGCCGCCTGCGGGGCCAGCCATCATCACAGCGCCACCAGCGGCGGGCTCGATGTCGTACTCATCCTTGAGGATGGTTTTCAGTTCTTGTGCTTCGAGAAGCGTCAGACCAACGATCTCTTCAGCGAGTTTTTTCAGATCAGCCATTTTATCAGCTCTTTCCGTTTTAAGATGTGTTCCAACGTCAGGGGAATTCCCTACGCGGTCCTTTTCAGTTGCTTACGCGGCTTCCGCCTTCTCTTCGATGGTCGAAAGAATGCTCGCGATGTTCGAAGCAGGTGCGCCAATTGCACCGGCGATGTTCGAAGCGGGTGCGCCCAGCATACCGGCGATCTGAGCAAGCAGCTCTTCGCGCGACGGCATATCGGACACGGCTTTGACACCGGCACGGTCCAGGTGATCCGACCCCATGGCACCGCCGAGGATCACGAATTTCTCGTTATCCTTGGCAAACCCTTCGGCGACTTTCGCAGCCGAAACCGGGTCTTCCGAGTAGGTCAGAACGGTCATGCCCGTCAGGTAGTCACCAATGCTTTCGCACGGCTTACCCTCAAGGGCGATCTTGGCGAGCCTGTTTTTCGCGACGCGTACAGAGGCTTCGGCCTCGCGGGCACGGGCCCGCAGGTCTTGCATCTGCGCAACTGTAAGACCCGCGTAGTGGGCAACCACTACGACGCCAGAGCTTTCGAAGATCTGGCCGAGTTCCTCGACCACTTTCTCTTTCTGGGCTCTATCCACAGTTTCACTCCAAATTTGGGGGTTTCCCCCCGGCTCATGTTTGCCACCCCGGATGGGGCAGCGTTCGGGTCCAAAGTCAGGGTCCCGAGGCCAAGATCACCCGAAGGCCTAGCCTTCGTTGAAATCTCATCTCGTTCCCCATCTCAGGAAGGAATTACGAGGCTTGCGCCTAACCCTCCATCTCGGACAGGACGGGGCCGGATGCGGCCCCGCCATTCGCCCCGGCCCCGAGGGACCAGTGCAAATTCTTATTCCGACGCAGCGTTGCTGACGTCGATGCTGACGCCCGGCCCCATGGTCGAGGTCAGGCAGATCTTCTTGACGTAGGTGCCTTTGGCGCCGGTCGGCTTGGCCTTGTTCACGGCGGCCACAAAGGCACGCACGTTCTCGGCCAGCTTGCCTTCGTCGAAGGAGGCTTTGCCGACACCGGCGTGCACGACGCCCGCTTTTTCGGCCTTGAACTGCACTTCACCGCCTTTTGCGGCGGCAACGGCATCAGCCACGTCCATGGTCACCGTGCCGACCTTGGGGTTCGGCATCAGGTTCCGCGGGCCAAGCACCTTACCCAGACGGCCGACGATCGGCATCATGTCGGGGGTCGCGATGCAGCGATCGAATTCGATCGTGCCGCCCTGAACGGTTTCCATCAGGTCTTCGGCGCCCACGATGTCGGCACCGGCCTCTTTCGCCTCGTCGGCCTTGGGACCACGGGCGAAGACAGCCACGCGCACGTCTTTGCCGGTGCCGTTGGGCAGGCCGACAACGCCGCGAACCATCTGGTCCGCGTGACGCGGGTCAACACCAAGGTTCAGCGAAATCTCGATGGTTTCGTCGAACTTGGCCTTGGCGTTGGATTTGACCAGCGAAACGGCCTCTTCCACGCTCAGGTTTTCCTTGCCTGCGACGGCTTCACGGGCGGCGCGGGTACGTTTACCAAGCTTTGCCATCTTACTTCACCTCGATGCCCATGGAGCGTGCGGAGCCAAGGATGATTTTCATCGCGGCTTCGACGTCGTTTGCGTTCAGGTCTTTCCACTTCGCTTCCGCGATTTCGCGGACCTGCTTGGTGGTCACCGAGCCTGCGGTCGCACGACCGGGGGTGTTCGACCCCGACTTCAGCTTGGCAGCCTTTTTCAGGTAGTAAGACGCGGGCGGCGTCTTGATGTCCATTTCAAAGGACTTGTCCTGATAGTAGGTGATCACGGTGGGGCAAGGTGCACCTTGCTCCATTTCCTGCGTCTTGGCGTTGAACGCTTTGCAGAATTCCATGATGTTGATGCCACGCTGACCAAGCGCCGGACCCACGGGCGGGGACGGGTTCGCTTGACCTGCGGGCACTTGCAGCTTCATCGTGCCTGCGAGTTTCTTGGCCATTGGCCTTCTCCTTTTCCAACCTCCTCGGGACGCGTCCGTCGGAGCCTATGTTGTGTGGTCCGGTCCGGGCATCGCGATGCCCTCGCCTCCCACGGCTTGCACGTCAGGCCTGCTTGGTGACCTGCGTGAATTCCAGTTCGACCGGGGTTTCCCGGCCAAAGATTGAAACCGTCACCTTGAGGCGCTGGTTCTCGTCGTCCACTTCCTCGACCATGCCGTCGAAATCCTCGAACGGGCCGTCGTTGACCTTGACCTTCTCGCCCACCTCGAAGCTGATCATCAGCTTGGGCTGGTCCTCGCCCTCCTGAACGCGGTTGAGGATGGCGTTCACCTCGGAGTCGCGCATCGGCATGGGGCGGCCCTGCGGGCCAAGGAAACCGGTGACGCGGTTGATCGAGTTGATCAAATGATACCCTTTGTCCGACATCTCCATGTGCACAAGCACATAGCCCGGCATGAAGCGGCGCTCGGCGGTCACCTTCTTACCGCGGCGCACCTCGATCACCTCTTCGGTGGGCACCAGAACCTCGTCGATCTCGCCTTCGAGTTCCTGCTCGGCAACGGATTGTCTGATTTGCTCGGCGATTTTCTTCTCGAAGTTCGAGAGAACACTGACCGAGTACCACCGTTTTGCCATCTTCGACCCATGCCTTTGTCACTGTCGGCCACAAGGGCCGGAATTCTTTTGATTTCAGGGGGTTACCCCGAGCTTCCCAAAACAAAAAATCGGCGCGCAACTCGAATCGCCGCGCGCCCTGTCTGGAATTGAGGCGTCAACTACCGCTGTTTTCGCCTGATTTCAAGGGGCTGGCGCGATTTTCCGCCGACACGTTCTCGCCTCGTTAGCCGAAAAGGTTGAGCACACCGGTCAGGCCGGAGCGGATCACCAGATCGACAAGGGCAAAGAACACCGCTGTCAGCGAGGCCATGATGAAGACCATCACGGTGGTCAACAGGACCTCACGCCGCGTGGGCCAAACCACCTTGGCCACTTCCGAGCGGACCTGCTGAATAAACTGAAGCGGATTCGTACGTGCCATGTGCGCTATCTTCTTTTCCGTGCTGCCGTGAGGGGGCACATACGCGCAGCGGCCCATGAATTCAAGGCCAGAAGCGACAGACGCCCCATCAGCCCGTATCAGCCGCGAAAGACCCCGGCTTCAAGCTGCCCGTTGAATGAATCGTCACGGTCATCGTTCCGGCCCATGTCACGACTGGTTGTGCCACCTGCCAGCCAACGGGCACGAATTTTTCCGGGCAGCCTCTTCATGACTGTCCCACGGGTTATATCCCTGATGCCGCGCAGCTTGGCGGCCAGAACGGGATGACGCCGCAGGAACAGGCGCCACAGCCCTTGCAGGAAATCCACCACGCGACCCGGCCCGAACAAGAGGCTGGCCACGAAAAGGGTCCAGAACATCATGGTCAGCAGGCCCGGGATCATCTGTGGCTGAAATACCAGGATGCTCACGATCACAAGCGACAAGGCATAGCGGCGTTCGGTTCGCGGTTCCTCCGCCTCTGCCCCGTCGCCGCTTCGGTCCTCGCGCAGAAAGAACCGTGCCACCCCGCCGCGGCGCGGATGCTCCGCCTCTTCATGATGCGTGTCGTAATGCGTGGAGGGTGTTGCATTAAGTGCCCTGCCCCACGCCTGACGGCGTTCGAGGCGCGCACGGCGCGCATCCTGATCTTCTGGTGAGATGCCCTTTGGCTCATCCGGCATAATGGCGGGCAGGCTGCGCAGGTTCTTTTCGCGCCGCTGTTCGGCCATCATCTTGCGGATCATATCGTCGGCTGTTCCAGCGCGCGTTTCTTGGGGCGAGCCGTCCCGCCCTGTCGTTTGTGTGCGGTCAGGTCCGTCAGCCTCCGGCAAGCCGGGGTCAATGCGTTTGGCCATATGTCTCATACGCTGTCACCAATCCTGTGTCCGCCTTGCGCGGGGCAAGTTGAAAACGGGCACTCTGCACCCTGATGGGACAACGCTATTGGCTGAAATTGGCCAAATAATGGCTATGAATTGCAAAAAAACCGACAAGGTTAACACCATCCAGAGCCCCGCAAAGCAAGAGGTCGTGGGCATGGGCGAAGTCGCGATTTTCGGAGAATGGCAGGGGCAGCAGGGTTCGAACCCGCGACCTACGGTTTTGGAGACCGTCGCTCTACCAGCTGAGCTATACCCCTAAGTCGCCGCGGTGTTATTGTCTTTCGCCGCCGCCGTCAAGCGTCGGTCTGTGACTTATCGGCGAGAATGCTGCCATAATTTTCATGCGGCCCGGGTTTGCGCGGCAACAGCTTGCTTGACCCATGCCACAAGCGCCGCCGCATCGCCCTCCAATGGCTCGGCCAGCCCCTCGGTAAAGTCATGGAAGGCCTCAAGATTGAGCCCGTTGACGCCTGCTAGAACGGGGACGCCCTCCAGCAGGCATTGGCCGATGACATCGCGAAAGCCGCGCCCGTCGGCCTCGTGCTTGCCGAACTTGTTGACGATCAGCAAATCGGGCGACGCGGACAGGCTTTTGCTGACTTCGCCCACGGCCGCTTCAAGTGCGGCCGGATCAAGGCGGCAACCGCGTGCCTCCTTGCCCAAGGATTGCGAAATCCGAAAGACCGGCCCATCGGGCAGAACTTGCACATCCATGTCGCAAAGGTGCGACTTGGCGGATTCGGTATTGGTTTGCACGATCCCGGCCACGCGAACGCCCTCGGCGATGCAGCGGGCGGCGACCTCGCTCAAAAGGCGGTCGGTGGCACCGCGTTCGGCGGTTATGACATATCCAAGCTTCATTTCTTCTTTCCTCAAGACTGGGCTTTGAACGGCAGGAATTCCAGCAAATCCCCCTGCCGCAACTGTTCGACATCGCCGGGAATCAGGACCAACCCGTCAGCCCCGGCCAAGGGCCCCAGATCGGCCGAATGCATATGATCGGAACAGGCGATGACCTGATGGCCGTCTCCGTCATAGCCCGTGATCCGCGCGGGCCGGTATTCACACCGCCCGAGCTTATGCGACAGGGCTGTGGCGGCGCGTACATGCCAGCGCGTGTCCACTGCCCCCGTCTTGCCCGCCAGCCGCGCCGCAAGCGGACGGCCCAGCACATGCCACGTCACGAAGGCCGAAACAGGGTTGCCCGGAAGGCCGAGAACAAGCGCCCCGTCCACATTAGCTACCGTAACAGGCTTGCCCGGCTTGATGGCAACACCGGCCACGACAGTCTTGGCGCCGATGTCGTGCAAGGCACCGGCCACATGATCGCGGTCGCCCACGGACACGCCCCCCGAGGTCACGATCATATCGACATGACAGGCAAGGTCACCCAAAGCCGAGGCCATATCCGCGCGCGTATCCGCCACATATCGGGTCTCCACGACCTCGACTCCCGCCTCGTCACACAGGGCATCGAGCATCGGCCCGTTCACATCCCAAATCGCGCCACCGGTCAGGGGCTCACCCGCCGGGGTGATCTCGTCTCCGGTCAAAACCATGGCGATGCGCGGGCGGCGATAGACGGTGACCTGCCCCGCCCCGGCCCCGGCGCAGAGCGCGAGTGCCTTGGCATCCAGCGTTGCGCCGATCGACAACAGGTCATCACCGGCACGTCGATCTTCGCCCTGCTTGCGAATATTGCCGCCTTGATCACAGGGCGCGATCAGACGTATTTCATCGCCTGTACGCTCAACCTTTTCCTGCATGACCACGGTATCGGCCCCGCGCGGCAGGGGGGCGCCGGTATAGATCCGCATGGCGACCCCGGCAGGCAAATCCTTGGTCGCATCCCCCGCCGCACTGACCCCGGCTACAGGAATCCATCCATCATGGCCAAGATCCTCATGGCGAAGGGCATATCCATCCATCCCGGAATTATCGAAGCGCGGCATGTCTGCCCCTGCCGTTACGGGTAAAGCAAGAACGCGCCCCCGCGCGGCGGCCAGTGGCAACACCTCGGTTCCCTCCACCGGCGCGGCCAGCGAAAGCGCGGCCTGCACCGCATCACGCACCGACATCATCGAATGGCCCGACTGATCGCAGTCACAAGCCGCGGCCTGTAGTTTCTCGAAAACGGTCATTCTGCCGCCCTCCTTTCGTTTTCCCCGCGCGCAACCGTGCAATCCAGGTCGCGCAGCAGGCCGTCCTTGAGCCCATAGATCAGCCCATGCACCGCGATCCTATCCCCCCGCGCCCAGGCCCGTTGCAATATCGGGGTTTCCGAAACGCGCAGGACGCCCTCGATCACGTTCAACTCGGCCAGACGGTCGCGGTGCGCCTCGGGGGTCTTGGCCTGCGCCAGATCGATCGAATACTGCCGCGCCAGCCGCCGGATGGGTTCAAGCCAGTGGTCGGCCAGTCCATGCGGCAAATCCTCGGTCGCGGCCTTCACCCCACCACACCCATAATGCCCGCACACGATGATCTCGCGGATATTCAGGGCATCGACCGCGAACTCCAGCGCGCTGAGCAGGTTCATGTCAGAGGAATGCACCACGTTCGCCACGTTACGGTGGACGAAGACCTCGCCGGGGTCCAGCCCCGCAACCACATTGGCGGGCACGCGGCTGTCGGAACAGCCGATCCAGAAAAACTCGGGCGATTGTCGCGTGGCCAGCCGGGCAAAATAGCCCGGCTCCCGTGCGGTGCGGTCGATGGACCAGTCCTTGTTGCGCTTGAGCAGGTCCTTGAGCATGTCAGGTCTCCTCACTGTCGGGGCCGCTGCGCCGCAGGGCCATGCGCAGGCGCAGGGTTTTCAGATCATCCTTGGTCAGCAGACCACGGGCCAAGGGCAGGACGATCGCGTTTTCCACGATCAGGTGGCGGCGTTCATGCGTCGCGAAGGCCACGGCATCAGCAACCTCGTCATCGGTGAAGGCGGTATTTGAGGACAACACCCGTCGCAGGGCCTGCACCACGCGGTCCAGCGACGTTTCGCTTTCATCGTGATCGGCCAGAAGTTGCGCGAGGGTCTCATGGATTTCGTCGTCGGGCGCGGCGCGGCGGCGCAAGAGCGGGAAGAGGTCTTCTTCCTCATCCGCGACATGACGCGGCAAGACCGTTGTCAGATGCGTCAGGATGGCGATGGCCCGGGCCTGCGGCGGGTGCGCGCAATGCACAAGAGTTTCCAGATCGCAGCACATCACCCGCTGTTCCATATGCTCGTCCGCGATCTGGTCCAGCGGATTGGCGCGCAGGCCCGGGCACGCCTCGCCGCGCCCAGCGCCGTCATCGGGATATGCCGCAGCCCGCTCCATCCCCGTCAGGCCACCTGTTGCAGGTCCATGCCGGATATCCGGGCCTCGTCCAAAAGGCCGGTGACATAAACATGCGCCGCGCGGGCCCAGTTGGCCTTTTCGCAGGCCTCGCGCAGGCGCCCCCGCACCGCCTCGAACGGCAGGACATCTCCCTCGGCGCGGGCATCCATACGCAGGATATGCAGGCCATAGCGCGTCTCGACCGGGCTGTCGTGCACCTCGCCCACGGGGGCGGCATCCATCGCCGCCTCGAACTCGGGCACGGTATCGCCGCTGCTGAGTTGCCCGAGCTGGCCACCGACATCGCGGGACGAGCAGGCACTGTGCTTTGCCGCAAGGTCGCCAAACCGGCGCGGGTTCTCGTGTAGTTGAGACAGCACCTCGTCGGCCTGTTGCCGGGCCGCCGCGCGCTGCGCGTCGTCCCCGGCGGGGACAGCAAACAGGATATGGGCAGGCTGATAGAGCGTGGGCGCACGGTAGCGGCCGGGGTCGCGGTCATACAATGCGTGCAGGTCGGCCTCGGTCACCGGGGCCGGGTCGATCACCTGTTCGAGCACCTCGCGAATGCGTGCCTCGTCATCGGTTTCCAGCTTGCCGGGGGCCAGTTCGCGCGGGGCAGCTGCAATCTCCAGCCGGTCGGCCTGTTCAAGCAGAAGCTGCCGGATGGCCAGCGCCCGCGCCGCGCGGCGCCAGGCAAGGCCGGGCTTGCCCTGCGGTGCGGGGTGGTTTTGGGCTTCTGCCGCGATGGACGCGGCAGAAAGGGTCGTTCCGTTGACGACGATATCGGGGAAAAGCGGGTTGGCCATGGGATCACTCCGCCGGGGTTTTGTTGCGTGCAGCCAAGGCCGAAGACCGGCGCGAGCGCACGATCTGATACCCCCGGCGCGTCAGCAGGTAGCGGAACGGCGCGGCCAGCCCCGATGCGATATGCACAAGCCGCGTGAACGGCACCAGCAGGAAGATCGTGAGACCGAGGAACAGGTGCAGCTTGAAGATGAAGGCCACGTCCTGAATATAGCTGGCGGCCTGACCGTCGAAGGTCACGATGCCCAGCGCCCATGACATGAACTTGGTCATCTCATACCCGTCGAGGTGCTGAAGCGACACGAAAATCGTGCCCAACCCCAAGACCAATTGCGCCAGCAACAGCCCGAGAATGCCGATGTCGGCCACGGTCGAGGTACGGCGAATGCGCGGATCGGTCCAGCGACGATGGAACAGCATCCCGCCGCCCAGCAGCGCTATGATCCCGGCGATGCCGCCCGCGATCACCGCCAGAAGCTGCTTGGCCCCGTGGCTGATGCCGATGGCGTCGAAGACCCAAATCGGCGTGAGCAGCCCCACGAGGTGACCGACGAAGATGATCAGGACCCCGACGTGAAACAACACCGAGCCGATGATCAGCTGCTTGCGGCGCAAAAGCTGACTGGAGCTGGATTTCCACGTGAAGGGTTCGGTCTCATAGCGCGCGATCGACCCGAAGATCATGACCGACAGCGCGATATAGGGGTAAATTCCGAAAAGGAAATTATGCATCTGAGCCTCCATCACTCAGCCGCGGGGGCGGCGTGGCCCGGCGCGGGGTTAACAGGTGTGTCCATCTTGGCGAGCATGTCGCGCACCTGCGGACAGCCGCCATTGGGATCGGGGCCGAAGGTGACTTCGGTTTCTTCCCAGACGGCATCGAGCGCCTCGAGGTCCGACGGGTCGTCATCCGGTTGCTCCAGCAACTCGGCAACGGCCCCGGCATCGGCCTTGACCCCGGCGATCTGCAAGAGGCTGGCGAACACGGCACCATAAGGGCTTTCGCGCCGGGCAAGCCGGTCACGAAGCGCCGCAAGGATATGGGCCGCGTCCGCCAGCGTTTCCTGGACTTCAGTGAAGGGACGCGTTGCCAGGAATTCCAGAAGGACGGGAAGGTGATCGGGCAGTTCCGAGGTGACCGGATCAAAGCCCGCATCGCGGTACATCTCGACAAGGCTGACCATGGCGCCGCCCCGGTCACGGCTTTCACCGTGGACGTGCTCGAAGAGGTTGAGCGACAGGGTCCGCGAGCGATCGAAAAGGCCCACGTAGGTCTCCTGTACCTCGAAGATGTCACCGCTTTGAAGCCAGTCCACCAGCGGGCGCAATTCGCGCCGCGCCGCCGCCGTCAGGCGCGTGTCCGAGGCCAGCACGGCCCCGATTTCCGGCATGGCCGCCTGAAGTTCGGTCGTGGGATAGCTCAGCAAAAGCGATATGGCTTTCAGACTACGATCCATCATCACATCGCCTCCGGCATTTTCAGGGGTTTGCGTTTGCCGCCAAACAGCGAGCCTTTGGAGATGCCCGTCGAACAGCCGTTGCCATCGGTAAAGCCGCAGCCACCGCGCAGGTCATAGGCTTCTTCGACCTGTTCGCGGTGCGTGGTCGGGATCACGAAACGGTCCTCGTAATCGGCCAGCGCCATGATCTTGTACATATCCTCGATCACCCGGCCCGACAGGCCGACGCGGGCCGCGATGGCCTCGTCGATGACACCATCAACCGTTTTGGCGCGCATATAGGTCCGCATGGCCGACATCCGTTCAAGCGCCTGAACCACGGGTTCTTCATCCCCCGCCGTCAGCATGTTCGCCAGATAGCGCACGGGGATACGCAGAGACCGCACGTCGGGCATTTCGCCGTCGTGGCCGATCTTGCCCGCCTCGGCGGCGTTCTGGATCGGGCTGAGGGGCGGGATGTACCAGACCATCGGCAGCGTGCGGTATTCGGGGTGCAGCGGGAAGGCGACCTTCCATTCCATCGCCATTTTCCAGATCGGGCTTTCCTGTGCCGCCTTGATCCAGTCCTCGGGGATACCGTCGGCGCGGGCAGTCTCGATCACCACCGGGTCGTTGGGATCGAGGAACACGTCAAGCTGCGCGTCGTAAAGATCCTGTTCGCTGGGGGCATTGGCCGCCGTGTCGATCTTGTCGGCATCATAGAGCATCACGCCGAGATACCGGATGCGCCCCACGCAGGTTTCCGAACAGACCGTTGGGTTGCCGGATTCGATGCGGGGATAGCACAGGGTGCATTTCTCGGATTTGCCGCTTTCCCAGTTGTAGTAGATCTTCTTGTAGGGGCAGCCCGAGACACACATCCGCCAGCCTCGGCATTTTTCCTGGTCAATCAGGACGATACCGTCTTCCTCGCGCTTGTAGATCGCGCCCGAGGGGCACGAGGCCGCGCAGGCCGGGTTGAGGCAATGCTCGCACAGGCGCGGCAGGTACATCATGAAGGTGTTTTCATACTCCCCGTAGATGTCCTTCTGCACGCCTTCAAAGTTGTAGTCCTTCGAGCGTTTCGAAAACTCGCCGCCAAGGATTTCCTCCCAGTTGGGGCCGTGTTCGATCTTCTCCATCCGCTCACCCGAGATTTTCGAGCGCGGGCGCGCGGTGGGGAAGGCCTCCATTTCGGGGGCCGATTTCAGGTGGTCATAGTCGAAATCGAAGGGCTCGTAATAGTCGTCGATCTCGGGCAGGTCCGGGTTGCCGAACATATTGGCCAGGATACGCCACTTCGAGCCCTGCTTGGGTTGCAGCTTGCCCGATTTGGTCCGCTCCCAGCCGCCGTTCCAGCGGCTTTGGTTTTCCCAGTCCTTGGGATAGCCCACGCCGGGCTTGGTTTCGACGTTGTTGAACCAGGCGTATTCGACACCATCGCGACTGGTCCAGACGTTCTTGCAGGTGACAGAGCAGGTGTGGCACCCGATGCATTTATCGAGGTTCAGCACCATGCCGATTTGTGCACGTACTCTCATTCTGCGGCCTCCTTTGCGGTCGCTTCACGGTCGAGCCAGTCGACCTTTTTCATTTTCCGGACAACGACGAATTCATCGCGGTTCGACCCCACGGTTCCGTAGTAGTTGAAACCATAGGACTGCTGCGCGTATCCGCCGATCATATGTGTCGGCTTGAGCACCGCGCGCGTGACCGAGTTGTGGATACCGCCGCGCTTGCCGGTTTTTTCCGATCCGGGCGTGTTCACGATCTTTTCCTGCGCGTGATACATGAAGACCGTGCCTTCGCGCATCCGCTGGCTGACGACCGCGCGGGCGGTGAGCGCCCCGTTGACGTTGTAGGCTTCGATCCAGTCGTTATCCTCGATCCCGGCCTTTTTCGCGTCGACCTCGGAAATCCAGACCACCGGGCCGCCCCGGTTGAGCGTGAGCATCAACAGGTTGTCGGTATAGGTGGAGTGGATGCCCCATTTCTGGTGCGGTGTGATGAAGTTGAGCACAAGGCTGTCGCCGTCATCCTGCACCGATTTGGTGATGGTCTTGAGGTCAACCGGCGGACGGTAGCCGACGAAGCCTTCGCCGAAGGCCCGCATCCAAAGGTGATCCTGATAAAGCTGCTGACGGCCCGTCAGGGTGCGCCACGGGATCAGCTCGTGGACGTTGGTGTAACCGGCGTTATAGCAGACCTCCTCGCTTTCGATGCCCGACCACGTGGGCGAACTGATAATCTTGCGCGGCTGTGCGGCAATATCGCGGAAGCGGATCTTGACGTGCTCCTGCCCCTCGGCCAGATGCTCGTGTTTCTGGCCGGTGGCCTTGCCCAGTTGCTCCCATGCCTTGACGGCCACTTCGCCGTTGGTCTCGGGGGCCAGCATCAGGATCACCTCGGTCGCGTCGATGTCGGTTTCGATCTTGGCGAGGCCCTCGTTCGCACCCTCGGCGTGAACACCGTTGAGGTCGCGCAGGTGCTTCACCTCGTCCTTGGTGTCCCATGAGATGCCCTTGCCGCCGTTGCCGACGTTTTCCATCAGGGGGCCAAGTGCCGTGAAGCGATCGTAGATCGCGGTATAGTCCCGCTCGACCGGCACATAGTTGGGCGCGGTCTTACCCGGGATCAGGTCACATTCGCCTTTCTTCCAGTCCTTCACCTGGTCCTGTGCGATCTCGGCGGGCGTGTCGTGCAGGATGGGCAGCGCGACAACGTCGGTTTCCTGCCCCAGGTATCCCGGCACGATCTCCTGCACCTTCTTGGCGACGGCCTTGAAGATTTCCCAATCCGACTTCGACTCGTAGGCCGGGTCCACCGCCGCTTGAAGCGGGTGGATGAAGGGGTGCATGTCCGAGGTGTTCAGGTCGTTCTTTTCGTACCAGCTTGCCGTCGGCAGGACGATGTCGGAATAGACCGCCGTGGTGGACATGCGGAAGTCGATGGTGACCAGCAGGTCGAGCTTGCCTTGCGGGGCCTCATCGTGCCACTTGGCCTCTTTCGGCTTCTGGCCGCCTTCCTCGCCCAGATCCTTGCCCATGACGCCGTTGTCAGTGCCCAGCAGGTGCTTGAGGAAATATTCGTGCCCCTTGCCAGAACTGCCCAACAGGTTGGACCGCCACACGAAGAGGTTCCGCGGCCAGTTCTCGGGCGCGTCGGGGTCTTCGCAGGACATTTCCAGTTCGCCGGACTTGAGCTTGTCGGCGATATAGTCGCGCGGCTCCTGCCCCGCCGCCTTGGCGGCCTTGGCCACCTCAAGCGGGTTCTGCTTGAGCTGCGGCGCCGACGGAAGCCAGCCCATCCGCTCGGCCCGGATGTTGTAATCGATCATGCTGGCGTCCCAGTCGCCCTCGGGGGCCGTGGGCGACAGGATTTCGTCGGCGGTCAATGTCTCGTAACGCCATTGGTCAGTGTGGGCATACCACGCCGAGGTGGAGTTCATGTGCCGGGGCGGGCGCCCCCAATCCAGACCGAAGGCCAGCGGAAGCCAGCCGGTCTGCGGGCGCAGTTTTTCCTGCCCCACGTAGTGGCTCCAGCCGCCGCCCGACTGGCCGACACAACCGCACATCACCAGCATGTTGATGATGCCGCGATAGTTCATGTCCATGTGATACCAGTGGTTCAGACCAGCCCCGAGGATGACCATCGACTTGCCGTTGGTCTTTTCGGCATTGAGCGCGAATTCACGGGCCACGGTGGCGATCTTGTCAGCAGGAACGCCGGTGATCTTCTCGGCCCATTTCGGGGTATAGGGAATGTCGGCGTCATACTCCGTGGCCACCCAATCGCCGCCCAGCCCACGATCCAGACCATAGTTGGCGCAGAACAGGTCAAAGACGGTGGCGACACGTGCCTCGCCCTCGGCCAGTTTGACGGTCTTGACCGGGATATTGCGGGTCAGGACATCGGGGTGATCGCATTTGACGAAGTTTTCTGTGGCAACGCCGCCGAAATAGGGGAAATCGACGCCGACCACATCGTCATGATCCTCATCGAGGATCAGCGACATCTTCAGCTCGGTGTCGGCGCCGTTGGCGCGTTCTTCGAGGTTCCATTCGCCGTCCTCGCCCCAGCGATACCCGATGGAGCCGTTGGGCGCGACGTAGCTACCCGATTTGCCATCCAGCGCGATTGTCTTCCATTCGGGGTTGTTATCCTCGCCCAGCTTGTCGTCGAAATCATCGGCGCGCAGAAGGCGACCGGGCACCAGCTGGCCGTCTTTTTCCTCCAGCTTCACCAGCATGGGCATATCGGAATACTTGCGGCAGTAGTCTTCGAAATAGGCTGCCTGCCGGTCGAGGTGGAATTCACGCAGGATGACATGGCCCATGGCCATGGCCAGCGCGGCATCGGTGCCCTGCTGCGGGGCCAGCCAGATGTCACCGAACTTCGATGCCTCGGAATAGTCCGGGCAAATCACTGCCGACTTGGTCCCGCGATAGCGCGCCTCGGTATAGAAATGCGCGTCCGGTGTGCGGGTCTGTGGCACGTTCGACCCCCAGATCAGCAGGAAACCGGCGTTGTACCAGTCCGCCGATTCCGGCACGTCGGTCTGTTCGCCCCATGTCATCGGCGAGGCGGGCGGCAGATCGCAATACCAGTCGTAGAACGACATGCAGGTGCCGCCCAGAAGCGACAGGTAGCGCGAGCCGGCGGCGTAGCTGACCATCGACATCGCGGGAATGGGCGAAAAGCCGAAGACGCGGTCGGGGCCATAGGTTTTCGCGGTATAGGCATTGGCGGCGGCGGTGATCTCGGTCGCCTCGTCCCAAGTGGCCCGCACGAAGCCGCCCTTGCCGCGCGTTTCGACATAGGTCGCGCGCAGGATCGGATCGTTTTGCAGCTTGGTCCATGCGTCGATCGGGCTGAGGGTCTTGCGCATGTCGCGCCAGATTTTCATCAGCTTGCCGCGCACCAGCGGGTTTTTCACCCGGTTGGCACTGTAAAGGTACCAGCTATAGCTGGCGCCACGGGCACAGCCACGCGGTTCGTGGTTGGGCAGGTCGGCGCGGGTGCGCGGGTAATCCGTCTGCTGGGTTTCCCAGGTGACGATCCCGGATTTCACGTAGATCTTCCAGCTACAGGAGCCGGTGCAGTTCACCCCGTGGGTCGAACGCACGATCTTGTCGTGCCGCCAGCGGTTTCTGTAGGTATCCTCCCAGTCACGGCTTTCACGCGTGACCTGACCGTGACCATTGGCGAACGGCTCCAATTCCTTCGACTGGAGAAAGTTCAATCTGTCGAGCAGGTGGCTCATGGTGTTCTCCTTGGGTTTATGCTCAGGCCGCGGTGGTCGTCTGACCGCGTTCGATGTCGTGAAGAATGCCACCCTTGCGCGTGTAAACGGCGAAGGTGATCAGGGCGCAGACGACGTAGAAGGTCAGGAAAGCCCAAAGCGCGGCGGCCGGGCCGCCCGTAGCGGCGATCGAAGTGCCATAGCTTTTCGGAATGAAGAAGGCGCCGTAGGCTGCGAT
Source organism: Roseovarius bejariae (assembly GCF_009669325.1). NCBI lineage: Bacteria > Pseudomonadati > Pseudomonadota > Alphaproteobacteria > Rhodobacterales > Roseobacteraceae > Roseovarius > Roseovarius bejariae. The sequence continues at coordinate 954,628 of NZ_SZWE01000001.1, forward strand.
GGCCGACGTGAAGGCGATGATCGACGAGGCCTCACGCTCGGATTGCTTGCGCGCGGCGTTGTCCTCCTGTCCGGGGTTCAGGCGGGCCACTTCGCGACGCATGATCACCGGGATCATCTGGAAGGTCGAGGCATTGCCCACGCCGGTGAGGAAGAAGAGCGCCATGAAGCAGGCGAAGAAGCCCCAGAAATTGCCCTCGCTACCGCCCAGCGGCAGGAACTGAAGCACGCCATAGACCGCGGCGATCATGCCGACAAAGGTCCAGAACGTCACACGGCCACCGCCCCATTTGTCCGAAATCCACCCTGTCGCTGCCCGGCTGAGAGCACCGACAAGCGGCCCGAGGAAGGCAAGGTGCAGCATGTCCAGTTCGGGAAACTGGGTTTTCATCAGCAGGGGAAAGCCCGCTGCATAGCCGATGAAGCTGCCGAAAGTGCCGGTGTAGAGGATGCACATGATCCAGTTCTGGCGGCGCTTCAGGATTTGCAGCTGGTCCGACAGGGTGGCCTTGGCATCGGCGATGTCGTTCATGCCGAACCACGCCGCGACGGTCGCGATCACGAGGAAGGGGACCCAGACAAAGCCCGCGTTCTGCAACCAGATGCGCCCGCCATCGGAAATCTCCTGCGGTGCACCGCCAAGTGCGCCGAAGACACCGGCCGTGATGACAACCGGCACAAGGAACTGCATCACGGACACACCGAGGTTCCCCAGCCCCGCGTTCAGCGCCAGGGCGTTACCCTTCTGGGCGCGCGGATAGAAATAGGCGATATTGGCCATCGACGAGGCAAAATTGCCGCCGCCGAACCCGCACAGCAACGCGAGGATCAGGAACATCGAATAGGGCGTGTCGGGGTTCTGCACCGCAAAACCTATGCCAACAGCGGGCAAAAGCAACGAGGCGGTCGAGAGGGTCGTCCACAGCCGCCCACCGAAAATCGGCACCATGAAGCTGTAGAAAATGCGAAGCGTGGCCCCGCTGAGGCCCGGCAGGGCCGCCAGCCAGAACAGTTGGTCGGTCGTGAAGGCAAAGCCGATGGCGGGCAGTTTGGCCACCACCACCGACCAGACCATCCAGACCGAGAAGGCCAGAAGCAGCGCCGGGATCGAGATCCAGAGGTTGCGTCGCGCAATCCGTGCGCCGTCTTGTTTCCAGAACTGGCTGTCCTCGGGGCGCCAGTCGGTCAACAGTTTACCGGTGTTTGTCGATACGGAAGACATCTTGTCATATGTCCTTTTCAATTGGGTTCCGGGGCGGCGCGACCACGCGTGTCGCGCCGTGAAGGGGTTATTCGGCAGGGCGTGCGCGTCCGGCTTCAGACATGCCGACGGTTGACGCCTCGGGTTTGGCCAAAGGGGTCTCGGGAACGTCCGAGAGGTATTTCTCATCCTTGAGGGCCGGGTGACGGCGGCGTTCCATACGGCGGATGGCGACATGCATCCAAACGGTCATGATCGCGACCAGCACGAAGAGCAGCATGAAGGGCGCGGTCCAGACCCCGGTGAGGTCCAGCAGCATCCCGAAGGCAATCGGCAGGAAGAACCCGCCAAGGCCGCCGATCATGCCGACCAGCCCCCCGACCGAGCCCACGTGATGCGGGTAGTAGACCGGGATGTGCTTATAGACGGCCGCCTTGCCAAGGCTCATGACAAAGCCCAGCGCCACGGTCAGCGCGACGAAGACGCCGACGCTCAGGCCGAAATTGAACTCGATCGGGCCGGTGATACCTTGCACGACATAGCTGGTCTGCGGGTAGCTCATGAGGAACAGGACCACCAGCGACACCACGAAGGTCAGGTACATGACCGAACGCGCGCCCCATTTGTCCGACATCCATCCCCCGAGTGCGCGGAAGACAGAACCGGGAAGGCTGTAGAGGCCTGCAAAGACACCCGCGGTTGTCAGTTCGAGCCCATAAGCGCCCACGTAATAGCGCGGCAGGAAACTGGCCAAGGCGACGAAGGCGCCGAAGACGAAGAAATAATAAGTGGCAAAGCGCCAGACCTGGATGTTCTTCAGCGGTTCGAGTTGCTGACCGGTCGAAACCGGACCTTCACCGCTTACCTTGCGGGCCTCGTGCTCGGGGTCGGTCTTGGCCAGCAGGTAGAACAGGACAGCGGTGATCGCCAGAACCACGGCATAGACCCGTGCGGTCCCTTCCCAGCCAAGCGCGACGACGAGGAACGGGGCGGCAAAGTTGGTAACAGCCGCACCCACGTTACCAGCACCGAAAATGCCAAGGGCCGTGCCCTGACGCTCTTTCTCGAACCAGCGCGAGGTATAGGCGACGCCCACGATGAACGAGCCGCCCGCAAGGCCAAGGCCCAGTGCCGCCAACAGGAACACCGGGTAACTGTGTACCGAAGTCAGCAGCCAGACGGCCACGGCGGTGATCAGCATTTGCAGCGGGAACATGATCCGGCCGCCGAACTGTTCGGTCCAGACGCCCAGGAAAATCCGGCTGATCGAGCCGGTCAAAACCGGCGTGGCCACCAGCAGGCCAAATTGAGTATCACTAAGCCCGAGTTCCCCTTTGATCTTCACGCCGATGATCGAGAAAATCGTCCACACGGCAAAGCAGACGGTAAAGGCGAAGGTGCTCAGCCCAAGGGCACGATATTGATCCGTGCGAGTTACGCCTTCGAGCGAGTTCATGATTGGTCCCTCCTAAGATGCATCGCAGTCTCCTGCGGCGCGTTTCCGGGGCACCAAAACGCGTCGAAGGGAGGAAACTGGTTGATCCAGATCAAAAGTTCCCCCACCCTTGGGCGAAATAAGTGATCGTCAAATTTGATTGGGTCGCGCCTGAAAAACATGTTGGGCACAAAGAAAATCGACATCAATCCAGCGGTTGACATTTATCAAGTGACCCATCAAGCAATGTGAAGTCCCAGTTTCGGAGGCCTCGTGCGAGCAGACGATATACCGGCGATTCGCGAACTTGCCTTGTTCCGCGACATGGAAGAGGAAAACTTCCAGAACTTGGTCAAGGCCGCCTATGTGCAAACCTTTCCGCCGCAGGTGGACCTGACAACGGCGGGCGATCACTCGGATTTTCTGCACATCGTTTTTTCCGGCAGCGTCGAACTCTATGCCAACTGGAACGGGCGCGAGACCTCGATGGCGACGGTGCGCCCGATCTCGACCTTCATTCTCGCGGCGACGATCAAGGACGCACCCTATCTGATGTCGGCACGCACCGCCGAGAAATCGCGCATCATCATGCTGCCCTCGCCCAATGTCCGCGCGGTGTTCGAGCAGGACAACGGCTTTGCCCGGGCGGTGGTGACCGAGTTGGCACAATGCTACCGCTCGGTCGTGAAAACCTCCAAGAACCTCAAGCTGCGCACCTCGATCGAACGGGTCGCCAATTATTTCCTGCGCTGTCACAGGCGGGTGGACGGGGCCTCAGAATTCAAATTGCAGATGGAGAAACGGCGTCTGGCCTCTTTTCTGGGCATGACCCCCGAGAACCTGTCGCGTGCCATCAAGGCCCTGCGTGCCTATGGTGTCGAGGTGGATGGCGAGGACGTGAAGATCACGAACCTGTCCGAGTTGGAGAGATTTGCAAAACCTGATCCGCTGATCGACAATTATTCGACATGAGAGGAGCGATGCATGGCTGATGATCTTCCCGGCGCCGCTGGCGACCTACAAAACGACTTTCCCGATGTCTGGAAATCCTATTCCGATCTGGGCGAAGCCACCGCGACATGCGGCCCGTTAACGGCCCGCGAGCGGCGGCTTGTCAAACTGGCCCTCGCTATCGGGGCAGGATCGGAAGGGGCCGTCCATTCCCACATGCGCCGCGCCGACGGCGACACGGTTTCCCGCGCCGACGCGATGCAGGTGGCGATGATGTCGATCGGCCCCCTTGGTTTTCCGCGTGCCGTCGCCGCGAAAACATGGATCGAAGACGTCACGGGCTAACATTGGCTCCGAACGGATCGGGGGCCAACATCGCCATCAGGCCGCGTCGGCCCGGCGGGCGATGTGGCGATAGCCCGCTTCGCCATACCAGAACCCATTGCTGAACCCCGTGCCGACACAAAGCTCGCCAAGGCGTGAGCGCCCCTCTTCGACACTGCTGCGGCCTTGCATCACATCGTCGAAAATCCGGGCCACGGCCACCATATCCACGTCCTGCGGCAAAAGGCGGGCATGGGTGATACCCATGTCCCGCATCACCGGCAATTCCGCCAAAAGCTCGATATAACTTTCCGATTGCGTCTGGATTCCGTTCACCCGGAGGATCGGCTGTTCGTCCCGCGTGGCCAGTGGCATCCCGTCGCTGTCCTCCTCGCAAACGAACTGGCAGTTGTCCTTCGTCCGGCCATGGGCGCGCGCATGGTAGCACCGCGCCGACACGGCCAGCGGCGCGCGGCCAAACGCCTGCACCTCGACGCCAAGGCCCAGATCGCGGGCGGCCTCGGCGGCGACCCCCACCGCGGCCCCCGGCATTTCCGGCGGAAGGCAGACATGCGTGGCCCCCTGCCCGGCCATCCAGTCGATGGTCGCCACGCTATAGGCGTTCAGGAACGGCCCGATGCGATGCGCCCGCCCGCCCCGCGCCATGAGCCCCGCGGCATTGTTGACCTCGACCTCGGGGCCCTCGCTGTCCATCAGGTCCGAAGTGGCTTGCCGTTCACGTTTGAGCATCACTTCGGCCAGCGATGACAGCACCACCCGCTTGCCCGCCCGCTCCAGCCGGTCGATCACCTGCGGCAACTCGCGCTCGAAAAAGGGCGCGCGCTTGGAACAGATCACCTCGCCCAGGTAAACCGTGCTCACAGGTGCCTCATCGGCAATCCGGGCATAGAAATCGCGGCGTTTTTCGGGCGTCCAGTGATAGGCCAGCGGCCCAAGCGTCAGTTCCATCGGCTCATCTCCATTTCTTGGTCTGAAACGCGCCCTGCGTTTCCTTCTGCCCCTCGGTCAGCGCGATCAGGTCGGCCAAGTCCGGCTCGGCCCCGGCGCGCACGGTATCCACCGCCTCGCGAAAGGCGCCCACGACCTTGCGGACATAGGATTTCGAGCGCTGCCGCCCCTCGATCTTGAAGGCATGCACCCCCGCCGCCATCAGATCGGGCAGAAGCCGCGACAGGTTCAGGCTGACAGGTTCTTCGAAAGCATAATAGCCCTCGGGCCGGTGCGGGGCGGTGTAGCGCCCCTTGCAGATGGTGGGATAGCCCGCCGTTTCGCCCTTGGCGAAACTGTCGATGGTGAACCCACCAAGACAGGAACGCAACGCGCCATTGGCGTCTTCCTCGTAGGTCACCTTGGCGGCGGGCGAACAGACACCGTCCATATTCGTGGACTCCCCCGTCATCCAGTTGGTCAGGCTGCACCGCCCTTCGACCATGAGGCCGTGATTGCCAAAGATGAAGGTCTCGATCTCGCAGGGGATTTCCTGCTTGATCGCGCGGATTTCGGGGATGGTCAGGATGCGCGGCAGCACCACACGTTTGACCCCGAAATTCTCACAGTAATACCGGATCGCCTCGGGGCTGGAGGCCGCCGCCTGCACCGAAAGGTGCAGCCGCAGGTCGGGATGCGTGGTGGCGATATGCCGGGCCACGCCCATATCGGCCACGATACAGGCATCCACACCGACGCGTGCCGCGACCTCCGCCGCGTCGCGCCAAAGCGCCTCGTGCCCGGCGGGCGGATATGTATTGAGCGCCAAAAGCACCTTGGCCCCGCGCGCATGGGCATAGGCGACCGAGGCTTCAAGCTCTTCGGGCGTGAAGTTCAGCCCGGGGAAGTTGCGGGCATTGGTGGCATTGCGGAAGCCGCAATACACCGAATCCGCCCCGGCATCGACGGCGGTGCGCAGGGCGGCGGGGGTGCCAGCGGGGCAAACCAACTCGCCAGCTTGGGAAAACTGTTCACCCGTGGTCATGCCGCGGCCCTCCGGCGCAGGGCGTTCAGGACCATCCGGCCCGGCGGACCAAACAGGTTGGCCGTATCCTGCGCGATCGACCCGTCCACGTCATCCAGCGCATTGCGCAGCGACACCACCGCCTCGGTATTCCCCGAGATCGTCAAATCGCGCGAAAAGAACGCCGCGTCGCCGTCATCCTCGCCATCGACCAACCGCAACAGCAGCATGAACGGCCCCTCGATCCGCGCATCATGCGGCGGCAGAGGGTCGCGTGGAATCGCGCGAAAAACGGGCGCGTCCGGGTCCGGGCGCAGATGCAGGGCAAAGGGCATCTCGCGGGCCAGAACGATGAAATCGGCCTGTTGGTAGGGGGCGATGCGTGCGAACATCTCGGGATGCCGGCGCGCGATCCGGTTTACCACCCGTGACAGAACAGGCTGAAGTGCCGCGCGCAGCGGGCCGCCGGGCAAGGCGGGCCACCGGGGCGGCGCCGGGTGTGGGGAGGCATCGGTCATGCTTGGGTCTCCGTCTTGTCTATGGAACCGTTGTCCGGTCCGCCCTCCTGCCCCGGCAACATGGCAAGCGCGGCGAAAGCGCCGAGTACGCACAGCCCCGAAAGGACATGGAGAGGGTCGGTATGATCTGGCCAAAGGCCCGCCGCGACCCGCGCCGACAATGCCACCACCGCGCATAGCCCCAGCACGAGACCAGGCAGACGGGTGTGGCGCGACGCGGCACAGGTCATCCGCCGATCCCTCCCGGAGCCGGTCCGAAGCGGCCAGCGATCAGGGTGAAATCTATGCGCGGTGTTGCAAACACGGAATCGGGCTTGTCCTGCGCCCGGAAATGGCACGCAGCGGCGCCACCCGGGCATGGTTTCGGTTTGCAAAACCGTCTATTCGCATTAATAGGTATTGTAAATACCAATTCAGCAGGACACGGAAATGCGCCTGACCTCTTTCACGGATTACGGCCTGCGCATGTTGATGCGCATGGCCAACGCGCCCGAGCAGTCGTTTTCGACAGCGGAATTCGCCGAGGAATTCGGCCTGTCGCGAAACCACTTGGCGAAGATCGTGCAGCACCTGTCTCGCGCGGGGCTTATCCGAACCCGACGCGGTGGCGGCGGCGGGGCGGTTCTGGCCCGCCCGCCGGCGCAGATACGCCTTGGCGACATCGTGCAATCGCTTGAGGCCGGGCATCCGCTGGTGGAATGCCTCGGTGCGGAGGGCGGCGATTGCACGCTGGACGGACGCTGCCTTCTGAAGGGGCGGCTGCGCATGGCCGAAGCCGCCTTTTACGCCGAGCTCAACCGCAGCACGCTGGCCGATGTTGCCATCGCCGGGGCGCTCCGAATGCCGGGTTCAGGTGGGTAAATCCCCCCGCCCGGCCTCGCCCGGCCGTCCTTTTCGCGTGGTCAGGCCCATGTCATCCAGAATGGAATAGAAGGCCGGAAGAACGATCAACACCAAGAACGTGGCCGAAAGCAACCCGAAGACCACCGAGATGACCAGCGGTTTGACGGTTTGGGCCTGCGTGCTTGTTTCCGCCAGAAGCGGCACCATACCCATCATCGTCGTGGTCACCGACACCACGATAGGGCGGAATCGGTCGCGGCTGCCCTGCCCTGCCGCCTCCATCCCGCTGCTGCCCTCGGCGATCCGTTGCTTGACCACCTGGATCAACAGAATCGCGTTGTTCACCACGATCCCCGCCAAGGAGGCCGCCCCCATGATCGACGGCATCGAGATGTTATAGCCCATCGCCATATGCCCCAGCACCACCCCCACCAGAGCCAGCGGGATCGTCAGCATGACGATCACCGGCTCCACGTAGCTGCGGAACTGGAAGGACAGGACCACGTAAATTCCCACCAACCCGATCAGGAACCCGCGCAGGATCGAGCCAACGGTCTCCGCGGAATTCGCGTTCTGGCCTCCGACCTCATAGGTCAGCCCCGGCATCTCGCGGGCAAGTGACGGCAGGAACGTCCCGGTAAGCTCGGATACGATAGCGTCGGCATTGCCGATCCTGCCATCCACATCCGCCTGTACGGTCAACGTCCGCAGCCCGTCCACATGCGTGACACGGCCCCAACCGCGCGCCTCGTCAATCTGCACAACCGTCGAAAGCGGCACCCGTGCCCCATCCGGCAACAGCACCTCGAAGGCCGACAGATCATCACGCGCGTCGCGATCAGAGATGGCCTGCTGCACCTCGATCTCATGGGCAATATCACCCTCCTGCACCGTGGTGACGATCCCGCCCAGATAGGCGGTACCGATCTGGGTGGCTATGTCGGCGGCACTCAGCCCCAGCGCCGAGGCCCCCTCGGCCAGTGACAGCCGCAATTCGGGCCGCCCCGGGCGCAGGTCGTGCATTGCATTGTAAACACCGGCATAGGTTTCAAGCTCGGCAATCAGGTCGCTTCCGGCGCGCTCCAGCCGATCAAGGTCGTCCCCGAACAGGCGAATTTCCACCGCGCGCCCCTGCGGCCCCATCCCCGGCTCGGCCAGCGTGATCGCAATCGCACCGGGAACGCCCCCGATCTCGGCCCGCCAAGCGGCAATCAGGCTGTCCAATGTGGTTGCGCGGCGTCCGGCTTCCAGCAGATCGGCCGAAACCGTGGCCACATGGGGGCCGGTCTCGCCAGCGGTGACATTCTGGCCATAGGTGACCTGCACGGATTGCACGAGGTCCGCCTCGTCCGGCTGATCCTTGCGCAGCTCTGCATTGACGGCTGCCAGCGCCTCGGAGACATGCGCCGCGACCTCCTCGGTCCGGCTCAATGGTGTGCCCTGCGGCATCAGGATCTGCGCCTCCAGAACGTCACCGTCAATATCCGGCAGCGCCTCGCGTTGCACATAGCCGCCACGCATCAACCCCACCGTAACGATAAGCGACGCCAGCGTCGCACCGGCCACCAGATAGCGCCAGGCAATCGCCCCATCGACAAGCCGCCCCAGCCCCCGGTCGCGGACACGCGTGAACCCCCGTTCGAACCAGGCGCGCGCACCGGACGGAGGCCGGTTCGCGGATTTCAGCCCATGCGACAGGTGATGCGGCAGCACCCAAAACGCTTCAAGCAGGCTTGCCGCCAGCGCCGCGATCAGGACGACAGGCAGCACTTCAAGCACCGCCCCGAGATCCCCGGCCAGAAACGAGAGCGGCGCGAAGATCGCCACCGTCGTTATGAAGGACGACACGACACCGGGCAGAACACGCTGGGTGCCCTTTATCGCGGCCTCTGTCCGGGAATGCCCCTCGGCCGAAGCCTCGGCAATAGCATCCGAGATCACGATGGAATCGTCCATCACGATCCCGATGGCCATCAACAGCGCCACCAGCGTGATCATGTTCAACGACAGCCCGGTCAGCGCCATGACCGCAAAGGCCCCCAGAAAGGCCACCGGCAGGCCCATCGCCGCCCAGATGGCATAGCCGGGGCGGAAAAACAGGCTCATCACCGCGACCACAAGGACAAGGCCGATGGCCCCGTTCTTGACCAGCATCGCCAGACGGTCGCGCACGTTCGAGGTCATGTCCTGCACGATCTCGATACGAACGGCCTCGGGCAGCGTGGTCCGCTCGGCCTCGACAAGCGTCTCGACCCGGTCGAACACCCGCAGCGCATCAGCGCCCAGCGCCTTGTCCACTTGCAGGAACACCGCGCGTTGCCCATCCAGAAGGGCGCGCGCCTCGGACGGGTCGAACCGCTCCTCGATCCGGGCGATCTGTCCAAGGGTCAATTCCGCACCATTGGGTTTCGACAACACCACGATCCCAGCCAACGCCGCAGCGGTGCGGCGTTCATCTGTAAAGCGCAGCGCGATGTCGCGCTCCGGCGTCTCCAATAGGCCTAGGGGCCGGTCAATACTTTGCGCGCCGATCCGCGCGGCCAGCGCCGAGGCGGTCAGCCCGTGCTGCACCAGCACGGCGCGCGGCACCGTGATCCGAAACTGCCGCTCCCCGACCCCTGTACGACTGACCCCGGCCACATTGGGCAGCGCCGCCAGCCTGTCACGCAGCGCGGCGGTATAGCGGTCCAACGCGGGCTCGGGCAGATCACCGGCGACAGCCACCGACACCACCCTGTCGGTGCGGTGCAACTGGCGCACCACCGGCGGATCGGTGCCCTCGGGGAAGTCATCGACCGCCGTCACCTCGGTCCGCAGGTCGTTGACGAAACGGCCCGCCTCGCCCCCAGGCGCCATGGTGGCCACCGCGCGGCCCGCGTTGTCCTGCGCCGTGCAGGTAAGTTCCTCAAGGTGCTCGACGGCCTCGACCGCATCCCAGATGCGGCGGCAGATGGCATCCTCCACCTCCGCCGCCGAGGCCCCCCGGTAGACCACGTTTATTTCCGCCTCGGTCGGGCGGAAATCGGGGAAGGTCTCGCGCTTGAGGGCGGGGGCCGCCATGATCCCGATGGCGGCGATCAACACCAGCAGCAGGTTGGCCGCCGTGGGATGGCGCGCAAACCAGCCGATCATTGCCCCTGCCCCGCCGGGATCACCCGAAGGCCCGGCAAGGCCGGAACCACGTCATCGACGATCACTTCATCGCCCTCGGACAATCCCTCGTTGATCACGGCCATACCGTCCTGTCGCCACCCCACTTCAACGGTACGCAGGGCCAGACGCCCCTGCTGATCGCGCAGGTAGACCGTATCGCCCTCATGCACCGCATTCGCGGGGATAACGACACGCGGCGCCCCCGGCGGGCCGGTCAGGATGGCCTCGACATACATGTTCGGCACCAGCGGCAAACTCAGGGGCGGATGTGCCCCGGCATAGGGCGCCTCGACCGAAAGCACCACGGGCACCGAGCGCGCCTGCGGATCAAGCGCGTTCTCGATCCGGATCACCCGGGCCTGCCATGTTTGCCGCATGTCCGACACCAGCCGCAATTGCGCGTCCAGCTTACCCAGAACCGCCTCCTGATCCGCGGTTTGAAGATCGACGCCATCACCGGCCACCGCCCCCACAAGGCGCGGGAAACCGTCAATCGGGAACTGCGCGGTCACCTCGGCCCGCGCCGTTCCGTCCGCCGTCACCAGCGGCCCACCCGCTGGCACGAACTGATGGCGCTCCGCATGAACCTTGCCGATCCGCACGGCAAAGGGCGTTTCGATCCGGGTCAGGTCCAGCTCTCTCCGCGCCCGGTCCCGCCCCGCCTCGGCCCGCGCGATCTGTGCCTCCAGCCGCGCCCGGCGGGACGGAACCAGCGCCAGCGTATTTTCAAGCTCCCGCACCGCACGGCGCAACAGCAAGGTCGCGCGCCTCTGTTCGTCCAGACGGCTTTCCGGCGCGGTCCCCTGCTCGACCAGCGTTCGAACCCGCTCAAGGTCACTTTCCGCAAGGGCCAGCCTGTCCTGTTCGATCTTCACGATGCTCTGGGTGTTTTCCGCCTCTAGGTCGATCTGTGCCCGCTCGGCCCTGAGCGCGGCCAGATCCGCCATGGCCTGCCGCAGGGCCAGATCATAACGGGTGGTGTCGATCTCGAGCACCTTGGTCCCGGCGGGAATGATCTTGCCGGTTTCAAGGTCCGGGTGCCGATATGTCACCGCGCCTGCGACCTCGGCCACCGCTTGCCAACTGCGGGCCGGGCGCACGGTGCCATAGCCATGCAGCCGGGGGGGCACTTCCTGCGGGGTGACTGTCAGGACGCGCGCCGTGACAGACCGCACCTCTCCCTCGACACGTTCGGGCGGCTCCGCCCCCGAGATCAACCAGACAGCAAGGCCGATACCAACCGCCACAGGCGGCAACAGGCGCAGGATACGGGTACGTTTCATCTCAAACCTCCGGGCCGGGGGCGCACATCAGCGCAATTTGAATATCCACAAGCCGCAAACCTTCGGCAACAAGATCAAACGCACAATCCGACAACCGCCAACGCAGAACCGTCCCCTGAACCAGCCCAAGGAACAGGTCAACGGCATCTTCGGGCGCCAAGTTGGCGAGGTCTCCGGCCTCGGTCGCGGCCGTCAATTGCGCCATAATCCGGGCGCGCAGACCTTGCATGACACGCAGGTGAATGGGCCGCATCGCGGTTTCGGCCGTGGCACGCCCCTGATTGAAGATCAGCACCGGGATCGCGGGCACCTAGGCGATCAAACCCAATTGCGCCCGCAGGACCGCCCGCAACCGCGCCAAGGGCGTGGTCTGCCCCTCCTCCGCCGCGTCCCATGCACTGACAGCGCGGGCCTCGACCGCTTCGAGAACCGCCGCCCATAGGGCATCTTTCGTCCGGAAGTGCCGGAAAATCGCGGCTTGGGTGATCCCTATATCGTCAGCGATCCGCGCGGTCGAAAGGGCCTCGACCGGCGTCACCGTTAACAGGCGCAAGGTGGCCTCGACAATCTCGGCCTTGCGATCGCCCGAGGATTTGCGACGGTCGGACATGGCGACTCCCTTAGTTAGTGATCAATTACTAACTAAAGATACGCCGAAACATCAAGCCATTTCGCGACAGGCGCGGGAGGCGCCCGGAATATCCAACAATGGCGATCTCAGGCCGCAGAACGCGCAGTATATCCCGGGCTTTGCACGACGCCCTTGTCATGCAGTTGCGCAATCTCGGTATCGGTCAACCGCGCCACGTCGCCCAGCACCTCCTCGGTATGCTGGCCCAGTTGCGGCGCCGGTTGCGGCTTGATCCGGGGCTTGGCCGAGAAATCGCCGGGGAACCCCGGCACCGGGAAACGGCCCAGCCCCGGCTGATCCAGTTGCGAGAACATCGGGTTCGCCTCGCTCAGATCCGGGTCTTGCGCCACCGCCTCGGGCACGGTGCGGAATACCGACCACGTCAGGCCCCGCTTGTCGAACTCCGGCCCGAAATCGGCGATCCTGCGGGCGGCGAACCACGGGCGCAGAATCTCGGTGATCTCGTGGCGCAATTCCCACCGCACGCCCTCGTCGCGCAAATCGCGCTTGGCTCGTTTGGCCAGTTTCTCCATTTCAGCGCCGCTTCCCGTCACCTTGACCAG